>NC_016588.1 GCF_000283655.1 Azospirillum lipoferum 4B | reverse complement strand
GGAATACACCGCCAACGCCGACGGCATCGGCACTCTGCGCCTGCTGGAGGCGATCCGCATCCTGGGGATGGAGAAGACCGCGCGCTTCTATCAGGCCTCCACCTCCGAGCTGTACGGCAAGGTGCAGGAGACGCCGCAGCGGGAGACCACGCCCTTCTACCCGCGCAGCCCCTATGCCGCCGCCAAGCTGTACGCCTACTGGATCACGGTGAACTACCGCGAGGCCTACGGCATGCACGCCAGCAACGGCATCCTGTTCAACCATGAGGGCCCGACCCGCGGCGAGACCTTCGTCACCCGCAAGATCACCCGCGCGGTGGCGGCGATCGAGCATGGCCGCCAGGACTGCCTGTATCTCGGCAACCTGGACGCCAAGCGCGACTGGGGCCATGCGCGGGACTATGTCGAGGGCATGTGGCGCATCCTGCAGCAGGACGAGGCCGACGATTACGTGCTGGCGACCGGCGAGACCCACAGCGTGCGCGAGTTCGTCGAGCTGGCCTTCGGCCATGTCGGCCGCGGGATCGAATGGCGCGGCGAGGGCGTCGACGAGGAAGGCGTCTGCAAGAAGACCGGCAAGGTGGTGGTCCGCATCGACCCGCGCTATTTCCGCCCGACCGAGGTCGACCTGCTGCTGGGCGATCCCAGCAAGGCACGCGCCAAGCTGGGCTGGACCCACACCACCGCCTTCCGCGATCTGGTGCGGGAAATGGTCGAGGCCGACATGCGCCTGGCGGCAAACGGGGACGACCATCGCTGAAGTGTGACCGATTCAAGCGGAACCGCTTGAATCGCGAATCACACGGAGAACAAAGAACTTGGAGTCCGTCGGGCGCTTCAATAGGCACCAGACGGACTCCAACCTCGCCCCGCGACGGACAAGGCGCTGTTCATGACCATCGGAACGACGACCGGGAGCGAGCCGAAGACCGCGCTGATCTTCGGCGTGTCGGGTCAGGACGGCGCCTATCTCGCCCAACTGCTTCTGGGCAAGGGCTATACGGTCCACGGCACCTCCCGCGACCGGGAGATGTCGGGCTTCGCCAACCTGCGGCAGCTCGGCATCTTCGGCCGGGTCGTCCTGCATTCGGCCGTGCTGACCGATTTCCGCAGCGTGGTCGAGGTGATCAGCCGGGTTCGCCCGGCCGAGATCTACAACCTCGCCAGCCAGGCCTCGGTCGGGCTGTCCTTCGACCAGCCGGTCGAGACGCTGAACAGCACCATCAACAGCACCATCAACATCCTTGAGGCGATCCGCTTCCTGAAGCTCGACACGCGGTTCTACAATGCGTCGTCCAGCGAATGCTTCGGCAACACCGGAAGTCCGGCCGACGAATCGACCCCCTTCCACCCCCGCAGCCCCTATGGCGTGGGCAAGGCGGCGGCCTATTGGGCGGTGGCCAATTACCGCGAGGCCTATGGGCTGTTCGCCTGTTCGGGCATCCTGTTCAATCATGAATCGCCGCTGCGTCCGGTGCGCTACGTCACCCAGAAGATCGTCCGCGGCGCCGCCGACATCGCCGAACGGAAGACCGACAGTCTGGAACTGGGAACTCTGTCCATCGCCCGCGACTGGGGATGGGCGCCGGAATATGTCGACGCCATGGCCCGCATGCTGGCCCATGACCAGCCCGAGGATTTCGTGATCGCCACCGGCGAGGCGCACCGGCTGGAGGATTTCGTCGAGCAGGCCTTCTCCTATTTCGGGTTGGACTGGCGCCGGCATGTCCACGGCAACGCAGCCCTGTTGCGCCCGTCGGACATCGCCTTCAGCGTCGGCAATCCGGCGAAGGCGGAGCGGCTGCTGGGATGGCGCGCCGAACGCCGCATGGCCGAGGTGGTGGCCGGTCTGGCCGAGGCCGAGATGACACGCAGGGCGCAACGAACCGATGGCCACGCCCAGTAACGGCGACGCAGTTACTGACGGCGGACCATCCGGTCTGGCGGCACGGGTCACGGCCAGACCGGCCGCTGGGAAGAGGCGGCTGCCCGTTACCGTGCGGTGCTGGAGTTCGATCGCCGCCATGCCGACGCCTTCCATCTGCTGGGGAAGATCGACAGGCAGCAAGGCCGCCCCTGCCCCTATCCCTGCCCCGGCAGGCGGACCGTAACCACCCGGATCCACCACACCGGCGCATCCAATCCCCCATCCCCTATGGAGTTCCGATGGCCGTCGCCAGCAAGCTCGTCATCAACATCGAGGTGGACGACCGGAGCGTCCTGTTCCCGGACGGCAAGTTCCTGTCCCACATCACCCTGCACGAAGACGAAACGCCCGAAGGCGGCGAAGCCGTCCGCATGGAGGGGGTTTTCCACTTCAACGAAAGCCGGTTGGGACCGGAGATCGCCAGCCTGGAGATCGAGGACGCGCGCGAACTGGCGCGGTCGATTCTCGACGCCGTCTTCCAGGGACGCACCCAGCATGTTCTTTCGCAAACCACCAAGGTCGCGGTGGTCTTCAACCCGAACGGCTTCGTGCTCCGCTTCGGCGAGGGATCGGCCCTGCGCGAGCTGTTCATCGGCTCGCCCGCCATCATCCGCCTTGCCCAAGGCATCCTGCGCATGACCGACCGCCTGTCGGCCATGCCCGCCCACTGATCCTGTTCTTCAAGGCGGATCGCCCGGAACGGCATTCCGACCACGGCCCCTCGCCGCCGCGACGGCACCGGCGATGACGGCAGAGGCAGAGGTAAACGAAAGGCGGCAACCGGGAGAACCGGTTGCCGCCTTTTCCTTTTCGCCCCTGCCCGTTCCGGCTCGCCTCGACCGGCCTTTTTCCAAAAGGAAAAGGGCGCCCTTGCGGGCGCCCTTCCCTTTTACCGCGATGCTTCGTCGCCGGATCAACCGAGGTTGATGTCGGAGAGCGAGAGCACCGTGCTGTTGTACACGCCGAGCAGGCGAACCTCGGTGGCGGCCACCTGGCCGTCGCCGTTGGTGTCGACCACCTGATACAGGCCGCTGCTGGTGCCGTTGTTGGCCAGAACCAGCGTGCTCGCACCAGCCGACGAGTTCGTCAGCGTACCCAGAGCTGTACGGAAGTTGGCGAGGTTGGCATCCGTCAGGCTGCCGCTGACCGCCGAGGACAGGCTGACCAGTTCGTTGGTCATGCTCACCCCGTTGGTCGCCGCGGTCGCCGTGGCCAGAGCCGCGTCGCTGTTCCGGTCCGCAGTCGTCCGGGCATCACCGGTCAGCTGCACCTTGTCGGTGCCCGACTGGAAGTTCGACACCGAGATGAAGCCGGTGTTCGCACCCAGCGACGCGATGTCGCTGAAGGACGAGTACACCACCGTATCGGTGCCGCTGCCCGACGCCAGGCTGATGCTGTCGCCAGTACCGCCCTGGAAGCGGATCGACCCGCTGGTCACCGAGATCGAGTCGGTGCCGAGGCCGCCGATCAGCGTCTCGACGCCCGAGACCGACATGGTCACGCCGGTGTTGCCGGTGGTGATCACGTCGTTGCCGGCACCGCCGGTCAGGGTCTCGATGCCGCGCAGCAGGACCGTCGAGCCGCCGTCGCCGAGGCTGACCACATCCGTGGCCGCACCGCCGACGATGATCTCGATGCCGCTCTCCGCACGCATGGTCACGCCGGTGTCACCCAGCAGGACCAGGTCGCTGCCCGCACCACCGATCATGGTGTCGATGCCGCGGGTGATGACGGTGTTACCCGACGCACCCAGGGTCACGACGTCCGAACCGGTGCCGCCGACCAGGATCTCGACGCCCGTCGCCAGCATCGTCACGCCGGCAGCGCCGGTGAAGACGATGTCGGTGGCAGCGCCGCCGGTCAGGGTGTCGATGCCCGACACGGTGATCGTGTTGCCCGTGTCGCCCAGCGTGATCACGTCGGTGCCGACGGCGCCGACCAACGTCTCGACCGCACGGGTCAGCAGGGTGCTGCCCACAGTGCCGAGGTTGACCACGTCGGTGGCAGCGCCGCCGATCAGCAGCTCGATGCCCGAACCCAGCGCCATGGTGACGCCGGTGTCGCCCAGGAACACCCAGTCGGTGCCCGCACCGCCCGACAGCGTGTCGATGCCGCGGGTGATGACGGTGTTGCCCGAGGAGCCCAGGGTGACGATGTCGGTACCCGCACCGCCGACCAGGAACTCGACGCCCGAAGCCGTCATCGTCACGCCGGCCGAACCGGTGAAGACGATGTCGGTGCTGGCACCGCCGGTCAGGGTGTCGATGCCGGTCACGGTGATCGTGTTGGCCGTGTCGCCGAGCGTGATCACGTCGGTGCCGACGTTGCCGATCAGGGTCTCGATCGCACGGGTCAGCAGGGTGGCGCCCGCAGTGCCGATGGTCAGCACGTCGGTGGCCGCGCCGCCAACCAGGATCTCGATCCCGGTGCCGAGCGTCATCGTGTTGCCGGTGTCACCCAGAACCACGACGTCGGTGCCGGCGTCGCCGATCAGCGTCTCGATGCCGCGGATGGTGGTGGTGTTGCCGGACGAACCCAGGGTCAGGACGTCCGTGCCGGTGTTGCCGATCACGAAGTCCGCGCCCGAGACGGTCAGGGTCGCACCCGCCGAACCGGTGAAGATAACCTCCAGGCCCGTGCCGCCGATCAGCGTCTCGATGCCGAGCGCCAGCACAGTGCCACCGACGGTGCCGATGGTCACGACGTCGGTGCCCACGCCACCGGTCAGGGTCTCGACGCCCGACACCACCAGCGTGTTGCCGGCCGTGCCCAGGGTGACGATGTCGGAGGCCGAACCGCCGACCAGCGTCTCGATCCCGCTGACCAGCAGCGAGTTGGCCGTGTTGCCCAGAGTGACGACATCGGTGCCGCCCTGGCCCGTCAGCGTCTCGATGCCGCGCAGCAGCACCGTGTTGCCGGCCGAGCCCAGCGTGATGACGTCGGTGCCCGTGCCGCCGATCAGGATGTCGATCGCCGAAACCAGGGCCGTCGAACCGGCCGAGCCCAGGAACACCAGTTCCGAACCCGTGCCGCCGGTGATCGTCTCCAGAGCATTGGCCAGGAGGGTCGTACCAGCCGAGCCGATGGTGACGACATCGGTGCCGACGTTGCCCGTCAGCGTCTCCAGACCCGAGACCCGCAGCGTGCTGCCGGCCGTGCCCAGAGCGATGACATCGCTGCCCGCTCCGCCGGCCACGGTCTCCAGACCCGAGACCAGCATGGTGGTACCGGTGTCACCGATGGTGATCACGTCGGTGCCGACATCGCCCGTCAACGTCTCCAGACCACGCAGGATCATCGTGTTGCCGGCGGTACCCAGCGTCACGACATCGGTGGTGGTGCCGCCGACCAGGATCTCGATGCCCGAAGCCAGGATCGTGTTGCCGACCGAACCCAGGAAGATCAGGTCGGTGCCAGCGGCGCCGGTGATCGTCTCCAGGGAGTTCGCCAGGAAGGTCGAACCCGTCGAACCGATGGTGATGACGTCGGTGCCGACACCGCCCGTGATCGTCTCCAGAGACGTCGCGGTCATGGTCGTACCGGCCGTACCCAGGCTGACGACATCCGAACCGGCGCCACCGGTCAGGGTCTCGATCAGCGTCACCGCAACGGTGTTGCCGGCCGAACCCAGGGTGACGACGTCGGTGCCGACGTTGCCCGTCAGCGTCTCCAGACCCGAAACCAGCAGCGTGCTGCCCGAGGTGCCGAGAGAGATGGCATCGCTGCCCGAACCGCCCGTCAGGGTCTCCAGCGAGGAAACCAGCATGGTGGTGCCGGTATCGCCGATGGTGATCGCATCGGTGCCAGCCGCGCCGGCCAGGGTCTCCAGACCACGGACGATGACGGTGTTGCCCGAGGAACCCAGCGTGATGGCATCGGTGCCCAAACCGCCGATCAGGAACTCAAGCCCCGACGCCAGCAGCGTGTTGCCCGTCGAGCCGAGGAAGACAAGATCGGTGCCCGTGCCGCCGGCGATCGTCTCCAGAGCCGAAGCCAGCAGCGTGTTGCCGGCCGAACCCAGGGTGACGACGTCGGTGCCGACGTTGCCCGTCAGCGTCTCCAGACCCGAGACCAGCAGCGTGCTGCCCGAGGTGCCGAGAGAGATGGCATCGCTGCCCGAACCGCCCGTCAGGGTCTCCAGCGAGGAAACCAGCATGGTGGTGCCGGTGTCGCCGATGGTGACCACGTCGGTGCCAGCCGCGCCGGCCAGGGTCTCCAGACCACGGACGACGACGGTGTTGCCGGTGGTGCTCAGCGTGATGGCATCGGTGCCCACGCCGCCGATCAGGAACTCAAGCCCGCCAGCCAGCAGGGTGTTGCCCGCCGAACCGAGGAAGACCAGATCGGTGCCCGAACCGCCGGTGATCGTCTCCAGAGCCGAGACCAGCAGCGTGCTGCCGACCGAGCCCAGGGTGACGACGTCGGTGCCGACGTTGCCCGTCAGCGTCTCCAGACCCGAGACCAGCAGCGTGCTGCCCGAGGTGCCGAGACGGATGACATCGGTACCCGTGCCACCGGCGATCGTCTCCAGCGACGAGACCAGCAGCGTGGTGCCGGCCGAGCCCAGGGTGACGACGTCGGTGCCGGCGGCACCGGTCAGCGTCTCCAGAGCCGAGACCAGCAGCGTGCTGCCCGAGGTGCCGAGCGTGATGGCATCGCTGGCGGTGCCACCGGTAATCGTCTCGAACAGCGAGACCGAGGCGGTGTTGCCCGTGTCGCCCAGCGTCAGGACGTCGGTGCCCACGCCGCCGGTCAGCGTCTCGATGCCGCGCAGCAGCAGCGTGTTGCCGGCCGAGCCGAAGGTCACCGCGTCGGTGCCGACGCCGCCGATCAGGATGTCGATGCCCGACACCGAGATCGTGTTTCCGGCCGTGCCGAGGAAGACCAGTTCGGAACCCGTGCCGCCGACCAGCGTCTCAATGCCCGAAACCAGCAGCGTGCCGCCGGCCGCGCCGATGGTGACGACGTCGGTGCCGACGCCACCGGTCAGGGTCTCCAGACCCGAAACCAGCAGGGTGCTGCCCGAGGTGCCCAGCGTGATGGCATCGCTGCCCGCACCGCCAGTGATCGTCTCCAGCGAGGAAACCAGCATGGTGGTGCCGGTGTCGCCGATGGTGATCACGTCGGTGCCAGCCGCGCCGGCCAGGGTCTCCAGACCGCGGACGACGACGGTGTTGCCCGCCGAACCCAGCGTGACGGAGTCGGTGCCCGCACCGCCGATCAGGAACTCAAGCCCGGACGCCAGCAGGGTGTTGCCCGAGGAGCCGAGGAAGACCAGATCGGAACCCGTGCCGCCGGTGATCGTCTCCAGCGACGAAGCCAGCAGCGTGCCGCCGACCGAGCCCAGGGTGATGGCATCGGTGCCCACACCACCGGTGATCGTCTCGAGCAGCGAGACGGTCATGGTGTTGCCGGCGGTGCCCAGACGGACAACGTCGGTGCCGACCTGACCGGTCAGGGTCTCGATACCCGACACCAGGATGGTGTTGCCGAGGACCGAACCGATGGTGATGACGTCAGTACCCTCAGCGCCCGTCAGGGTCTCGACGAGGGAGACGAACAGCGTGCTGCCGACGGTGCCCAGCGTGATGGCGTCGGTGGCGGTGCCGCCGATGACCGTCTCGAACAGCGAGACCGAGGCGGTGTTGCCCGTGTCGCCCAGCGTCAGGATGTCGGTGCCCACGCCGCCGGTCAGCGTCTCGATGCCGCGCAGCAGCAGCGTGTTGCCGGCCGAGCCGAAGGTCACCGCGTCGGTGCCGACGCCGCCGATCAGGATGTCGATGCCCGACACCGAGATCGTGCTGCCGGCCGTGCCGAGGAAGACCAGCTCGGAGCCCGTGCCGCCGACCAGCGTCTCAATACCCGAAACCAGCAGCGTGCCGCCGGCCGAGCCGATGGTGACGACGTCGGTGCCGACGTTGCCCGTCAGCGTCTCCAGACCCGAGACCAGCAGCGTGCTGCCCGAGGTGCCGAGAGAGATGGCATCGCTGCCCGCACCGCCCGCAATCGTCTCCAGCGAGGAAACCAGCATGGTGGTGCCGGTGTCGCCGATGGTGATCACGTCGGTGCCAGCGGCGCCGGCCAGGGTCTCCAGACCACGGACGACGACGGTGTTGCCGGCGGAACCCAGCGTGACGGAGTCGGTGCCCGAACCGCCGATCAGGAACTCAAGCCCCGACGCCAGCAGCGTGTTGCCCGAGGAGCCGAGGAAGACCAGATCGGAGCCCGTGCCACCGGTAATCGTCTCCAGCGACGAAGCCAGCAGCGTATTGCCGGCCGAGCCCAGGGTGACGACGTCGGTGCCGACGTTGCCCGTCAGGGTTTCCAGACCCGAGACCAGCAGGGTGCTGCCCGAGGTGCCGAGAGAGATGACGTCGGTGCCCGCACCGCCGGCGATCGTCTCCAGCGAGGAAACCAGCACGGTGTTGCCCGAAGCGCCCAGGGTGACGACGTCGGTGCCGTCCGCGCCGGTCAGGGTCTCCAGACCCGAAACCAGCAGGGTGTTGCCGGTGTCGCCCAGCGTGATGGCATCGGTGCCGGCGGCGCCCGTCAGCGTCTCGAGGCCACGCAGAAGGACCGTGTTGCCCGCAGTGCCGAGAGTGACGACGTCGGTACCGGTACCGCCGATCAGGATCTCGGCGCCCGAAACCAGCAGCGTGTTGCCGGCCGTGCCGAAGAAGACCAGATCGGAACCGGTGCCGCCGGTCAGGGTCTCGAGGCCGGCCACCTGGATGGTGTTGCCCGAGGCGCCCAGGGTGACGACGTCGGTGCCGGCTGCGCCCGTCAGCGTCTCGACCGCGCTGACCAGCAGCGTGCTGCCGGTGGTGCTGAGCGTGACGACGTCGAGCGCCGTACCACCGGTCAGCGTCTCGATGCCACCGACGGTCAGCGTGTTGCCGGTGTTGCCCAGCGTGATGGCGTCGGTGCCGGCAGCGCCGATGATCGTCTCGACATCGCGGACCAGCAGGGTGGTGCCGGTGGTGCCGATGGTGACGACGTCGGTGCCCACGCCGCCGACCAGGGTCTCAACCGCCGACAGGGTCAGCGTGTTGCCGGCCGAGCCGAGGAGAACCAGATCGGAGCCCGCGCCGCCGGTCAGGGTCTCGAGGCCAGAGGCCAGGATGGTGTTGCCCGAGGAGCCCAGGGTCACGACGTCGGTGCCCACAGCACCGGTCAGCGTCTCCAGACCCGAGACCAGCAGGGTGGCGCCGGTGGTGGAGATGGTGACGACGTCGGTGCCCGCGCCGCCGGTCAGCGTCTCGATGGAGCCGACAGTCAGCGTGTTGCCGGTATCGCCCAGCGTGATGGCGTCGGTGCCGGCAGCGCCCGTCAGCGTCTCGACGCCACGGACCAGCAGGGTGTTGCCGGTGGTGCCGAGCGTGACGACGTCGGTGCCCACGCCGCCGACCAGGGTCTCAACCGCCGACAGGGTCAGCGTGTTGCCGGCCGAGCCGAGGAGAACCAGATCGGAGCCCGCGCCGCCGGTCAGGGTCTCGAGGCCCGAGGCCAGGATGGTGTTGCCACCGGCGCCGAGGGTGACGACATCGGTGCCGACGTTGCCGGTCAGCGTCTCGACAGCGTTGACCAGCAGCGTGCTGCCGGTGGTGCCGAGCGTGATGACATCGGTGCCGGCGCCGGCGGTCAGCGTCTCGATCGCCTGGACGGTCACCGTGTTGGAGGTCGCGCCGAGAATGACGACGTCGGTGCCGACACCGCCGAGCAGCGTTTCGACAGCGTTGATCGTCAGGGTGCTGCCGGTGGTGCCGAGCGTGATGACGTCGGTACCGGCACCGGCGGTCAGCGTCTCGATCGCGCCGACGGTCAGCGTGTTGGAAGCGGAACCCAGGATGATGACGTCGGTGCCGGCCGCACCCGTCAGGGTCTCGAGGCCGGAGACGGTCAGCGTGCTGCCCGAGGTGCCCAGCGTGACGACGTCGGTGCCCGCGGCACCCGTCAGCGTCTCAACGCCGGAAACCAGCAGGGTATTGCCCGAGGTGCCCAGCGTGACGACGTCGGTGCCGACGGCACCCGTCAGCGTCTCGACGCCGGAAACCAGGATGGTGTTGCCCGAGGTGCCCAGCGTGACGACGTCGGTGCCGGCCGCACCCGTCAGCGTCTCGACGGCGTTGATCGTCAGGGTGCTGCCGGTGGTGCCGAGCGTGATGACATCGGTGCCGGCGCCAGCGGTCAGCGTCTCGATCACGCCGACGGTCAGCGTGTTGCCCGAGGTGCCCAGCGTGATGACATCGGTGCCGGCCGCACCCGTCAGCGTCTCGACGCCGGTGACGGTCAGCGTGTTGCCCGAGGTGCCCAGCGTGACGACATCGGTGCCCGCGGCACCCGTCAGCGTCTCCAGGCCGGAGACGGTCAGCGTGTTGCCCGAGGTGCCCAGCGTGACGACGTCGGTGCCGACGTTGCCGGTCAGCGTCTCCAGGCCGGAAACCAGGATGGTGTTGCCCGAGGTGCCCAGCGTGACGACGTCGGTGCCCGCGGCACCCGTCAGCGTCTCGACAGCGTTGACCAGCAGCGTGCTGCCGGTGGTGCCGAGCATGATGACGTCGGTGCCGGCGCCGGCGGTCAGCGTCTCGATCACGCCGACGGTCAGCGTGTTGCCCGAGGTGCCCAGCGTGATGACATCGGTGCCGGCCGCACCCGTCAGCGTCTCGACGCCGGTGACGGTCAGCGTGTTGCCCGAGGTGCCCAGCGTGACGACATCGGTGCCCGCGGCACCCGTCAGCGTCTCCAGACCGGAGACGGTCAGCGTGTTGCCCGAGGTGCCCAGCGTGACGACATCGGTGCCCGCGGCACCCGTCAGCGTCTCCAGGCCGGAGACGGTCAGCGTGTTGCCCGAGGTGCCCAGCGTGACGACATCGGTGCCCGCGGCACCCGTCAGCGTCTCCAGGCCGGAGACGGTCAGCGTGTTGCCCGAGGTGCCCAGCGTGATGACATCGGTACCGACGCCGCCGGCGATCGTCTCAAGCAGGCTCACCAGCATCGTGGCGCCGGCCGTGCCGACCGTGATGACGTCGGTGCCGACACCGCCGGTGATCGTCTCAAGCAGGCTCACCAGCATCGTGGAACCCGACGTGCCCACGGACACGACATCGGACGTCGAGCTGCCCACCAGGGTTTCCAGCAACGAAACCTGAAGGGTGGAACCGGCAGTCAAAGTGACAAAATCGCTATCGGTCGAGCCGATCAGGGTCTCCAGCAACGAAATCGCGATCGTCTGACCGCCCGTTGCGAGAGAGACGAATTCAGTGCCATTGCTGCCGATGATTGTGTCGAATGTTGATAGGGTTAGAGTTTCACCCGTTGTTAGGGTCGTGCTTCCAGCCATACTGATCCCCTTCAGGTTTGGTTCGCCGGCGGATGAACCATTCTTTTGATGGCTAGCTCGTGCCTGGCTGAGGGCAGGCAGACTCAGCCCTCGCACGAGCTAGCACACCGTGACCTTGTTATCCGAAGGAACCGACCTAAAGCAACGCGTTTCTGCCAAAGTGGGTAGGACGAAGTGCCCCCTCTCATCAGTGGTCACAAGAACGGGTGATCGAACTTGGTGACTACCCCCAACAAACCTTTGGGATAGCTTGCAAAATGGCCGGTATGGCCGATCCGCAACAGGCGGATTGGAAGTTGGCCCCCTCACCATTCGGCCGAGCGTCTGTACCCTCTTCCGGGAAGGGAAGAGCACCCGTCCTCGAATCGACTGTACAGTGGCGAACATCCGGATGACTTGGCCTCAAGCTCCGGCTTGGCCATTTCGGGGCGCTTTTGCTACAGACTTATAATGCCGACTGTCTTTCGTTCATCACTGCGACGAGGATGGGCTTGGAGAATTCGCCAACACCCGCTATTCCGTTGCGGCGGCTGCACGCCCAGGGGGCGGGAACGAGGGCAGGGACGATCGATCCAGCATGGTAACCATTCAGGAAGCGCTCACAGCCGCCGTGCAGCATCACCAGAGCGGCCGGCTTGCCGTTGCCGCGAGGGTGTACCGCCGCATTCTCGAGATCACGCCCGACCAGACGGACGCCCTGCATCTGCTGGGGCTCGTCGCCCGGCGCACCGGGCAGTTGCATGCCGCGCTGCGCCTGCTGGCCCGTTCGCTGCGCATTTCCCCCGACATGGCCGAGCCGCGCCTCAACCTCGGCAACATCCTGCGCGACCACGGACATGGGGCAGCCTCCGCGGCTTACCGCAGCGCCATCGCCCTGCGGCCGGATCTGACCGCCGCCTATGAGAACCTGGGCGGGCTGTACCGCGCGCAGGGCCGCTCCGCCGAGGCCGAACACGCCTACCGCCTTGCGGTCCGCACCGACCCGATGGCGGCGGAAGGCCACAATGGGCTGGCCAACGTCCTTCAGGAACGCGAAGATCTGAACGGCGCCGTCGCCGCCTACCGCCGCGGGCTTGCCGTCGACCCCACCCACATCGCCGCCTGCAACAATATGGGCATCGCGCTGCGCGGACTGGACCGGCAGGGCGAGGCGATGGCCTGTCACCGCCACGCCGTGACGCTGGACCCGTATTTCGCCGCCGGCCACACCAGCCTCGGCCTCGCCCTGCAGGAGCAAGGACATCTGGAGGAGGCGGCGCGCGCCCATGCCCGTGCCGTCGCCGTCGATCCCGGCTTCGCCGGCGGCCATGCCAATCATGGCAATGCCCGGCTGAACCAGAACCGGGTGGACGAGGCGATCGCCGGCTTCCGCCGCGCCATCGCCATCGACCCGGCCGGCCCGGACGCCCGCCGCAACCTGGGCATGGCCCTGCTGGTCGCCGGCCGCTTCGAGGAGGGGTGGCGCGAGTATGAGTGGCGGCTGCGCTGCAAGGACGCCCCCACCCATGCCGCCATGCCCAAGCCGCGCTGGACCGGCGAGCCGCTGGACGGCCGCCGCATCCTGCTGCATGGCGAGCAGGGGCTGGGCGACGCCCTGCAGTTCTGCCGCTATGTCCCGCTGGTGGCGGCACGCGGCGGCCGGGTGATCCTGGGTCTGCCGGCACCGCTGGAGCGGGTGATGGCCCGGCTGCCCGGCGTGGAGCGCTTCGTCAGCGGCCAGCTCCCCACCGACGCCTTCGACCTGCATCTGCCGATGCTGAGCCTGGGCGAGGTGTTCGGGACACAGATGGACACCATCCCGCATCGGGTGCCCTACCTGACGGCGGAACCCGATCTGGCGGCGCGCTGGGGCGAGCGGCTGAAGGGACTGGCGGGACTCAAGGTCGGCATCGTCTGGGCGGGATCGCCGACCCACGGCAACGACAAGAACCGCTCCATCGGGCTGGCTCCCTTCGCCCGGCTGGCCGCCATCCCCGGCGTCAGCCTGGTCTCCATCCAGAAGGGGCCGACAGAGGGACAGGCGGCCAACCCGCCCGGCGGCTTCCCGCTGCTGAATCTGTCGCCCGGCATCGCGAACTTCGCCGACACCGCCGCCATCATGGCCGGGCTGGACCTCGTCGTCTGCGTCGACACCTCCGTCGCCCATCTCGCCGGCGCGCTCGGCGTCCCGGTCTGGGTGCTGGTGCCCTTCGCCCCCGACTGGCGCTGGATGCTCGACCGCGACGACAGCCCCTGGTACCCGACCATGCGCCTGTTCCGGCAGATCCGGCCCGCTTCCTGGGCCGAGACCCTCGACCGGATGGAGCATGCCTTGCGCGAACGCGCCGCTTCTTTCCCCCACCCCCGAACCGGACCTTCCGACATGCCGATCCTGGCGCCCGTCTCCTGGGGCGAACTGCTCGACAAGATCACCATCCTCGACATCAAGAGCGAGCGCATCGCCGACGCCGACAAGCTGGCCAATATCCGGCGCGAGCGCGAGGCCCTGGTCGCCGTGGCGGCGCAGGCCGACACCGCGCGTCCGGAGGTCGCGGCGCTGATCGACGAACTGCGCGCCGTCAACACCACCCTATGGGAGGTCGAGGACGAGATCCGCGATTGCGAGCGCGCCAAGGATTTCGGCCCGCGCTTCGTCGAACTGGCCCGGCAGGTCTACCACACCAACGACCGCCGCGCGGCGCTGAAGCGCGACCTGAACCGGCTGCTCGGTTCCGAGCTGGTCGAGGAAAAATCCTACCAGGCCTATTGAGGCCCGACAGCCCTCATCCCCTCCAACCGAAGGGTTCCGCTCCATGACCGCCGCCGACACCGCAACCGGGACCACCAGCCTTCCGCCCGGACAGAGCACCCCGGAGCAGCAGGCCCTGGCACGTCAGGTCCTGGAGCTGTGCCGGGCCGGCCGGCTGGAGGAGGCGGAGGGCCCCTACCGCGACCTGTGCGGTAACCCGCCGCGGGATGGTGCCGGACTGCTGTCGCTGGCCGATGCCGCCCGCATCCTGGCCCGTCCGGCCGACAGCGTGGCCTGGGCGGAAGCGGCGGTTCGGTCCCAGCCGGACCGGGCCGACGGTTGGAGCGTGCTGGCCCTGGCATTCATCGCCGCCGGCCGTCCCGACGACGGCTATGCCGCGGCTGCGGAAGCGCTGCGACGGGCTGGAAACGATACGGCGGGCGATGCGGCCGCGATCCAGGCTGCGGTTCAGGCCCACCGCGCCCAGGCGCTCGCCCGCCTGCGGCGCGGCCAGCTGGCCGAAGCGGCGGCAGCCTGCGACACGGCGTTGCGCCTCGCCGACGCCGTCGCGCAGCCGGCGCAATCGCTGCGTCAGGCACAGGCCGAGACGCTGGGCACCCTGGCGCTGGTCCGCATGCTGGAGGGACGGGCCGAGGAGGCCGAGGCGCTGTTCCGCCGGGCATTGTCCCACCGGCCGGTCCTGCCGGAGATCCTGGGCAACCATGCCTCGCTGCTGGCCCGGCTGGGCCGCGACGAGGAGGCGCTGGAGCAGGCCGAACAGGCGGTGGCGCTGCGTCCGCGGCTGGCGGGAACCCTGCACCTGATCGGCACCCTGCACCACCGCGCCGGCCAGCCGGAATCGGCGATCGCCGCCTTCCACCGGGTGCTGGCGGTCGATCCCGGCCATTCCGACGCCCGGCTGCGGCTGGCCGACAGCCTGCGCATTGCCGGCCATTGGCAGGAGGCGGCAACCGTCTGCCGCGACGGGCTGGCCCGCATCGCCAACCCGGACGACCCCGGCCGCACGCCGCTGCTGGCCAATCTGGGCGCCGCCCTGCAGAGCAGCGGCGACGCCGCCGGCGCGCTGGAGGCCTACCGCGAGGCGCTGCGCCTCTCTCCCGACCTGCCGGAGGTCCACAACAACCTCGCCCGCCTGCATCAGGAAACCGGCAACCCGGACGCCGCCATCGAGGAGTTGCGCCGCGCCACGGCCGGACGGCCGGCCAACCAGCCGCTTCCCCTGCCGCTGCGCCGCGCCCTGCTGTCGCTGCTGGTCGCCGCCGGCCGCACCGCCGAGGCCGAGGCGGAAGCCTTCGGCATCGCCCGCACCGCGCCGGAGGATGCGGAGCTGTGCTTCGGCATCGCAGCCTTGTTCCTGCAAGGCGGCTGGCGCGACCAGGCGCTGCCCTATGTGCGCAAGGCGATCCGCCTCGCCCCCGACATGCCGCGCAATTGGATCGCCTTCGCCGAGGCGCTGCGCGACGCCACCCTGCCGGGACCGGCCGGGGGATCGGATGGGGGCCTGCGCGCCGACCTGCTGGCGGCACTCGGCCGGCCGGAGGTGGAGGCGAGCGGACTGGCGCGCGCCATCGCCGGCGTGCTGATGGGCTCGTCCATCCTCGCCCGTCTCGCCGCCCTGCCGGAGGACGCCAGCCCTGCCCTGGACGACGCCAGCCGCACCCTGCTGGCCGACGGCTCGCTCGCCGGGCTGGCGGAGGATGCGCTGCTGCTGGCCCATCTGCGCGCCGCGCCGGTCTGCGATCCTGCCCTGGAGCGGGCGTTGACCCGGTTGCGCCGGGTTCTGCTGCTGGCGCTGACCGGCCCCGGCCTGCCCGACCGGCCGGCCTGGCGCGCCCTGTGCGCGGCCATCGCCGAGCAGTGCTTCCTCAACGAATATGTCTTCGCCGAGACCGACGGCGAGTTCCAGGTTCTGGCAGTGCTGATCCGCGCGGCCGAGTCGGCGCTGACGAGCGGCGAGCAGCCGCCGGCGGTGCTGGTCGCCCTGCTCGGCGCCTACCGTCCGCTCTACCGCTGGGAACGGGCGGGCGCCCTGCAGGCCCTGTCCTGGCCCGAGGAAATCGCCCGGCTGCTGAACCGGCAGGTCGCTGAACCGCTGGCCGAAGCGGCGATCCAGGCGGAGCTGCCGGTGCTGACCCAGATCAGCCACCCGGTGTCGGTCGGCGTGCGCGCCCAGTACGAGGAGAACCCCTATCCGCGCTGGATGAGCACCGGCCTGCTGCCGGAGCCGGTGACGCTGCCCCGTTTCCTGCACGCCCTGTTCCCCCATGCCGCCCTGCCCGCCTCCCCCGCCTGGGACGCGCCGGGCTGGGAGGCGCCGGAGGTTCTGGTCGCCGGCTGCGGCACCGGGCGCGAGGCGGTGTGGGCGGCCTCCACCCTGAAGAACGCCAAGGTTCTGGCGATCGACCTCAGCCGCCGCAGCCTCGCCTACGCCACGCGGCAGAGCAGGCGGCTGGGGCTGAGCGGCATCGAGTTCGCCCAGGCCGACCTCTTGGAGCTGGGAACGCTGGGCCGCCGCTTCGATGTGGTCCACAGCGTCGGCGTGCTGCACCACATGGAGGATCCGATGGCGGGTCTGCGCGTTCTGCGCGGGCTGCTGCGTCCGCATGGCGTGATGGAGGTAGGGTTCTACAGCGCCGCCGCCCGCCGGCCGATCCTGGCCGCCCGCCAGTTCATCGCCGAACGCGGCCACCCGCCGACCCTGGACGGCATCCGCCGTGTCCGCCACGATATCCTGGGGCTGCCGGCCGACCATCCGGCACGCGCCGTCGTCCGGTCCCCGGACTTCTACGGCACCAGCGCCTGCCGCGACCTGCTGATGCATGTCCACGAACTGCACGTCACCCTGCCCTGGCTGGCCGGCGCGCTGGAAACGCTGGGGCTGGAGTTCCTGGGCTTCCGGCTGGCCGATCCGGCGGTGGCGGCGCTCTACCGCAAGCGCTTCCCCGAAGACCCGGCGATGACCTCGCTCGCCCGCTGGGACCGGCTGGAGGCGGAGCATCCGATGATCTTCGGCGGGCTCTACCAGGCTTGGGTGCGGGCGCGGGGATGAGGAGGAGCCGGCTTTTCCTCAAGCACTTGCCAGGCCAAGCTCAGCAGGGAACATTCCGTTTACGCCGGAATACATCCCGAACGAGGGTGAATTCCGATGAACGCTCCAGGCTGATGAGAAAAGCAGAATCGCTTTCCCTTGGAATAACAGGAGGTTGCCCGTATTTGAGCTTGTAATGGTGTTCCATCAGCATGTTCACATGCCACCATAGAATCTGTTCGACCAGACGTTCTGCATCGGCAGGAACAATGCGGTCGATCCTGGTGAGCAGTTCAGCCTGCTTTGCCTGGAATAGCCGTGACAGGACCGGCCATTCTGGCGCACGGATCAGGTCGAAGATGGTCCGGTGCTTCCATACCCCTCCTGCTCCATCACTTTGCTGAACGGCGCCGAGTTGTGGCAGGGACTTTATCTTCCCCAAGACAACGCTGATCGAACAGGGAATGAATTCTTCTCCAAAATAGGGAAGATAAGGCTCTGGGACGATCCCATAGGAGATTCGCCATGCTTCCGTGCGATAGATACCATATTGAACACTGATTGCCATCTGTGCATACGTCGAGAATCTATGTACTGCGCCGTCGATGTCATAATCTGGTAAATACTTTTGAGATACTTCGATGATCTCGCCAAAAGGCGCTTCCTGTCCAATTGATACTTCCACCATCGCACATCTAGCGGCAACATAGGTGGGGTTTTCTTCAAGAAACGCGACAGCGGCATGCATGCCACTGGGAATTTGTAAATCGTCATCTCCGGCATAGGTGATGTATTTTGTGTCGACTGCAGCGATCAATGCTCGCCAGACTCCGGTCAAAGGAACAGTGTGAGAATAATGGAAAATCCGAAGGCGGAAATTCCCATTTTCAAAATATTTAACCAATCCGCGAATGCGTTCTGCAAACTCGTCTTTACTGGAATCACCAATAATTATACATCCGTCAAAACCGGAGTCTTTGTAATATGAAAGAGCCCTTTGTATATAATCAGGACGATTCATGGTAGGAATTATTATAGTGACTGGCGTCATTGCAAGCGTCCTAAATTATTCAAATAAGTTAATCGCAGAAATCATTAATTTCTCGATTTTCTCCAGATAATGCATTGGCTGATGGCTGAATCACAGGGGTTTTCACTTTTAATTATTCACCATCTTGCACGCCGATCACATCTTTATTTCTCCAATTTTTACAATATGTTTGATGAAATCATTGCTGCAATAAGAGGCTGGCTCGTTCAGAAATTTTCCATAGCTCTCTTTGGTCTGTTCGCAAGATTCTTCCATGATACCACGGACCCGCATGCCTCTACCATCCGCAGGCGCAGAGTGATATTGTCTCAGCCGTCGATCAAGCCTGGACGATCTTCCTGAGAAAAGGCAATCCCCCTACATGTCTGACATCAATGCATTCTATAAAGCCTTGCATCAGGTTGGTATCCTCAATTCTGGCAGCATGGAGCAGACCGGCGAGAAATATTTTCTTGAGCGGTATTTGCCAATTCGGAAAAGTCCCATAGTATTTGATGTGGGAGCCTGTACCGGCAGCTATTCATCCACCGTACGGGCCATCAGCCCTTCCGCCCGCCTGTTCGCCTTTGAACCTCACCCGGCTTCTTTCGAGCGCCTGAGAGCCAATCTGGCCGGAACCGGCGCCACACTGGTACGGACCGCTCTGGGCGATGAAAACGGGACGACACGTTTTTACGACTACGCCGATCAGGACGGCACCTCTCACGCCACCCTGTACAAAGACATCATCGACCAGATCCACAAGGGCACTTCGAAGGCAATCGATGTTCCCATTCGTCGACTGGACGATCTTCTGCCTGAATTGGGAGTGGAACATATCGATTTCCTGAAGATCGACACTGAAGGGCATGAATTGTCCGTTCTGCGTGGTGCAGCCAAAGCCATCGCAGACGGTCGCATCGACGCCATCCAGTTCGAATTCAACGAAACTCATGTCATCTCAAGAACCTTTTTCAAGGATTTCTGGGACTTTCTGCCCGATTATCGCTTCATGCGCCTGCTTCCCAACAATGTGATTGGTATTCTGAATTATGATCCGAATTTTTGCGAAATATTCGCATTCCAAAACATCGTTTGCGTCCGCAAAGACGTCTATGCCAGACATTTCCGTCAATAACGGCAGTGAACGGCATCAATATTCAAGAGGCCCTTTCAGCAAAGTCTGCCCGTCTCGATAAACAATTGCCTGATGGCACCCTCCGAGCATAGCGCTGAAGAATGAGAATGTGGACTCATTAAAACGAATTATCAAAGGCGCCTTCGACAGCGATATCATATCGACGACAGCATCCTGGATGCCCGCAACCGAATAGGACACATCGAGAGCACGCGCCTGATATGTCAGAACATTGGCCTCACCAAGTCTTGTAACCACTTCTGATTTTGTAACTTTGCAATTCGTGGACAAATAGATTTTACCGTCAAGTCCTGTGCGATCCCGAATCACCGGCAACAAATTCATGTAGTAATCCACCGAAGGAAAACTCCATTGAGTCAGCTCCCTTTCGAGACCTTCCTCGGTCAAGGCGTGCGGGTATGTGCGGCGAATATGCAACCCGATCCCACGCCTAAGAGGTTCACTATAGGCATCGGCAAGTTCCCGCAAAATTGGCAGCGGCCGGAAATTTGAGAATTCTCCCGACAGAAGGCCAGCCATTCGCTTGCGATCACTATTAAATGTATTGCTGTCATCTTCCGTGAAGAAGAAATGATGCGACACCAAGAGAATGCTTTCCCTGATGAATAAAGCATGGGGAAGTATCAACAGACCATCATATCGGAAAATTTCCAGATCATTCCGATCGATGAATTCAGGAATCTTCTCTCTTGCATCGTTTGCATCGACAATCGTCAGTTTCTTGGCTTGATTCTGTTTCCAGAACTCCTCCAAGCTGATGACATCGAAATCCGCCTCAAAGAGATCGGATAGCATGGCCCGGCAGCTCTGGTCTTTTTCCCAGATCACCTGCAGCCGATAGCCTGTCAATGTTGCGACACGGACAGCAGAAATCAGCGCCATCAGCCGATTTGCCAAGCCGTTAATTGGGTAGATCGTCAGCGTCTTCATGAATTCACAACCGGAAGGTGCCTCTTTTCACTCGCTTGAAAGCCGCCGCTTCGGCACCCTATGCCCATCTCCACGATCCGCACCCGTACAGTCACTACCCTGAGAAACACTTATCTTATAGAGTCGATTGCTCCAATCAAAGCACCTTGACCCTTCTCCAATGGAAGGTGCGAAGGGTAAGGACACCCATCGCCGGGACAGGCGGGAAGACGCCGTTACCGTTGCCGCCCTTTCTGGCAATCGCTATGGTCGGCGGCGAGCGGCCGAGGGGCCGAACATGGTTTCACCTGACGACCTCCGTCATGGCTCGAAAGATGGCATCTTCCATGAGCACACAGCGCAAGAATTTGCGGATCGTCCAGGTTGAAACCTTTTATGCTCCCTATCTGGAGAGCTTTTATACCGAACACCCCGAGTTGAAGGCCGCCGGTTTCCGTGAACAGACCGACGCATTGCTTCGGGACGGCTTCAGTGCTCTTCACAACATCGCCCCGTACTTGGAGGGGATCGGCTACGATTCCCATTTTATCGTCGCCAATAACGGCTCAACGCAAGGAGCGTGGCTGCGCGAGCATGGGATGACCATCCCAGGTCATGGGAATGTCATTCAGGATATTCTGCGTCGGCAGATCGATCTTCTCGCGCCCGATATCCTGTATTTCAGCGACTGCACCAGCTTCGATTCCCGTTTCGTCCGCAGCTTGACCCGGCGCCCGCCCCTGGTGGTCGGCTGGCAGGCCGCTCCGGTGCCGACGGGAACCGATTGGTCCGAATTCGATGTGCTGCTGTCCGGATTGTCGGCGATGCGGGACATGGCATTGCGGCTTGGCGCCAAGGCCGCGGAACATTTCATGCCGGGCTTCCCGGCCTGGATCGGCGATGCAATCGGGCCATCGGAAGAGCGGCACGATCTGCTGTTCGCCGGCTCCTATACCCCGCATCAGCATGCTCGCCGCAACAGGCTGCTGACCCTGCTGGGGGAAAAGGCGCTGTCCGGCGCGTTCGACTGTGCCTTCCACCTCACCACGCCACCGGAAGCCTTGCCGCCGGCTCTTGCACGCTGGGCACGGCCTCCGGTTTTCGGACTGCCCATGCACCGGGTGCTGCGCAGCGGCCGCATCGTCTTCGACAGCCGCAGCGACATGAACGCCGTGGCACCCGACGGCACCGTCTTCGATGTTGCCGGCAATGAGACGGCCAACATGCGGCTGTTCGAGACGACGGGCAGCGGCGCCTTCCTTCTGACCGAACATCACGACAATCTTTCCCGGTATTTCGAGATCGGCCGGGAAATCGAGACGTTCAGAAGCGAAGGGGAGCTTCTGGAAAAAATACATCATTACCTGGCAAATCCCGAAGAGCGGCGCGCCATCGCCCGCCGAGGCCGGGAACGTTGCCTGCGCGACCATTCCATGGCCCGGCGCATTCATGATTTCGACACCATCGTCCGGCGTCATCTGGCTGCCGCGGCAGGAAACGCAGACAGGGGAAAGAGGATGCCGGAACGGGTTTCCGCAACCGTTGAAGAGACGCCGGCCGGGGCAGGCCGACCGATCCGCCATTTCTGCACCTATTTCGACGGGAATTATGCGGCCCGCGGGCTGGTCATGATGGAGTCGATCCGGCGCTTCCTGCCGGACGCCCGTTTCCATGTCCTTTGCCTGGACGACACCGCCCATCGGATCGTGACGGAACAGCAACCGGCGGCAACCGCGATCCGTTTGAGCGAGTTGGAGGATTTCGATCCCGATCTGGCCGCCTGCCGCGCCGACCGGACCAAGGTCGAATATTATTTCACCTGCACCCCGTGCCTGCCCCGCATGATCCTGGCCCTGAATCCGGACATCGGTCATATCACCTACCTGGATTCCGACCTGTATTTCTACCGCTCGCCGGAAGAGGTGTTCACGGCGATCGGCGACGGATCGGTGGCCATCACCCCGCATCGTTTTTCGCCGGCCTGCGCCGACCGCCTGGTTTACGGTCGCTTCAACGTCGCCTGGGTTTCCTGGCGCAACGACCGGGAAGGCCGCCGCTGCCTGGAGGATTACCGGAGCGACTGCCTTGCCTGGTGCCATGACAGGCTGGAGGACGACCGCTTCGCCGATCAGAAATATCTGGACCGCTGGCCGGATCGATATCCCAATCTGCGCATCCTGGACGGCAAGGGGATCAATCTTGCGCTGTGGAACGTCGACAACCACCGCCTTCACCGTCGGGACGACGGAACCGTCATGGTGGACGACGAGCCGCTGGTCTTCGTCCATTTCCACGGCATCAAGCATATAGGCGCCGGCACCTACGATCTGCGCCTGCGCGATTATCAGGTGCGCGCCAACATGCCGTTCCTGGTGGACGAGCTCTACAAGCCTTATCTGGCATCGATCGAGGCCGCCTTCGGCAAGCTGGCGCCGCTGTACCGGCTGGCCATTCCCGGCGATCCGCGTTTCGGCCAGACCCGCAACACAAAGATGGACGACGTGGCGGGTTCCGCCGGTGCCGCCGCTTCCGCGGCGGCGGCCGGCGCCTCGTCAGCCGGCTATGCGGTGATCGACCGGCAGACCGCGCTCCGGCTGAGCGGCAGCGACTGGTCCGGCAGCGCCTGGGAACAGGACGATGTCGCGGAGCGCCAGGAGGCTGCCTATCGCGACCTGCTGACCGGGATGCGGCAGGGGCAGGCGCGCATCGACCTGGCAGTCGCCGCGACGGCGGTGGCCGCCTGCGGCCTGGAGGCGCCGACGCTGCTGGAGGTCGGCTGCGCCAGCGGCTACTACAAGGAGGTGTTCGATCACCTGCTGGGCGGCCGCGTCCGCTATGCCGGCATCGACCGCTCCGCCACCCTCATCGGCCTGGCCCGGCGGCAGCGCCCCGGAACGCCTTTCGAAATCGCCGACGCCACCCGGCTGCCGGTGGCCGACGCCGGCGTCGACATCGTGTTCAACGGCGTCGCGCTGATGCACATCGTCGATTACGAGGCGGCCATTGCCGAAAGCCGGCGCGCGGCCAAGCGCTTCGTGATCTTCCACACGGTGCCGGTGCTGCACAACCGCCCGACCACCTACCTGACGAAGCTGGCCTATGGCCAGCCGACCGTCGAGGTCATCCTCAACGAGGGCGAACTGCGCGTCCTGTTCGCCCGCAACGGCTTGGCCGTGCGGCGCGTCTGGGGCAGCATCCCCTACGATCTGTCCGCCGTTCTGGGGGAAAGCACCCCGACCCGCAGCTTCCTGTGCGAAGTGGTGGAACCGGTCGTTCCCTTGCGCCCTGCCCTGCTCAACATCGGCTGCGGCAGCCACTTCCATGGCGACTGGGTCAATCTGGATGTCGCGCCGCGCGACAGCGCGGTGATGCCGCACGATGTGACACGCCACCCGTTGCCCTTCGCCGAAGGCACCTTCGACGCGGTCTACCATTCCCATGTGCTGGAACATCTGCCGAAATCCGCCGTGCCGGCCTTCCTCGCGGACTGCCTGCGGGTGCTGAAGCCCGGCGGGATCCTGCGCATCGCCATTCCCGATCTGGAACGGATCTGCCGCCTGTACCTGGAGTTCCTGAACCGGGCCGATTCCGGCGACAAGGAAGCCGCGGACCGTTACGACTGGATGATGCTGGAACTGCTAGACCAGATGGTCCGCAACGAGAGCGGCGGCGAGATGTTGCGTGCCTTGCGCCGCGTGCCCCTGCCCGCGGAAGACTTCATCGTCGAGAGGATCGGATGGGAGGCCAAGGGCATGATCGCCCAAATCCGGGCCGAAGCCGCCGCGGCACCGCAGGCCGCGAAGCCGTCGCATCCAACAACGCTCTCGGCCGAAGCGATCGGACGCTTCCGGCAATCCGGCGAGGTCCATCAATGGATGTACGACCGCTTCTCGCTGCGCCGGCTGCTGACGGAGACCGGCTTCATCGAAGCCGCCGTGACGGCCGCGTCGGACTCGCGCATCGCAGGCTTCGCCGCCTATGGTCTGGATGTCGAGGCGAACGGACGGGTGCGCAAGCCGGACAGCCTGTTCGTCGAAGCGCGCAAGCCGATCTGACGCAGGCTCCTTCCTAACTGGGAACTCCCCTGATGAACGACATTTCCCCGGCCTGCAGCCCGTCCGCCGCCTTCGACGATCCCGCCCGCTGGCGGGACCGCCGGGTCCTGATCACGGGCGGAATGGGCTTCATCGGCTCGACGCTCGCCAGAAGGCTGGCCGGGCTGGGGGCTGATGTCGTCGTCGTGGACAGCCTTGTGCCGGATTATGGCGGCAACCCGTTCAACATGGACGGATGCGGGGGCCCGGGCGGCAGGGTGCAGATCAACATCTCGGATATTCGCGACCCGCACAGCCTGCGATGGTTGGCCCGCGACCGGGAAATGATCTTCAATCTGGCCGGGCAGACCTCGCACATGGATTCGATGACCGATCCATTCACCGATCTGGCCATCAACGGCACTGCCCAGCTCAGCCTGCTGGAAATCTGCCGCCAGCACAATCAGGGCGCCCGCATCGTCTTCGCCAGCACGCGCCAGATCTACGGCCGCCCCCGCTATCTGCCGGTCGACGAGAAGCATCCGCTCGACCCGGTCGACGTCAACGGCATCAACAAGATCGCCGGAGAATCCTATCATCTCCTCTATTCCAAGGTATACGGGCTGCCGACCGCCGTGCTGCGCCTGACCAACACCTATGGACCGCGCATGCGGATCAAGGACGCCCGTCAGACCTTTCTCGGCGTCTGGGTACGCGCCGTCGTGGAAGGCCGTCCTTTCGAGGTCTGGGGAGGAGACCAGCTTCGCGACTACACCTATGTCGATGATGCGGTGGACGCCATGATGCTGGCGATGCTGACACCCGAACTGGAAGGAAAGGCCTTCAATCTCGGCGGCGACCGGGTCGTCAGCCTGCGGGAAACCGCCGAGATCCTGGCCCGCCATTCCGATGGAACGTTCAGCACCCGAGAGTTCCCATCGGACAGGAAGCGCATCGATATCGGCGACTATTACGCGGACGACACGGCGTTCCGCACGGCGACCGGCTGGTCGCCACGGGTCAGCCTGGAGGAAGGGTTGCGCCGGACCGTCGATTATTACCGCCAGCACCTCGCCCATTACCTCTGAGCCGGACAGGACCATGCACGCTCCCATCGCACAGACCAATCCCGGCGCCTGGTGCCAAGCCCACCGCGACGAGATCGAAGATGCCGTCCGCCGGGTGATCGACAGCGGCTGGTACATCCTTGGCCGCGAAGTCACGGCCTTCGAAGCGGAGTTCGCCGCTTTCGCCGGAGAAGCCGGAACCGGCGGCCTGCATGCGGTGGGCGTCGCCAACGGCACGGATGCCCTGGTCCTGGCCCTGGAAGCCGTGGGCATCGGTCCCGGAGCCGCGGTGGTGACCGTATCGCACACGGCGGTGGCCACCGTCGCCGCCATCGAGATGGCCGGCGCCACCCCCATCCTGGTCGATGTCGACGAGGCGCACGGGTTGGATCCTGCCGCATTGGAAGCCGCTCTGGCCGCTCCGCCGCCTGGAACGCCGCCAATCCGCGCCATCGTGCCGGTTCATCTTTACGGCCAGCCGGTCGACCTGGATGCGGTGATGGCGATTGCCGACAGACACGGCCTGACGGTCGTGGAGGATATGGCCCAGGCCCATGGCGCCCTGTGGCGGAGCCGCCCCGTCGGCAGCTTCGGCGCCGCCGCATCCTACAGCTTCTACCCGACCAAGAATTTGGGGGCGCTCGGAGACGGCGGCGCGCTGGTCGCCCGCGACGCCGCCATCGCCGAACGCGCCCGCAGCCTGCGCCAGTATGGCTGGCGGGAGCGCTACATCAGCGACATGGTGGGACGGAACAGCCGACTCGACGAATTGCAGGCGGCGATCCTGCGGGTCGGTCTTCGCCATCTGCCCGGTTGGAACGAGCGGCGCCGGGCCATTGCTGCCACCTATGATCGCGGGCTGGCCGGTCTCCCCGTCACCCTGCCCGTCCGCAGGCCGGGAGCGACCCATGTCTTCCACCAGTATGTCGTCGAACTGGATGACAGGGACGCCGTTGCGGACCGGCTGCGCGGGCACGGGATCGGAACCGGGGTCCATTACCCGGTTCCCGTCCACTTGCAGCCGGCCTATCGGAACCGCATCCCCCTGGGAGCGAGCGGCCTGGCGCGCACGGAGCGGTTGGCCGGGCGCGTGCTGAGCCTGCCGATGCACCCGTTCCTGAAGGACGACGAAGTCGAACGGGTAATCCAGGCAATGGTCACCGCGCTGAATTCATAGTGGGAAGCCAATGGATTGGCTTCCCACTATGACAGGGGCTTTCCTCTAGTTTTGCAACAATGGATTTATCATTTTTCATTTTATATACTTTGCACTCATTAATGATTATTAATATTGAAAATTGCGCTCTTTGGTCTTCACTTCAGCCTTCGCATGAGAGATTCCCAGAACAAAGGAGTTGCATAATGTTTATCCCAATAATCCTTCGCAGAATTTGCGATCATAGACCTCCAATCCTCGTTCTCCAGAAGGAACTGACTAAAAGATATAGCCTGATCTATATTAGCTACGGGTATGTAATGGACATACTCAGAAAAATATTTGTATGCCGGAGATCCAACCTCTTCCAAAATAACTGCTTTAGACATAATTGCCTCATAAAATCTACCAGTTTGTATATGAACAAGAGGAGAAACAACACCATTATTAAATATAATTTTTGATCTCCCCATTATATCTCTATATTTCTCTGAATTTGGCGCATTTTCTTTGGTCCTGTCGTGCAAGGATGCAAATATTTTCAACCCCAGAGCCTGAAAGGGCCGAAGCCAAGCATCACGATTTCTGTTGGCAGAACCAATACAAGAAATCGGTATATCTTTACTATCTGATGCCTTCAGAAGACTCTCGCTTAATGGAATAGATGGTATAGTCATGACATTTATTTTACCATATGTTTGCAATGATGTTTCATTCATTGTAATGACGACATCAGAGCAATCCAGCCATTCCTGTATATTGCAGGAATCGTCGTAACTATCCCCAACACAAATTGCCAGCTTGAAGCCAAGCAATTCTTTCTTCTCTATCCAATATTTTGAATTTATCGTATCCTTAGATGGTGAAAAATTACCATCCGAAACCACAATGTCCGGCCTGACTTTATCAAGAAAATCACTCAATTCATCGAGATTTTTATTTATACATTTATTGTTTTTGCTTTCGTAGCTATATGTAATATCATCAGCATTATATGCATAAACGTCGCAACCGTAATCTTTACATGATTTATTAAAGTGTATATAGAAATCACTTTCTATGTACAAAGGATTGGAATGTATATGCCTTCCAAAAATAACAGCAACCTTGACTCCATCTCCTCTAAGTTCCTCCTCTCCTTCTGAGCGCTTGAACACATTGCGGCAGACTGGTTCTGGCGTGTTCCCCCGTTGCCAGGACATCCAATGGCTCGTCAGAATAGTTTCAATCATTGCACGTTGCCGTGGCCGCAAGGTCGGTCCTGCAGGCCCAAGAATCGGGCAAGGCCGATATATCTCAAGAGCACGAGATGTCGTGGCTTTCGCTCGAAGGTAGCAAAGCCTTGCGGCAGGATCGTCACTGTCTCGGAATAAGTAATCCAGATCAGGCGGCAAATGCCTCATCACCCACATCGCAAAGCGCAAGTCACCGCGATGAATCGCTTCGTATACTTCCCTAATTTCTATATTCATTACTTCCGCCAATGCTGACTTTTCAGAATGGCGTATCATATGCCACTCATTTCCTGATCTTTGCATCGCCCGTGCAAACAGTCAATTCCGTGAAATGGATGTCTCGCTGCGATACCCCGCCTCGAACCGGAACAAGCCGCCACTGGCCTCCAATCAGAGAAATGACCATGCCCGCTTCAACAGCCATTTCCCCATGGCACGGGGGCGGGCGAGACGCTACACCTAGGGCGTGTCGTCAGTTGAGCCAGATGACAGCCGACACGAGGTAAACAGCCGCCAAGAAAGTGCTGGCAAGCTTGTCGTATCGAGTTGCAATGGCTCGGAAGCCCTTCAGCTTGTTGAAGAATCGCTCGACGAGATTACGTTCGCGGTACAAGGCGAAATCGGTATCGCGGGCGATCAGCCGATTAGCCTTGGACGGGATGACGGGGACGATGTCGCGCTCCTTCAATGCGTCGATCAGGGCGTCGCCATCATAGGCCTTGTCGGCGATGAGGGCCTGCGGCTCGACCGCGTCGAGCAGAGGGGCGGCTTGGCTGAAGTCAGAGGCCTGACCGGGGGTCAGGGAGATCGCCACCGGGTTGCCCAAGGCGTCCACGATGGCATGGATCTTCGTCGTCAGCCCCCCTCGTGATCGGCCGATGGCTTGGCAGGCGCCCCCTTTTTTCGCGCCCCGGCGCTGTGCTGGTGGGCGCGGACGATGGTCGCGTCGAGCATCATGTACTCGTTGTCGCTGTCCTCGGCCAGGGCTTTGAAAAGGCGCTCGAACACCCCGCTCTCGCACCAGCGGCGGTAGCGGCGGTGGGTGTTCTTCCAATCCCCGAACCGGGTGGGCAGGTCGCGCCAGGGAATGCCAGCCCGGTAACGGTACAGCACCGCCTCGACGAACAGGCGGTTGTCCTTCGCCGTCCCCCCGACATGGCCTACCCGCCCCGGCAGAAAATCCTGGACCCGCTCCCACTGATCGTCGCGCAAAGCATAGCGTCGCATTCGTCGGCCCTCCCGTCAGCCGACCCTCTATGAATCACGCATTCCTACCGCTGGGAATCCCATAACTGACGACACGCCCTAGCCCCCGTCGCCACCTTCGGCAGTCCCCTCGGGAGAGCAGCCCCATGTGCGGTTTCGCCGGCTTCGCCGGACCCGGCGGCGAGCGCGACCTCGCCGTCATGACCAGCATCATCCGCCACCGCGGCCCCGACGACGACGGCGTCCATATCGACACCAGCGGCGCCTTGGCCGTCCATCTGGGCTTCCGCCGCCTCGCCATCATCGACATCGAGGGCGGCCACCAGCCGATGGCGACGGCCGACGGCGATCTGGTCATCGTCTACAACGGCGAGATCTACAACGCGCCGGAGCTGCGCCGCGCGCTGGAGCAGGCCGGCCACCGGTTCGTCACCGACCATTCCGACACCGAGGTGCTGCTGCACGGCTACCGGGAATGGGGCCTGGACATGCTGGAGCGGCTGAACGGCATGTTCGCCTTCTGCCTCTACGACCGCCGCGGCGGCCGGCTGGTGTTCGGGCGCGACCGCTTCGGCAAGAAGCCGCTGTTCTATGCCGAGACGCCGGACGGGCTGGTCTTCGCGTCGGAGGCCACCGCCGTCCTGTCCCACCCGTCGGTGCCGGACGGGCTGGACCGCACCGCGCTGGTCAAATACTTCGCCTACGGCTTCATCCCGGCGCCGCTGACCGCCCACGCCGCGCTGCGCAAGCTGCCGGGCGGCTGCAGCATGGTCTACGACCTGGCCAGCCGCCGGCTGTCGGTCAGCCGCTACTGGGAATACCGGATGGTGGTGGACGACCGGCCGCCGGGCGGTCCCGATGAGTGGGCGGAGGAGCTGCGCGAGCTGCTGGACCGCGCGGTGGAACGCCGGATGCTGAGCGACGTGCCGGTCGGCTTCTTCCTGTCCGGCGGCATCGACAGCGCCGCCATCGTGGCGCTCGCAGCCCGCCACCGCGACCCGGCGTCGATGAAGACCTTCACCATCGGCTTCGACGAGCCGAGCTTCGACGAGAGCGGTTATGCGGCCGACGCCGCGCGCCATTACGGCACCGACCATGCCTGCCGCACGCTGAACCTCGACACCGCGGCGGGGATGCTGCCGGAACTGCTGGGCCGGCTGGACGATCCGATCGCCGATCCGTCGATCCTGCCGACGCATCTGCTGTCGCGCTTCGCCCGCGAACGGGTGACGGTGGCGCTGACCGGCGATGGCGGCGACGAGCTGTTCGCGGGATACGATACCTTCGACGCGCTCAAGACCGCGCGGCTCTACCACCATGCCGTCCCCCGCCCGCTGCACCGGCTGGCGGAGGCGGTGGCCCACCGGCTGCCGCGCTCGGACCGCAACATGAGCTTCGACTTCAAGCTGCGCCGGGCGCTGCGCGGGCTGGGCCACCGGCCGGCGCACTGGATGCCGGCCTGGCTGGGTCCGGCCTCGGTGGAGGAGGTGTCGCGGCTGTTCGGCACCGACCTCTCCGCCGACGATCTCTATGACGAGGCCGACGCCCTGTGGCGCTCGGGCGCCAGCCGCCACGACGTCGACCGCTCCATCGAGTTCTACGGCCGCTTCTATCTGGGCGAGAACCTGCTGATCAAGGCCGACCGCGCCAGCATGTTCTGTTCGCTGGAGACGCGCTCGCCCTTCCTCGACCGCGATCTCGTCGCCTTCGTCAGCCGCCTGCCGGCCGGCGTGAAGCTGCAGCCGAACGGTCTGATGGGCGGCACCCGCAAATGGATCCTGAAGAAGGCGATGGCCCCGCTGCTGCCGCCGGCGATCCTGTCGCGGCCCAAGAAGGGCTTCGGCATCCCCTTGAGCCGCTGGCTGCGCCACCTGCCCCAGCCGCCGCTGGAGACCGCGGCGCGCATCGGGGTGGACGGCAAGTGGCTGGCGACCCGCTGGGACGAGCACCGCAGCGGACAGGCCGACCACCGCGGCCTGCTGTGGGCCTGGACCGCGCTCGCCACCGCACTGGACCGCCCGGCCAAGACCCCGGCACCGATGGAAAACGCCGCATGAGTTTCGACAGTCTGGATCGTCCGCTCCCCCAAGCGCATGAGAGTGGAACGCGTGGGGGAGCGGACAGGCCTGCCGCTGCCCGCACCGCCGGCCGCGCCTCGTCCTTCGCCCGCATCCTGGTCCGGCTTCTGCTGGCGCTGGGGGCGCTGGTCGTCGTCTATCAGTTCGGCCGGAACATGCAGGCGAGCAGCGGCCTGCCCTATTGGGACGACTGGGGCTATTTCTTCGGCACCGCCCAAGGCGTGCAACAGCCGCTGACCTTCCAGTCGATCTTCGCCAAGGACAGCGACCATGTCGCCCCCTTCTTCAAGCTGCTGACCCACGGTCTGTGGCATGCCATCGGCGTCGATTTCATCGCCTTCCGGCTGGTCGGCTGGCTGGCCTTCGCCGCCATGCTCGCCGCTTACGCGCAGGTTCTGCTGCGGGACTGCGTGCGGTCGGCCTGGGATGCGGTGCCGGTGGCGGCGACCGGGCTGTTCCTGACCGGCACGCTGAACAACGAGTATTTCTATTACCAGCATATGGGGCTGGCCCAGCCGATCTTCTTCACCTGCCTGTTCCTGTTCCTCCACACGCTGGCCCGCGGGCGGCTGGTTCCGGCGACGCTGTTCCTGCTGGCCTTCGGCTCCACCGGGGTGTTTGGCGCCAGCTATGCCCTGGGAGCGGCGGGGGTCGGAGCGGTGCTGGCCCTGCACCAGGGCGGAAGCTGGCGGACGAGGCTGGCGAAGGGGCGCACGCTGGTGGCGGTCGGCGGCGGGCTGCTGCTGACCATAGCGATGCTGTGGATGACCTTCCACGGCTCCTACGCCAACCACACCGGCCAGCCTCTGGTGCTGCCCTGGCATCGGGAGTTCTGGGCCTTCCTGTTCGGCGCCTTCGCCACCGCCGCCGGCCTGCCGGTGGAGACGGTGGGAGCGCCGCCGTCCTTGGCGGTGGGGGCCGTGGCGTTCATGCTCTGCTTGATCCCGGCGGTGCTGCTGCCCTTCAGCCGGGCGGGCGTCGAGCGGCGGCACGCCGTCTTCTGCATCGCCTCGCTGATCGCGGGAACGGTGATCGTCACCATGACCACCGCCCTGGGCCGGGCCGGGCTGTGCGGCGACGGCATCGCGGCCGCAATGCGTTGCGGCACCATCCCGCGTTATGCCTATCCGGTCCTGCTGACCTTCCCGGCGGCGGTCGCCGGCTGGGCGGTGCTGATGGCCGGCCGGGCGGGGGCCGGGATGGGGAACGGAACAGCGAGAATGGATCGGGGGTCTGCCACCGGGCTGATTCTGGCCGCCCTCCTCGTCCTCGGCCACAGCGTCGGCGGCTCCCTGCTGCGGCATTGGGAGGTCGCCGGCTTCAACCGGATGGTGGAGGAGCGCGACAGCGAGGCGCAGCGCTGCATCGCCAGCCATCTGCAGGCCATCGGGACGCCGGGCGGGCTGGACTGGCAGCAGCCGTTGGTCTGTCCGTCCAGTTCGCCGCGCAACATCGCCCCCTTCCTGCACGCGGCCTACGACCTGAAGGCCGACTTCCTGGCCCCGATCCTGAACGATGCGGCCAACCAGCCGGAACGCCCGATCCTGCAGAGCCTTCTGCGCAACGGGACGCTCGATGACGCGACAGGCGCCTTGCGGCTGGGCATGGCGGTGCGGCCGGCCGGGACGAATGACGGGGTGAACGGTTCCCTCGACCGGATCGAGCGGATTCCCAACGGTCCGCTCGCCCTGGCGGGATGGGCCGCCGACATGACCGTGCCGGCGCCGGCGGCTTTCGTCCTGGCTGCGGTCGGCGACCGCATCGTCGCCACCGGCTCCACCGGCAGTGCGCGGCCCGACGTCGTCAACGCCTTCCACGAGAAGCGGCTTCTCAACAGCGGCTTCATCCTGCCGCTGCCGGCCGAGGTCGCCGGCCAGCGGGTCCGGCTGTTCGTCATGGCCCATTCCGGCGCCCTGAAGGAACTGACGCCCCCCGGCGGGGTGGTGGTGCCCTGACGCAAAAAGGCCCCGAACCGGGAAGGTTGCGGGGCCTTTTCAGTATCGGAACCGTCAATCGCGGATGCTGCGGTCAGGCGGAGGCGGCTCGTCGAAGTTCAGCATGGTCTTGATGGAATAGTGGCTCTTGCCCTGGCTCTCGAAATAGATGCGGACCAGCAGTTCGGCCAGCAGCCCCATCAGGATGCACATCACGCCGGTGACCAGCCCCATCGTCACCAGCAGCGGCAGCGGCGTCATGATGAAGGAGATGCCGTCGACCAGCTTCAGGTAGATCGCATAGATGCCGGCCAGGAAGGACAGCCCCATGAACATCAGGCCGGCGAAGCCGAAGATGTAGATCGGCTTGGTCTCGTACTGGGTCAGGAACTTCACGACGACGAGGTCGAGAACGACCTTCAGCACCCGCTCCAGCCCGTATTTCGACTGGCCGTGGCGGCGCGGGTGGTGGCGCACCGGAATCTCGGTCAGCTTCGCCCCCTGCCAGCGGGCGTAGATCGGCACGAAGCGGTGCATCTCGCCATAGAGCCGGTAGCCCTGCAGCATCTGCCGCCGGTAGGCCTTCAGCGTGCAGCCATAGTCGTTCAGCTTCACGCCGGAGATGGTGGAGATCAGCTTGTTGGCCATCTTGCTGGGCAGCGTGCGCAACAGGAAGCCGTCCTGCCGGTCGGCGCGCCAGCCCGACACCACGTCATACCCCTCGTCCAGCTTGGCGAGCAGGCCGGCGATGTCCTGCGGGTCGTTCTGCAGGTCGCCGTCCATCGGCACGATGACGTCGCCGCGGGCATGGTCGATGCCGGCCATCATCGCCGCGGTCTGGCCGACGTTGCGGCGGAAATTGATGACGCGGATGCGGCGGTCGGACGCCACGCGCTGCAGCTCCGCCTCCGTCCCGTCGATGGAGCCGTCATTGACGAAGATGACCTCGAAGCTGCGCCCCAGCCCGTCGAGCGCCGGGATCAGCCGGCCGCACAGAGGGGCGATGTTGTCCTCCTCGTTGTAGACCGGGATCAGGACCGAGACGGAAACCGTGCCCATGTCCGTGGTGGCGGATCCGGGGGTAAGCAGGAGGGTCATCGAACGGGTCCGGAGGCTGCTGGTCATCTGTGGGGGCGATGCCGGGCCATGGTATGGCCGCTGGATCCGACGAGCGCAACGGCTAATTGGATTGCGAATTCAGGCGTTGAGGATTGGCGTTGAGGATTCAGGCGGGACGGCGTTCGCGCAGGACGGTCAGGTCGATGACGGCGCCCAGCAGGGCCACCATCACCTGGAAGGCGAGGATGCCGAAGCCCAGCGCCAGCGACTGGGCGTGCGGAACCCCGACCAGATCGAGCAGGCCGACCAGCGACGCCTCGCGCAAGCCGATGCCGGCGACGGTGACCGGCATCAGCACGATCACCGACATCAGCCCGATCACCGCGCACCAGACCGAAAAGGGCTGGTCGATGCCGACCGCCAGCCCCAGCGCCTGGCTGCCGGCCACCGCCGCCACCTGCACCGCGATCCCGCCGGCGACCGACAGCAAGGCCCGCCCCGGCCGGCGCGTCTGGTCGCGCCAGGCCTCCAGGAAACGGCGCAGCGGGCCGAGCAGCCAAGCCTCGCGCTTCGGCCCGGCGCGCCAGCCGAGCAGGGCCAGCAGAAGGGTACGGGCCGGCGCCCATGCCAGCAGCACGGTCGCCGCGGCCAGCCCGGCCAGCACCAGCCCCACCGCCACCAGCAGCCCGTCGCCGAAGCGCGCCGACTGCAGCGCCAGCCCGCCGCCGGTCAGCAGCAGAAGCCCGGCGATCCCCGTCACCTTGTCGAAGGCGACCGCCGAAACGATGCGGCCGCCGCCGATTTCTCCCTGCCCCCGCCCCTGCCCTTCGTCGCGGCTGAGCCGGTAGGCCTTCACCGCCTCCCCCGCCAACTGACCGGGCAGCACCAGCGCATAGAGCTGCGCCACCAGCGTGTAGGCGAGCAGCCGCCCGGCCCGCAGCTCGGGCAGCAGCACCCGCAGCTTCAGCGCGTTCAGCACATGCATCAGGAAGAACAGCAGCCCCGCAAGCGCCATCAGTCCCGGCGACGCCACCGCCAGCACCCGCCCGACCTCCGCCACGTCGACCCGCCACAGCAGCAGGGCGACCAGCAGCACGCTGACCAGGGCTTTCAGGCCGGGGCGCATTTAAAGATGCCTTTTCATGAAGTCATGAAGTTATTTCAGGAGAACTTTCCCTCTCCCAATGCTGGGAGAGGGGGCTCCTCAAGACCCCGGCCGGCGGGCCAGCACGTAGATGTAGTCGCCGTGCGACCAGGAATTCAGGCGGAAGATGTGGTACAGCGCCTCGGCGAGGAAGCGGCGGCCGGGGCCGTAGTCGCCCTCCGTGCCCTGGCCGCTGGCGGCACCAAGGACGTTGCGGTAGAGCGGTGAGAAGAAGGGGAAGCCCCATTCCACCACCCGCTCGATCTCCAGCCCGACCGACCTGATCTTGGCCTGCAACTCGCCGTGGGCATAGTTGCGGTGATGGCCGACCGTGCGCTCGAAGTCGCGCATCCGCCCCTGCAGGGTGGAAACCAGCAGATAGCGGCCGGTCATGGCGGCGAGGTTGCGCAGCGCCGCGACATCGTCCTCGATATGCTCGACCACGTCGGTGCAGACCACCAGATCGAAGCGGCGGTCGAGATGGCCGGCGGCGACGTCGAGCAGGCCGAACTCGGCGTTGGGCGCCCGGCGGCGGGCGACGTCGATGGCCTTGGCGGAAAAGTCGAGGCCGCTGTAGCTGGCCTGCGGCTTCAGCGGCATCAGCGTGGCGAGCAGCGAGCCCTGGCCGCAGCCGACGTCGAGCAGGCTGTCGTAGTCCAGCGGGCGCACCATCTCGGTGACGATGCGGCGCAGATGCCGGCCGGTCGGGCCGTATTTGCGCATGTCGTTCCAGCGCCGTTCCCAGCTGTCGTCGTAATCGACGCCGCCGGGATGGTCGGCCGCCGCGGCGGCCATGGGAGTGGGAAGGGGAGAGGTGGCGGACTTGTATGCGTCGTCGCTCATGCGGGCCTCCGGCGCAGGATGAATTCGTTGCAGCCCGTCGGCACGCGCGGCGAGCGGACCTCCAGCAGGTCGAAGCCGAGCGCGTCCATCCGCGCCCGCACCTCGTCGGCACTGGCATATTCGTAGGGGTAGCCGCCGAGCCAGTCGGTGACGTCCACCCAGAACTCCATGCCGCGCTCCTTGTGCAGCGGGTTGGAGCCGGTGATCGCCCAGGTCGCCAGGAACATCAGCGAGCCCAGCGTCCAGTCCCAGAGCTTCCGAAGGAAGCCCGGCGACAGGTTGTAGACGATCTTGATCAGGGTCCAGATCGGCGAGGTCCAGTGGCGGTTGTAGAGCGCCAGCACGAAGGTGCCGCCCGGCGCCACCAGCGGGGCCACCGTCTCGATGGCCGGCCACATCGAGCCGGTGTGGTGCAGCGAGCCCCAGGCATAGACCACGTCGAAGCGGCCGAGCGAGCCGACGAAGCCGCTGTCCAGCGCCGAGCCGCGGCGGAACTCGATGCGCTCGGCCAGTTCGGGCGCGAAGCGGCCCAGGTTGCGGCGCGCCACCTCGACCCCGGTCGGGTTGACGTCGAAGCCCAGCGCGCGGGCGACGCCCAGCTTGCCGGCGGCGATGGTGAACAGGCCGGAACCGGAGCCGACGTCGCAGAAGCTGGCGTCCTTCAGCCGGTCGGTCCCGACCAGCCCCTTCAGGCTGTCGATGGCCGCCACCAGCCGCGGCTCGTCCAGCACGGTGCGCGAGTAATGGTCCCAGTTCTCGCCGAAATCGAAGGCCAGGGCGGGTGTCCCGGCCGGGGTGCCGCCCCCGCCTTCCGCCGTCTTCACCGGTTCCGCCACGCTGTCCGATCCCTTGCTGTCCGACCCGATCTGCCGCGCCGCCATACGCTCCCGAAAGCCGCCGGATGTCAACAGCACGTCTAGCGGGGCCCCTCAGTCCGCCCCCTCACTCCGCCTGCGCCGGCCGGGCCCGTCCCACCGCCTTGCGGCCGGCGAGCGACAGGTCGCGGTAGGCGGCGGCGACGGCGCGCCAGGAGAAATGCTCGACCACCCGGCGGCGGCCGCCCTCGCCCAGCCGGCGGCGCAGGGCCGCGTCTTCGGCCAAGCGGGCGAGTGCTGCGGCGAGCGCGGGCGTGTCGTCGGGGTCCAGCATCAGGCCGGTTTCCTCCTCCACCACCAGATCGCGGTTGCCGGCGATGCGGGTCGCCACCACGGGCAGGCCGGCGGCCATCGCCTCCAGCACCACGTTGGGCATGCCCTCGTCGCGCGAGGGGAAGACGAAGGCGTCGGCGGCGCGGTAGGCGGCGGGCAGCTCGTCGCGCCCGAGCCAGCCGCGGAAGGCGATGCGCTCCGACAGGCCGAGCCGGGCGGCCTGGGCCTCCAGCTCCGGCCGGGCGGGGCCGTCGCCGACGATGGTCAGGCCGATGCGGTCCTGCGTCCGGGAGGGCAGGGAGGCGAGCGCCTCGAACAGCACGTCCAGCCCCTTCTGCCGCACCACCCGGCCGACGAACAGCAGGGACAGGCGGTCGCTCGTGCTCCGGGTGTCGGCAGGCGAGAAACGGACGGCATCGACGCCGTTGGGGATGATGGCGATGGGCTGGTCGGGAGCGAAGCGGCGGGCGAGGTCGGCCAGCCCCTCGCTGTTGGCGACGACGGCGGAGGACCGGCGCCACAGCCAGCCGATCGCCGGCCCGGCCAGCCGGTGGTAGAGCGAGATGCCGTCATACTGGAAGCCCGGCACGTCGCCGCCGCGCAGGCTGACGACATAGGGCACGCCGGAGAGCGCCTTCACCATCCAGGCCGCCGGGCCGCAGGGCAGGCCGAAATAGGCGATGGTGGCGTCCGGGCGCCAGCGGGCGGCGATCCACGGCGCCATCGCCAGCGAACTGGCGAGGAAGGCCAGCATCTCCACCACCGAACTGCGGTCGCGGCGGCGGCGCAGGGTGGGGATGCGGCGGATCTCCACCCCGTCGGGCCGGCGCTCCACCCGCGGCAGGTCGCCGAAGGCGGAGGTCAGCACCAGCACATCCTCGCCCAATGCCGCCAGTTCGCGGGCGGTGTTGTCGGTGGCGTTGGCCGCCCCGCCGCCCAGCGGCGGAAATTCATAATTGATCAGCAGAAGCCGTGCCATGCCGCGCGCCACATTCCCCGTTCGACGAGCGCCATTGATGGGCGGTGAGCGGCGGCGATGCAAGCGGTCAAGCGGCTCCACTGGCCGGCTCCACTGGCCGGCTCCACTGGCCGGCTCCACTGGCTTCCCCACTGCCGTCCGGCCGGCGCCGGTCCTTTGCAGCACCGGCCATCTCTGCTACTGATCGCACCGGTTCCCGATGCTGTCCGAAACCAGGTCCTCAACCGGGGCGATGCGGTCTTTCATGAACATCCAGCAAGCCTTCGCCACGGCTCTCGGGCTCCAGCAGAGCGGCCAAGCCGGAGAGGCCGCCCGGCTGTATGGCGAGATCGTCGCCACCGACCCCCAGTTCGCCCCCGCCGTCAACAATCTGGGACTGCTGCGCGCGGACGCCGGCCGCGATTGGGAAGCGGTGGCGCTGTTCCGCCGCGCCCTGAGCCTGGCGCCGAACTCGCTGAACGGCTGGATCAACCTGGGGGCGCTGCTGGTCCGGCTCGGCCGGCCGGATGAGGCGGTGCGGGCCTACCGCGCCGCGATCCGGCTGAAACCCGACCAGCCGGCCCTGCTCAACGAACTGGGTATCCAGCTGGAACGGCTGAAACGGCCCGAGGAAGCCAGCGACATCTTCGCCCGCGCCTTCGCCCTGGCGCCCGACGATGCGGAGATCGCCAACAACCACGGCGCCATGCTGCGCATGGCCCACCGGCTGGACGAGGCGGCGGCATGCTTCCGCCGCGCCATCGCGCTGAACCCGCAGCATGCCGGGGCCTACAGCAATTTGGGGTCCACGGTGAAGGACAAGGGTGTTTTCTGGGAGGCGTTGCTGGGCTTCCGGCGGGCGACCCGGCTGGACCCGGAATTCGCCGGCGCCTACTGGAACGAAAGCCTGGTCCGGCTGCTGCTGGGCGATTTCGTCCAGGGCTGGCGCGGCTATGAATGGCGCTGGAAGCATGGCCGCCTGCCCTCGCCGCAGCGCAGCTTCGTCCAGCCGCGCTGGGACGGATCGCCGCTGCAGGGGCGGCGGCTGCTGGTCTATTGGGAGCAGGGCTTCGGCGACGTGCTGCAGTTCGTCCGTTACCTGCCGCTGCTGTCGCAAATGGCCGGCGGACAGCCGGTCTATCTGGAATGCCAGCGGCCATTGCTGCCGGTGCTGCGCCGCCTGCCCGGAACCATCGCGGTGGAGACCGGCGGGCCGCTGCCCGACTTCGACGTGCAGATCCCGGTGCTGAGCCTGCCGGCCCTGTTCGGCACCCGGCTGGAAACCGTGCCGTCCCGCGTTCCCTATTTGACGGCGGAGCCCGATCTGGCGGCGCGCTGGGGCGAGCGGCTGAAGGGGCTGGAAAAGGACGGAGGCGGGCTGAAGGTCGGCATCGTCTGGGCCGGATCGCCCACCCATGGCAACGACAAGAACCGCTCCATCGGGCTGGCGCCCTTCGCAAGGCTGGCCGCCATCCCCGGCGTCAGCCTCGTCTCCATCCAGAAGGGGCCGACCGAGGGACAGGCGGCAAACCCGCCCGGCGGCTTCCCCCTGCTGAACCTGTCGCCCGACATCCACGACTTCGCAGACACCGCCGCCATCATGGCCGGCCTCGACCTGATGGTCTGCGTCGACACCTCCGTCGCCCATCTCGCCGGCGCGCTTGGCGTCCCGGTCTGGGTGCTGGTCCCCTTCGCTCCCGACTGGCGCTGGATGCTGGACCGTGACGACAGCCCCTGGTATCCGACCATGCGCCTGTTCCGCCAGGACCGCCCCGGCTCCTGGGACGGCGCCATCGACCGCCTGGAACGCGCCTTGCGCGAGCGGGCCTCCCAATAAGGGTCAAAGGGGTGCGTAGGGACCGTCGCGGTGGACCATCACCAGATCGACCTGCCACATCCGTTCGTCATTGGGACGGTAAAGCGGATCGACGATGTCCCAGACCTGGAAACCGTAGGGTGCCATGGCGTCGATGATGCGAGGCAGGCGGGCATCGTTGCCGGCCACCGTCGCCTCGATCACGAAGACGGCGTCCGGCTGCATCAGGCTGGCCGCCCCGGCCAGAACCTCCAGTTCCAGACCGTCGACATCGATCTTCACCAGCATCGGCCCAGCATAGCGGCCTTCGGCACACAGCGTATCGAGCGAGACGCCGGGCACGCTGCGCAGGCCCGGCGGGGCGTCCGCGCCCTCCGGAACGACGGAGGAGTAGAGCCGGTCGTCGGAAACCGCCAGCGGGACCATGCCATCCCGGCTGGTGACGGCGGCGATGCGGTACTCGGCGCTGCGCAGCTGCCCGCACAGGGCCTGCAGGGCGGACTCATTCTCGGCCACCGGTTCGATCAGCACATGGTGGGCGTCGGGAAAAACCTCGTAGAGCGGCGGGGTGCCGGTCTGGGCGCCGACATCGATCACGGTGGCGGGACGGAAGCCCCGGTCGCGCAGGAGCGTAAGCGTCTTGTGCTTGCTCTGGCGGACCATCGTCCGCTGGGAGCGGATCAGCCCCAACAGCGTCGCCGCCATCGGATTGCCCGGACTGACCCGGAGGATGGCGCGGTAGAATTCCTCCGCCCGTTCGAGATCGCCGGAGAGATGGACGTCGAAAGCGATCTTGAGACCGTCGGCGATGCTCACGGCGACTGGCTTCCCGGATTGGCGACCGCCCGAACCCACATCTGCCCGCAGCCGCATTTCCGCGGCCGGGATGGGCAAGGATTTGCGCAGGGTGGCGACTGGATGGCTGATCATAAAAGTGCCGCACCGGACGAACCGGCGCGGCACAGTTTCGGCTGGAACCCTTTCCCGGGTCCATAGCAACAGTTGATGATATTTGCCCGTTTGTTCAAGCGCGTTCTTGCAAAACAGCCAGGTTTCCGCTTTGCCGGCCATGCATTTTCCGCAAGCCGGTGCCTGCACCCTTTTCCAGGCGTCGCCCCCACCCGAAAACGGGGATGCACGGGACCGGCGGCCCCGACTCGGGAGACCGCTCCGGGAAGGACAGGAGGCTCCGCTTGCCAGCAATGGGGGTGCCATGGGATGAAGCGCCGCCCCCTTCCGCCGACCGGTTCGCGCCATGCCACAAGCCTCCGACACCACCCTTCAGGACGCGCTCGACGCCGAACGGGCGGGGAACCGCGAGACCGCCGGGACGCTCTGCCTCCGGCTGCTGGAGCAGGCCCCCACCGGTCCGCAGGCGCCGGCGGCGCACGATGCGCTCGCCAGACTTCTGGTCGGCCAGGACATGGCGGCGGCGGCCGGCCATGCGCTCGCCGCCTGGCGGCTGACGCCCCAGGATCCGACCCGCCGCTCCAACCTGTGGCAGCTGCTGACCCATCTGGGCGAGGCCGGCGATGTCGGCCGCTTCCAGGGGCGCGAGGACTGCGTCGGGCTGGTGGCGCTGGGCAACGCGCTGCGCCGCGACGGGCAGGCGCTGCGGGCCGAGCGGGCCTATCGCCGGGCGCTGGAGCTCTATCCGGAAGTGTCCTTCACGCTGAGCCGGCTGGCCTGCCTGTGCGCCGAGCAGCACCGGCTGGAGGAGGCCGACGCCCTGTTCGCCCAGGCGGCGGAGCGCCATGGCGGGCGCGACGCCGTCACCCGCACCGATCCGGCCTTCCTGCAGGCCCTGCGCGCGGGACCGCCCGCCGCCGGCATCCGCGCCACCATCCAGGAAGGCGCCGGGGCAGCATCCCGGCCGCTGGTGGTCTATGCCTGCTGCGACGCCGTCTATGCGCGCAAGTTCCTACCGACCATGGTGCGGTCCATCGCCGAGGACAGCGGGCTGGACTGCGCCATCGCCCTGCATCTGGTCAATCCCGATGCCGAGGCGGAAGCGACGGTGGCCGCCCTGGCCGCCGCCCACGGCGCCGACCGCTTCATCGTCCTGCGCGAGACCATCGACCTGTCGCCGCTGGGCGACAATGCCAAGACCTATTACGCCTGCAGCCGCTTCCTGGTGCTGCCCGATCTGCTGGTCCGCTGGCAGCGGCCGGTGCTGATGCTGGACGTCGACCTGCTGGCGATCCGCGACCTGAACCCGCTGCTGGCGACCTCCGCCCGCTCGGACCTCGGCATGATGAGCCATGCGCTGAAGCGGCTGGACATCTGGAGCCTGCTCTACGCCGACGTGCTGCACATCCGGCCGACCACGGGGGCGCTGCGCTTCCTCGACCTCACCCGGCGCTACATCCGCCATTTCCTCGACCGCGGCCTGCCCGTCTGGTTCCTCGACCAGGCGGCGCTCGCCGCCGTGCATCTGGCCGGCTTCACGGCGGAGGCGGCACCACGCCTGACGATCTATCCGGCCGACATCCACAGCAGCACGGTGATGGTCGACGGCGAGGGCCGCTATTGGACCGACGACAGCGCCTATTTCTATTCGGTCCGCGCCACCGGCGGCGGCCAGCATGCGGTGCACCGGCTGAAGCGCCGCGCCGGCACCACCGCTGACGTGAAGCCGGGTTGAACCGGACCGGGCTTCACCGGCAGGCAGGCGGCAGGCAGGCGGCAGGAGCGCATGACAACAAGTCATGACTTCATGAATCATGATTTCATGCTTCTTCTTCATGACGTGAAACCACTTCCATCTTTCCTGTTCTTGCGTGTAAATCCGCGAAGCTCCCGCTCGGGTCAGCCCGCTTTCCATCCCCTGCTACCGGGAACCACCGCATGGCTCGGATCATCAGTTTCGCCTCCACCAAGGGCGGCGTCGGCAAGACCAGTCTGGTCATGGCGCTCACCTCCGAACTGCGCCGGCGCGAGGCGAGCGTGCTTCTGCTCGACTGCGACCCCAACCGGCATCTGGCCGAATGGGCGCGGCGGCGCAACGATGCCGGCGTGCGGGTGCTGGACGAGATCACGGAATCGAATGTCCGCCAGACGGTGCAGGAGAATGCGCCGAGCTTCGACTACACGCTGATCGACCTTGCCGGCTTCGGCAACCTGACCATGCTCTACGCCTTCTCGGTCAGCGACGGGGTGCTGATCCCGACCCAGCAGTCCTTCATGGACGTGAAGGAGACGGTGCGCACCTTCAAGGTGGTGGCGGATTCCGTGGGCGTGCTGAAACACACGCCGGCCTCCAGCGTGGTGATCGTCCGCACCCAGGCCGCCATCGAATCCCGCGTCGACCGCCATGCCCGCGGCCTGCTGGACGAGCATGGCGTCCCGGCCTTCCGCACCGAACTGATCGAGCGCTCGCTGCTGAAGGAGATGACCTACACCGGCCACGGACCGGGCGAGGTCAATCCGAACAGCAATGCCGACCTGAACGTCCGCTCCCTGACCGACGAGTTCGTCGCCTTCCTGGAAGCCTCCCCGGCCAACCCGCTGATCCCGCGAGGGTGAGGCGGGCAGGGCTTCATGGCATGGTATCATGATTTTTTAACAAGACTTTTTATCATGATTTCATGACGTGCAGTCCGGTCAAGCCGCCGCAGGCTCCCGCCCGGCGAAGGGCTTGCACGCCGCGGAACGCCTGGGCATCCTCTTTTCCAACCAGGAGGATGCTTTCGGCATGGATCCCATCATCGCGTCGGTCATCGCCGCAGCCAGCACCATCGCCGGGATCGCAGGCAGCGGCTTCGTCACCGCGGCAGGCGAGGACGCCTACACGCGGCTGAAGGCGGTGGTCCGCCACCGCTTCGCCGCCGCCGAACCGGCTCTGCTGGAGCTGGAGGCCGCCCCCGCGAGCGCGGCTCCCCGCCTTGCTCTGGCCGACCGCTTGGCAGAGGCGGGGGCCGCGGGCGACGCGGAGTTGCGCCAGAGCGCGCAGGCCCTGCTGGCCGCCCTGCTGGCCCTGCGCGACCGGCCGCAACCGCCGCCGCTGATCGACTTCGACAGGCTGGTCGCCGCCCAGCGTTTCGAGATCTCCGACGTGACGGCCGCCGGCACCGTGCTGCGGGCGAAGGAGGCCCGTTTCGAGGGCGAGTTCGTCTTCCGCGGCGTCCGGCAGAGCGGGGGCCAGCAGAGCGGGGGCCAGCCGTCCCATGGAGAGCCGGAAAAACACTGAGGGCGGCGCCGGGCATTCCGTGCAGCCCGTCGCCGCCGGCACACAGCACACCGGGGTCTCGGCCGGGATCTTGAATGCCGGGACTCTGATCGTCCAGCAAGGCGCTCCGGCAGCAGAGGGCGGGGCTGTGGCCGGCCCCCGCTGCGACATCCCGGTGCTCTACGCCCGGCCCTTCATCGGGCGCGTCGACCTGCTGAATACCATTGCCGAAACGCTCGACGATCCGCAGCGGCCGTCGGTGGTGGCGCTGCACGGCACGCCGGGAGTCGGCAAGACGGAGCTGGCGCATGAATATGCCCGCCGCCATGCCGGGCGCTATCCCGCCGGCTGCTTCACCCTGGATGCCGGCGGCGACACCCCGGTGAAGCTGGCGGAGATCGGCCGCCTGATCTTCGGGTCGGAACCGTTCCGCGACCTGTCGATGGTCGATCAATGCAAGGTCGCCTTCTACCGGCTGACCCGGTCCGCCGTGCTGCTGGTCTATGACAATGTCCGCTCGGCGGAGGCGATCCGGCCCTGGCTGCCGCCTCACGGCACCCCTTGCCATGTGATCATGACCAGCGTGCTCGATCCGTGGGACGGCCTGTGTCCGGCCTTCGCGGTGGAATTGCTGGACCGGGACGACAGCGTCGCGCTGGTCGCCTCCATCGCCGGTGAGGATGCCTGCCGCGACGGCGACCTGCCGCTGGTCGATTGGGCCGGCGGCCTGCCGGTCCAACTCGTTCCGACCGCCGCCGCCCTGAAATGCGCCCGCCGCCGTGGCCGGGCCGGAGCCGCCAAGCTGCGGCTGGAGCCGGAAACCCAGAACAGCTTCCGTCCGGTCTATGAGCTGCTGCCGCCGGATCCCCGCCTGATCCTGCAGACCGCCGCCCTGCGCAACGGCATGGCCCTGACCGCCGAGGATCTCCAACAGGACATGGCGGACGCGACCGGCTGGGATGAGGAGAACTTCGACCGCCATCTGGACGCCTGCCTGGACCTGCATCTGCTGGAAAGCGGCGGCGAGACCCTGCGGATGCATCAGCTGATCGCCCATTTCCTGCGCGAGCAGCCAGCCCCGGACGGCCATGGCGAAACGCTGGCGAGGATCCGGCAGGCGCAGTGGAGGCGGCTGGTGGACAGCGCCAAAGCCTTTGCCACCGCCCCCAACCGGATGGAGTTGGCGGCGAAAATGCAGGGCTTCCTGACGGATCCCACGCTGTGGGACGGCTGCGGCGTCACCGGTTCGGCATTGGACTACCAGACTGCCGGCCGCGCATTTTCGGAAACCGGCCAATTTGGGATTGCACAGCTTTGGGCCGAACGATCGGTCCATGCCGTCGAACAGGAGGCGACTGAAAAGGGCGTCGATCACCAGAGCCTCGGCGTCAGCCTGAATCAGATCGGTACCTGCCTGTTCGACCAAGGCCGCTTCGCCGACGCGCAGCCCTGGTTCGAGAAGGCGGTCGACGCCAAGCAGAAGGGCGACATCCACCAGCGCATCGATCACGAAAGCCTCGGCGTCAGCCTGCATCAGATCGGCACCTGCCTGTATCGCCAAGACTGCTTCGCCGAAGCACAGCCCTGGTTCGAGAGGGCGGTCGACGCCACGCAGAAGGGCGACATCCACCAGCGCATCGATCACCAGAGCCTCGGCGTCAGCCTGCATCAGATCGGCGACTGCCTGTATCGCCAAGGCCGCTTCGCCGACGCGCGGCCCTGGTTCGAGAAGGCGGTCGACGCCATGCAGAAGGGCGACATCCACCAGCGCATCGATCACCAGGGCCTCGGCGTCAGCCTGCATCAGATCGGCAACTGTCTGTTCAAACAAGGCCGCTTCGTCGACGCGCAGCCCTGGCTCGAGAAGGCGGTCGACGCCAAGCAGAAGGGCGACATCCACCAGCGCATCAATCACGAAAGCCTCGGCGTCAGCCTGCATGGGATCGGCAACTGCCTGTATCGCCAAGGCCGCTTTGCCAAAGCGCAGCCCTGGTTCGAGAAGGCGGTCAACGCAGCGCGGAAGGGCGACATCCACCAGCGCATCGATCACCAGAGCCTAGGCACCAGCCTGCATGAGATCGGCATCTGCCTATCCCGCCAAGGCCGCTTCGCCGACGCGCTGCCCTGGTTCGAGAAGGCGGTCGACGCCACGCAGAAGGGCGACATCCACCAGCGCATCAATCACCAGAGCCTCAGCATCAGCCTGGAAGCTGTCGGCCATTGCCTCTCCCAACTGGGCCGGGAGGAGGAGGCGCAGCAGTGGTTCGAGCGGGCGCAGGGGCTGGAGCCGGGTTGAGTGGGCCGGTTGTCTGGACCGTTCTGACCGGAAAGCCGCACCGACCGGGGCGCTCCTTCCCAGGTCGGTGCCGACCAGAAGCCACCTATTCATCATGTCCTATTTTCATGTTCATCAATCATGAAAATAGGACATGACGATTTTAGATGGCTTCCTGCTGGCCCCCCGGCAGGAGGAAGCGGTGCTTTTCCCCGCACATCCGTCTCCACGCGATGCCGCCTCAAGCCGGACGGCCAAAATGGACGGGCAGGCAAGCGCCGCCGCGAAGCGCCCGTGGCCCAAGGGTGAGGCAGTCCCACAGGAGCAGGAGACCATTCCACCATCTCATTTCATGACTTATTGTCTCAATACCGTGCCATGGCTTTATCCGATCGGGCATCCAGCCATGCGGACTGCCCCGTCCCCGGATCGCCCCGCCGGCCGCACGCACAATCTCATGCCCTTATTTCATGACATCTCTCCATCACATTGCCCCGCCATCCCCCTGTGGTTCCCGCGCCACGCCGGCCGGCTTTCCGTCGCGGCGCGCTTCGCCCCCGCCACATGGCGCGAAGACAGGACACCAAGTCATGATATTGCTTCATGGCTTACCCCGCCGGCCCCAAGCCGGTGCCGTCCTGACCGGAGTGCCCATGTCGACCGACAGCCCCGCCAAGCCTCCCCTGAAGCCTGCCGCCAAGCCGGCCCGTCCTCCGCTGGGCGGGATCGGGATCGGCGGGCTGGGGACGGACGATGTCGACCCGATCCGCCAGTATGGATTGAGCAAGGGCTTCCTGCCGACCGAGACGGAGCCGCCCGCCGCACCCGCCCCCTCCCATCCGCAAGCCCCCACTCCCCAGCCCGCCCCCGCCCCCACCATCGTCCGACCGGCGCCGACCCGGCCGTGGCAGGCGATGCTGCCGGACTATCTGGTGGAGGAGCTGCGCCAGGCCGCCGCACGCGAAGGCACCGCCCAGAAGGTGATCGTGCTGAAGGCGCTGCGGCAGGCCGGCTTCCGGATCGACGACATCGACCTGCAGGACCTGCGGCGGCGCTGACGCTCCCGGCCCGACACACAAAGCACACAGGCGTGGCCGAAGGGACGGTTTGACTCTCCAGGAGTAGCCGTCTATGCCCTGCACACGCTCCAGACCGACTGCCGACCACCAGCGACGACGAGATGAAGGCAAACATCACCCAGGCCGCCCCGGCGCCGTCCCCTGCGGCAGCCTCCCCCCTTCAGGCCTTGCCCCGTCCGGTATCGTCCGTCCCGGAGCCTGCCCCGGCGGCCGCTCCCAAGGCGGCGCCCCAGCCACCCGCCCAGTCCGGCTCCCACGGACTCAGCATCGACATGCTGGAACGGATGCTGGAGCAGCAGCCCAACGACCCCAACGTGTGGAGCGCGCTGGGCGCCCTGCTGCGGCAGGCCGGCAAGCCGGAGCCGGCGATCGCCTGCCAGCGGCGCGCTCTGGAGATCGACCAGCGCCATGTCGGCGCCTGGACCAACCTGGGCAATGTCCTGGGCGACGTGGAGCGCTATGACGAGGCCGTCGCCGCGCAGGAACATGCGGTGGTGCTGTCGGGCGGCAATCCCAGCCTGCTGGGCAATCTGGTGGTGGCGCTGCGCCACGGCTGCCGCTTCGACCGCGCGCTGGAGATCCTGGACGTCGCCCTGCGCGCCAAGCCCAACGATCCGGGGCTGCTGTGGGACCGCGCCCTGACGCTGCTGCAGGTCGGCCGCTATGCCGAGGGTTTCCGCGACTACGACTCCCGCCTGTCGCTGCCCAGCTACCAGAACCGCATCGCCGAAGGGCCGATGTGGGACGGCGGGCCGCTGAACGGCAAGACCATCCTGCTGACCACCGAACAGGGCTTCGGCGACGTGCTGCTGACCGCGCGCTATGTGCCGCTGGTCAAGGCGCGCGGCGGCCGGGTCCTGATGGAATGCCATCCGGAGCTGCAGCGCCTGCTGTCCGGGCTGGAGGGCCTCGACGGCTTCGTGCGCGCCGGCACCGCCTATCCCGCCTACGACGTCCATTGCCCGCTGATGAGCCTGCCGCACCGGCTGGGCACCACCATCGACACGGTGCCGCCGCCCACCCGCCTGAGCGTCCCGGCCGAAGCGCGCGAGAAGGCCGCCCGGCTGGTGCCCGGCCATGACGGCACGATCAAGGTCGGCATCATCTGGTCCGGCCGCGTCACCTTCAAGGACAACGCACGGCGCGCCACCACGCTCAGCCGCTTCCTGCGCTTCCTCGACGTGCCGAAGGTGCGGCTCTACAGCATCCAGAAGGGCCCGCCGGAGGCGGAGCTGGCCACACTCGGCACCTCCACCCTGATCACGCCGCTGGGGCCGCACTTCAACGACTTCGCCGACACCGCGGCGGTGCTGGAGCGGCTCGATCTGGTGATCATGACCGACAGCTCGGTGGCGCATCTGGCCGGCTCTCTCGGCCGCCCGGTGTGGAACCTGCTGCAGTTCATGCCCTACTGGGTCTATGGCGACGGCAAGGGCGGCGACGGCAAGGGCGGCGACACCACCCCCTGGTATCCGTCGATGCGCCTGTTCCGCCAGACCACCCCCGGCGACTGGGACAGCGTGTTCGGTGCCGCCGAGCAGGCCCTGCGTCAGGTGGCGGCGCTCAGAAGCTGAGGACAGGCGCCTGGGGGATGGGACCCGGGGCAATCGCCCGAAGGGCAGAAAGCGGAAAACCACCAACAGGATTTCCGGCAACGGGGACACCATGTTCCAGGCTTGTCGCGGAAGCCGTTACCGGCTCTTGAGCATCCGCTGGACACGCTCGACCACCCGGTCGGTGTCGGCGAGCAGGGCGTCCAGCGCCGTGTAGTCCACCTCCAGGCGGTCGAGGCGGGCGGGCGCAGGCGATGACGGCAGGGGTGGTTCGGTCGCGGCCAACGGCTCCGGCACCATGATCTTCGGTGGACGGCCGCGGCGCCGTCCGTAGCGACGCGGCCCGGCGGTCTCGCCGCGGATGCCCTCGGTGCCGGGCAGGCCGTACAGGCGATGGCTGCCGCGGCCGGTCACCTCCACGGCGGCGCCGCAGGCCACCAGGTCTTCCAGCATCATGCCGGCGCCGCGGACGCTGCAGCCGAGCAGGCTGGCCAGCCGGACCGGGCCGAGCAACGGCGTCGCGGCGAGCAGATCGACGGCGGCCGGCAGCCGGCTGTTGGAGCGGCGCGGTCCGATGGCGGCGCGGGCGGCGCGCCAGCTGTGCTCAAGCCGGCGCAGGATGGCGAGGCCGTCGGCGGCCTCGCGCTCCAGGCTGCGGGCGAAGGCCAGCGTCCAGCCGTCCGGGTCCGTCGGGCTGTCCGGGCGCAGGGTGTCGGCACCGGCGAGGATGGGCAGCAGGCCGCGGGTCAGGCCTGTCGCCTGCAGCGCCGCCGGCAGGGCGGCGCGCACGGCACCGCGCGGGCGGTCTTCGACGAGCCATGCCCGCATCGCCCGGGCGAGCGCCGGCAGGTGGGCGCCGGGGCTGGGCTGCGTCAGCGCCCGCAGCGCGTCCTCGACAAGGCGCCGGTGCTCGGGGGCATCGGTGCTGGCGTCCGGGGGGCGCCCGGAGCGGCGGTCGGCGACGGCGAGCATCAGGCCATAGAGGCGCAGGGCGTGGGAAAGCGCGTCGAGGTCGGCACCCCGTTCGTGATGGGCCGGGGTGTCCGGCACGCGCAGGCGCAGCCCCTCGATATAGGCGGCGAGGCGCTGCGGGTCGACGCGGTGGCCGTCGAGGCCGGCATGGGCGCGCACCGCCTCCAGGCGCACCCAATGCTGCCAGGCGGGCAGCAGCGGATGGCCGTCGAGGGTGGCGTCGAGGCGGGCAACGGCGAGCGCGGCGCGCTCGAAGGCGGCGGCGCGGACGGCGGGGTCGGCTTTTTCTGAGAGGGAAATTCCGAACACGCCCAATCCTTTCCTGGTGACCGCAGCGAATTTGATGGAAGCAAGATAACCGATTGCTTCATGACCGTGAATTTTTACCGGGAACCGGCGTCGACGAACCATGGGGCGGCAGGAGCAAGGCAGCCCGGCCCGACCGGCCCCGATGCTGCGAGCCTCTGTAAAGAAAAACACGCGCTCCGAAACGGTCGTTTACCCGTATCTCCAACAACTTTACAAAAGGGGTTCCCGCCCCGTATCACGGTTTGAAATCCGCCATGGCGCTCATCGGCTACGCCCGCGTTTCCACCGACGATCAGACCACCGCCGCCCAGATGGACGCGCTGCGCGCCGCCGGCTGCACCACGATCTTCGAGGAGAAGGCCTCCGGCGCCTCGCGCGCCCGGCCGGAGCTGGCGCGGACCCTCGCCCGCCTCGGCCGCGGCGACACGCTGGTGATCTGGAAGCTCGACCGGCTCGGCCGCTCGCTGGCCCACCTGCTGGAGGTGATCGAGGATCTGCGCGGCCGCGGCTGTCATTTCCGCTGCCTGACCAGCCCGATCGACACCGCCAGCCCGCACGGCACGCTGGTTCTGCAGATGCTGGGCGCCGTGGCCGAATATGAACGCTCGCTGATCCGCGAGCGTACGCGCGCCGGGCTGACGGCGGCCAGGGCGCGGGGGCGGGTCGGCGGCAATCCCAAGCTGAAGCAGGGCGATCCGGCGACGGCGCGGCGTCTGGCCGAGCGGCAGCGCCGGCTCTACCTGCTGGAGCTGACCCGGACGGCGGAAGAGTGGCTGCCCACCGTGCGGCGGCTCCGGCTGGCCCACTCCCCGGCCCGCTCCTGGGCGGCGGTGACGCGGGCGGTGAACGCCAAGCTGCCGCCCGGCCGGCATTGGACCGCCGAGCGGCTGCGCCGGGCCGTCCGCGCCTTCGTCGACGAAGGGCTGGCCGAGCCGGCGCTGCTCGACAAGGCGCCTGCGATGCGCGGCTCCGTTCGTGGCGACGACCGGCTGATGGTGCTGGTCGCCGGCATCGCCCGGGCGAACCCGGCGCTGTCGCTGCGGGCCATCGGCGCCCAGCTGGAGGCGATGCGGGAGACCACGCCGCGCGGCGGGCGCAGCTGGGCGGCGGCCTCGGTCAAGAACCTGCTGGACCGTGCCCGGGCGCAGGGGCTTCTCTCTGACGGGGCCGCCTCCGCTTCGCCGCAGGGGAGCTGACCGGGCAGCCCGATCGGGCGGCGGCGCCAGCCCGGCCGCGAACCGCCGCCCCTGTTCGACATAGAGAACGGTGTCGTGATGGATCGGACTGTGATGGCGCAGCCGGCAGCGGCTGCCCGGACGCATCGTCTCGACCAGCCGCCAGCCAAGCGCATGGCGGAGCACCGGCTTCCGCGGAGCATGGCAGCATGCTTGCCCCTTCGGCGGGCGGACGTTGCGGACGGGATCGAGCTGTGGGCCGGCGATGGACTTTATATGTTTCCATGAAATCATGCCATATTGTCTTGTGCGGTTCCGATGATCGCCTGGGCGGTCGGCAGGGGATGGAGCGGTTCTGTGACGAGATGCCGGGCCGGGCAGCCATGTCCGCCGCCCGACCGGCACCCTCCGGCGACTGGCCGATGGGGGAGGGCGGCATCCGGGTTGACAACGGCGGCATCCGGACGGCTTTTCAACCCGACCGAACCGCAAGAGCCCACCCGCGAGAAAGACCACCAGCCATCATGCTTCATCAGGCCGTCATTCTTGTCGGCGGACGGGGAACGCGGCTCGGGCCGCTGACCGACGACACGCCGAAGCCCCTTCTGCCGGTGAGCGAACGGCCGTTCCTCGGCTATCTGGTCGATGAACTGGCCCGACAGGGCTTCGACGACATTCTGCTGCTGGCCGGCTATCGCGGCGACCGGATGGACAGCTTTTGCGCGGAGATGCGACGCCCTGGCCTGCGGCTGCGCTGTGTGACGGAGCCGGAACCGGCCGGAACCGGCGGTGCCCTGCGCCTGGCGGCAGACCTGCTGGAGACGCAGTTCCTGCTGCTGAACGGCGACACGCTGTTCGACATCAACCTCAACGACCTTGCCAGCCCGCCCCTGCCGGCCGACGGCAGCGTCCTGGCGAGAATGGCGCTGCGCCGGGTTCCCGACACCGCCCGCTACGGCGCAATCATCCTGGAGAACGGTCGGGTCACCGCCATCCATGAAAAGGGGCGGACGGGGGAGGGGCCGATCAACGGCGGCATCTATCTGCTCGACCGCCGGGCGGTCGGCCGGCTGCCGCCGTCGCCCTGCTCGATCGAGACCGGCCTGTTCCCGCTGCTGGCAGCGGCGGGTGCCGTCGAGGGACGGGTCTACGACCGTTTCTTCCTGGATATCGGCGTGCCCGACGATTTCGCCCTGGCCCAGAGCGTCATTCCCGCCAGCCGGCGCCGCAGGGCCGCCTTCTTCGACCGCGACGGCGTGCTGAACGAGGACATCGGCTTCGCCCACCGCCCCGACCAGATCGCCTGGATGCCGGGGGCCAGGGAGGCGGTGAAGCGGCTGAACGATGCCGGCTTCCTGGTGTTCGTCGTCACCAACCAGGGCGGGGTCGCCCGCGGCCTCTACAGTGAGGAGCATGTGCGCACGCTGCATCGCTGGATGCAGGAGGAGTTGCGCACCGTCGGCGCCCATGTCGACGCCTTCTACCACTGCCCGCACCATCCCGATCATGGCGAGCCGCCCTACCGCACCGACTGCCGCTGCCGCAAGCCGGAGCCGGGAATGCTGCTGCAGGCGATGGCGGAGTGGCCGGTGGAGCCGCAGGGCAGCTTCCTGGTCGGCGACCGCGAGACCGACGTCCAGGCGGCGCAGCGGGCCGGCATCGAGGGCACGCTCTACCGCGGCGGCGACCTCGACGCGCTGGTCGCCGGCATTCTCGCACGCTCCGGGGCAGGCCTTGGGGCTCGCTCCGGGACCGGTGCGGAGGTCGAGGCCGTCCGCTAAGGCAGCCATGCCTTCAAGCCAGGACGCCAACCACTGGGCGGCGACCACTGGGCGGCCCCATCGGGACCACAGACCCGACACCACCCGAACGGGAGGGGAGCGTGATCTCGGCCGCCCTGGGTAGGCGTGGCGATCCTTTGGAATAAACCTCCCGCGTCCTTCCGGTCATGCGCAATCGGTCGTAGCTTTTGCTGCCCCTACAAACAGGTTTTCCAAGAAGCGCCTTTGACCAAAACCCGGAGGTTCCCTATGCGGTTCCCGGTACTCGACGGATGGCGCGGCCTGTGCGCGTTATGCGTGGCCCTATATCATTTGCACACGCTCGATCATTTCCACCTGTTCGGTTTCGTGCGCGGCAGTTACCTTTTTGTCGATTTTTTCTTTGTTTTGAGCGGCTTCGTCATCACCCACGCCTATTCCGCCCGCATCGGCGGGGCCGCATCGGCCGGATCCTTCCTGCTCCGCCGCTTCGGCCGGGTCTGGCCGCTGCATGCGGCGGTGCTGCTGGCCTTCGTGGCGCTGGAAAGCGTGAAGACCCTCTCCGGGCCGGCGGCGGGAAATGCCGCCTTCACCGGCGCCTTCGCCCCGTCGGCCCTGGTCAGCAATCTGGCGCTGGTCCATGCGCTGGGGGTGGAGGACCAATGGACCTGGAACATCCCGAGCTGGTCGATCAGCGCGGAGTTCTTCGTCTACATCACCTTCGCCGTCCTGTTGCTGACCGTGCGGCGGAGCAGGATGCTGATCGCGGCGATGGTGGCGCTTGCCGTCCTCGGCGCCGGCGTGGTGATGGGGTTCTCCGCCAATCACATCGACACCAGCATCGACTACGGCTATTTCCGCTGCCTGTACGGCTTCTTCACCGGCTGTCTCGTCTATCGGCTCTATCGGGCGATGGGCGACAGGCGGATGTCCCGCCCTGCCGGCGGGCTGGCCGAGGCGGGGGCGCTGCTGGCGGTGGCCGCCTTCGTCTCGGCGGCGGGGGGCAACGCCCTGTCGCTGGCGGCGCCGCTGCTGTTCGGGCTGGTGGTTCTGGTGTTCGCCTTCGAAGCCGGGCCGGTCTCCCGCCTGCTGGCGACATCCCCCTTCCAGCGGCTGGGCGCCTGGTCCTACTCGATCTACATGGTGCATGCCCTGGTGATCGCCGTGCTGCAGAAGGGCACGATGGTGGCGCAAGGGGCACTCGGCCGGCCGCTGTTCGTCGAACGGCGGATCGACGGCGAGACCGACCGGCTGATCGCCTTCGGCGATGCCTGGACGATGGATGCGGTGAGCGTCGGCTATCTGCTGGCGGTCATCGGCCTGTCGGCCCTGACCTACCGCTTCGTCGAGCTGCCGGGACAGGCCATGGTCAACGGCCTGCTGGTCCGCTCGCGCAAGCCCGCTCCGGCCAGCCCGGTGGCCGAGGCGGCGTGATCGCCGCGACCATCAAGGCCGCGTGACAGCCACCTCTTCTTGGCCCCGCCGGCATCAATGGCGGGCGAAGACCTGCGGCCCGCCGGCACCGCCGAACAGCACGACCCGATAGGGCTGGCCGGTGCCCATGTCCATGCCGGGGGCGTCCTGCGGCATGCCGGGCACCGACAGCCCGCGGGCCTGGGGCCGCTCGGCCAGCAGGCGCGTCACGTCGGCGGCCGGCACATGGCCTTCCAGCACATAGCCGCCGACCCGCGCGGTGTGGCAGGAGCCCAGCTCGTCCGGCACCCCGGCGGCCTGCTTCACCGGCGTCATGTCGTCGACGGTGTGGACGGTGACGTCGAAGCCCGCCGCGCGCATGTGCCGCACCCAGCCGTCGCAGCATTCGCAGCCCGCGGACTTCCAGACCTCCACCGCCGCAGCGGCAGCAGGGGCGGCGGCGCGGACCATGTCCGGCAGCGCCACGGCTCCGAGGCCGAGCGTCAGGACGGCCATCAGCGCTCCCTGGGCCGCCCCCCACACCATCGTCCGCCGCGTCATCTTCATCGGAACTCTCCAAATCATATCGGTGTCTTGCCTCATCCGCTCAGGAGCGGACGGACAGAAGCCTCAGGGCATTGGCGGTGACCAGCACGGTGGCGCCGGTGTCCGCCAGGATCGCGGGCCACAGCCCGGTGACGCCAAGAACGGTGGTCACCAGGAACACCGCCTTCAAGCCCAGGGCCAGTGCGATGTTTTGCCGTATGTTGGCCATGGTGCGGCGTGACAACGCCACCATCGCCGCCACGTCGCCGACCAGGCCGTGCAGGATGGCGGCGTCGGCCGTCTCCAGCGCCACGTCGGTGCCGCCGCCCATCGCGATGCCGACATCGGCGGCGGCGAGCGCCGGGGCGTCGTTGATGCCGTCGCCGACCTTCGCCACCCGCTGCCCGCCGGCCTGAAGGTCGCGGACGATGCGCAGCTTGTCCTCCGGCAGCAGCTGGGCATGCGCCTCCACCCCCAGCATGCCGGCGACCGCCCCGGCGGTCCCGACCGTGTCGCCGGTGACCATCAGCGAGCGGATGCCGGCACGCTCCAGCGCCTCGATGCCCTGGCGGGCGTCGGCGCGCGGTTCGTCGCGCAGCGCGATCAGCCCGGCGGCCCGCCCTTCAACCAGCAGGACCGAGACCGTCTTGCCGGCCTGAGCCAGGGCAGCGATCCGCTCCGCCTGTTCCGCGGTCAGCAACGGGTCGGCGGCCTTCGGCGACAGCAGTGCCACCGCAAGCCCGCCGACCCGGCCCTGCAGCCCGGCGCCGGGCAGGGCGGTGACCTCGTCCGCCGCTGGCGGGGCGATGCCACGCTCCGCCGCCGCGGCCAGGATGGCGCGGGCCAGCGGGTGGCTCGACCCGGCCTCCAGCGCCGCGGCGGCGGCCAGCAGTTCCGCCTCGCTCACGCCGCCCCCGCTTCCGCCGCCCCCGCTCCCGCTCCCAGCGCCCTCGCTCCCGCCGAAGGGGATCAGGTCGGTGACGCGGGGCTTGCCCTCCGTCAGGGTGCCGGTCTTGTCGAAGGCGACGGTGGTGATGCGGCCGAGCGCCTCCAGCACCGCGCCGCCCTTCAGCAGCAGGCCGCGCCGGGCGCCGTTGGACAGGCCGGCCGCGATGGCCGCCGGGGTGGAGATCACCAGCGCGCAGGGGCAGCCGATCAGCAGGACGGCCAGGGCGCGGTAGATCCACTCGGTCCAGCCACCGCCGAATACCAGCGGCGGCACCACGGCGACCAGGACCGCCACCGCGACGATGCCCGGCGTGTAGAGGCGGGCGAAGCGGTCGATCAGCCGCTCGGTCGGGGCCTTGCTCTCCTGCGCCTCCTCCACCAGCCGGACGATGCGGGCGATGGTGTTGTCGCGCGCCGCGGCGGTGACGCGGACGCGCAGCGCACCGTCGGCGTTGATGGTGCCGGCGAAGACGGGATCGCCGGCACCCTTGGGTTTCGGCATGCTCTCCCCGGTGACAGGGGATTCGTCGACGGCGCTGCTGCCGGACAGCACGATCCCGTCGGCCGCCACCCGGTCGCCGGGGCGGACCAGGATGACGGAGCCGACCGCCAGCCCGGCGGCGGGAACGGCCCGCGGGGCGGCGCCGTGCTGCTCGATCAGGGCCGTGTCGGGGACCAGCGCCGTCAGGCCGCGGATGCCCGCCCGCGCCCGCCCGGCCGCCACCCCTTCCAGCAATTCGCCGACCAGGAAGAGGACCAGGACCGTCGCCGCCTCCTCCACCGCGCCGATGACGAGCGCGCCGACGGCGGCGACCGTCATCAGCGTCTCGATGGAAAAGGGCGTGCCGGCCCGCGCCGCCGCCAGGGCGCGGCGCGCCACCGGGACCAGCCCGACCATCAGCGCCAGCGGGAAGGCCCAGCCCTCCGTCTCCGGCACCAGCAGGCCGAGAAACGTCGCGGCGCCAAGCGCGGCGCCGGCCGCCAGCGTCAGCACCGCCTTGCGCCCGCGCCACCACGGCGCCTCGACCGGGGGCGCCTCGACCGGGGGCGCCTCGACCGGATCGGCATGGGTGGGGGAATGGCCGGCATCGGAATGGGCAGGCCCGCAGCAGCCCCCGCCGCAGGCGGGCGCCGCGGTCTCCGCCGCCGGATCGGCGGGGGCGGCGCCATAGCCGAGGGCGGCCAGCGGCCGGACGACGGCGTCCACGCCCAGAGCCGCCTCGTGGGAGATGGTCACCGTTCCGCCCGGCACCGACACCCGCACCTCGCGGATGCCCGGCACCCGGCGCAAGGCGGTCTCGATCTTGGCGGCACAGGACCCGCAATCCATGCCGGAGACCCGGTAGCGGCTGGTGCGCAAGGCGGTGTCCCCGCTCCGGACCCTATCCTCCATTCCATGCATGGCGAAGCTCCTCGATCCTGGTGCGTTGTCGGCAGCGTCGCATGAGCCTAAAATCTCCAGCGACTGGAGGATCAAGAGGAAAAAGACCGCCATGCCCGCATCGGCTCCCACTTCGGCCCCCACTTCGGCCCTGACCATCGGTGCGCTCGCCAAGCGGACCGGCGTGAAGATCCCGACCGTCCGCTATTACGAGAGCATCGGCCTGCTGCCGGAAGCGCCGCGCACCGGCAGCAACCGGCGCACCTACGACGAGGCGTCGGTCCGCCGCCTGCGCTTCATCCGTCATGCCCGCGAGCTGGGCTTCGAGGTGGAGGCGATCCGCCAGCTCCTGACCCTGGCCGACGATCCGGGCCGGCCCTGCCACGAGGCCGACGTGCTGGCCCGCGCGCATCTGGCCGAGATCGAGTCCAGGATCACCCGGCTGGAAGCCCTGCGCGACGAGGTGCGGCGGATGGTGGAGGGCTGCGCCCAAGGCGAGGTGCGCAGCTGCCACGTGATCGAAGTGCTGGCCGACCACGCCCATTGCCTGCATGAGCGGCACTGAGAGCGGATATCGGGGGAGAGTTGATATCGGGGACCGCCGGGACGAAGCGTCGCAGCCTCCGCGAGCCTCTATGACCTGGAACCGGTTGCCCGGCCGACAGGGGTGTTTATAGTCGGATTCGTGTAGTGTCGAAACCTTCCGTGCCTCCGGCGGGTGGGTGCCATAAGGCCGGCACGGAAGGAACGGAGCGCCATGGAGACGGTTACGGAAACAGGGCGGGGCAGGGGTGCGGGACCGGGTGCGGGACCGGCGGTGACGGCGGACCGGACACGGGCGTCATGCTGCGGCTTCTGAGGACCAACCGTCCGCTCCAGCGGATCGTGGCGCTCGGCGGGGTGGTGCTGGCGGCGCTGTGCGGCGGCACCGCGGCGATCCTGGACCGGCTGCATGACGAGACGGTGGCGGAGGCCGCGCTGGGCCTGCGCACGCTCAACGCCTCGCTGGCCGAGCAGGCGGCGCGCACCCTCGAAGGGATCATCCTGACCGTCGACGGGGTCGCCGAGCAGATCCCCCCGGAAAACCGGCGCAGCCCCGAGGCGTTCAATCGTCTGCGGGCGGACCGGCAGGTCTACGAGATCCTGAAGGCCAAGGCGTCCGGCCTGCCGCAGATGGAGGCGCTGAGCCTGATCGCCGCCGACGGCAGCCTGATCAACTTCACCCGCCAGTTCCCGGCCCCGGCGCTCGACCTGTCGCAGCGCGACTATTTCCGCGCGCTCAAGGACGAGGATCCCGGACGGGTCTACGTCAGCCGGCCGGCGAAGAGCCTGGCCACCGGGGAATGGACGCTCTACATCGCCCGCCGCGTCAACGGCCCGGACGGGGGGCTGTCGGGTCTGGTGGTCGGCGCCATCCGGCTGTCCTATTTCGAGGAGCTCTACCGCAGCCTCCATGTCACGCCGGGCAGCGGCTTCAGCCTGTGGTGGCGCGACGGCATGCTGCTGGCGCGCTTCCCGGCGGTACCGGACAAGATCGGGACCATCGCCGCCAGCCCCGAGGTCGCCGAACGGATCGCCCACCGGGAATCCGGCACCCTCGTGTCCTCACGGTCGCTCGACGGCAAGGACCGCATCCTGTCCTTCCAGGTGCTGCGCAACTATCCCCTGGTGGTCGGGGTCAGCCGGACGCGGGCGGAGGTCCTGGCCCGCTGGCAGAGCCAGGCGATGGTCATCGCCGCCGCCGGGCTGGTCAGCGCGATGGCGCTCGCCCTGATGCTGTGGGCGATGGCGCGCCAGTTCCTCGCCTACGAGGCCGCCAACCGCGCGCTCGGCGAACGCCGGCAGGCGGTGCAGGCCCGCGACGAGGCGGAGGAGCATGTCCGCCAGTTGCAGAAGATGGAGGCGCTGGGCCAGCTGACCGGCGGGGTGGCCCACGACTTCAACAACCTGCTGCAGGCGGTGCGCTCCGCCCTGCATCTGCTGGAGGCCGGCGGCGAGGTCCGGAGGACGGAAACCCGTCAGGCGCTGCAGGTCGCAAGCCAGGCGGTCGACCGCGGCGCCACCCTGACCCAGCATCTGCTGGCCTTCGCCCGCCGCCAGCGGCTGGCCCCGGCGCCGGTCGACCTCGGCGCCCAGGTGGCGGGAATGGCCACGCTGCTGGAACGCACGCTGGGCGGCGCCATCCGCATCCGCATCGACCGGGACGCCGCCGTGCCGCCGGCCCTGGTCGATCCCCACCAGTTCGACATCGCCCTGCTGAACCTCGCCATCAACGCCCGCGACGCCATGCCGGACGGCGGCACCCTGACTATCGCCGTCACCGGCCTGTCGGTGGAGGGCAAGGCGGCGGACGGCAAGGCAGCGGACGGCAAAACAGCGGACGAGGGGATTTCCCCCGCCCTGGCGCCCGGCGGCTATGTCGCCGTGACCGTGCGCGACAGCGGGGCCGGCATGCCGCCGGACGTGCTGGCGCGGGCCTGCGAGCCCTTCTTCACCACCAAGCCGGTGGGGCAGGGCAGCGGGCTGGGGCTGAGCATGGTGCATGGCCTGACCGCCCAGTCCGGCGGCGGCATGCGGCTGGAAAGCCATCCGGGGCTTGGCACCGCCGTCACCTTGTACCTGCCCCATTCCCCCGCCGATCCGAAGGACCATCCTGCGCCCGGAACGCCCGCCGCTGCCGTTTCCGCCGCTTTCGCTTCCGCCAATGCCGAACCGCCGCCCCTGCCGTCCGGCGGCACCCGCATCCTGCTGGTGGAGGACGATGTCCTGGTCCGCATGGCGAACGCCGCGGTGCTGGCCGAGGCCGGCATGACGGTGACGGAGGCCGCCACCGGCGAAGAAGCCCTGGCCCTGCTGGAGGCGGACGACGGGATCGGCATCCTGGTCACCGACTTCGCCATGCCCGGCATGACCGGGGCCGATCTGGCCCGCCTCGCCCGCCATCACCGCCGCGATCTGCCGGTCCTGATCGTCACCGGCTATGCCGAAAAGGCGGAATTGCAGGATCTGGCCACCGAACCCGGCATCCGCATCCTGTCCAAGCCCATCCCGCCCCCGGCGCTGATCGGGCACATCATGGCGGCGCTGTAGGGGGGCGCTGTAGGGGGGCGGCGCAGGCGACGGGGAGTCCCGGTCAGCGCCCCTGCACCGCGAAGCAGCCATGGCCGGCGGCCTTCAGGGTGGCGCAGGCGGCGTCGGCATTCGCGGCGGGAAAGCCGGTCAGCCGGGCCTTGTAGAGGCCGCCGGAACGGACGATCTCGGGGCTGGCGCCGGCGGCGAGCGCCCCCAGGCGCCTGGCGGTGACGCCGGCGCTGCGCGCCGCGGCGGCACGGCTGGCGAAGGCGCCGACCTGGATGGACCAGGAGCCGGCGGCGGACCCGCCAGCGGACCCGGTGGAAGGTTTGGCGGAGGGCACGGCGACGCTCACCGCCGTGCTGCGTTCGGCGGCCGACGAGCTCTTTCGGGTGATGACCAGATCCGGGGTGGCGGGCGCCGGCCTGGCCGGGCTGGTCGGGCGCTTGAAGCCGATGTCGAGCAGGTCGGCGACGCGGTCGTCGCGGGTGGCGGCGCTGTGGCCGCCCATCACCACGGCGATCAGGCGGCGGCCGTCCCGCACGGCCGAGGCGGCGAGGTTGAAGCCGGACGCGGCGATGTAGCCGGTCTTGATGCCGTCCATGCCGGGATAGCGCGCCATCAGGCGGTTGTGGCCATAGACCGTCGTGCCCTGCCAGTCGAAGCTGCGGCGCTGGAAATAGGCGTAGTGGCCGGCATGGCGGCGGATCAGCGCGCGGGACAGGATCGCCATGTCGCGCGCCGTCGTCCGCTGCAGCCGGTCGGGCAGGCCCGACGCGTTGCGGAACACCGTGCGCCGCATGCCGAGCGCGCGGGCACGCGCCGTCATCTTGCCGGCGAAGGCCGGCTCGCTGCCGCCCAGCGCCTCCGCCAGCACCACCGCGGCGTCGTTGGCCGAGCGGGTGACCAGGGCCAGGATCGCCTGCTCCACCGTGATGGTGCTGCCGGGCGCCAGCCACAGCCGCGAGGGCGGCATCGAGGCCGCATGCTTCGACACCACCAGCCGCTGGTCCGGCCGCAGCGTGCCGCGGTCCAACGCCTCGAAGGTCAGCATCAGCGTCATCATCTTGGTCAGCGACGCCGGATAGGTCAGGGTGTCGGCGTTGCGCGCCCGCAGGACCTTGCCGCTGCCCGCCTCCATCAGGATCTCCGCCGCCACCGGCGACCAGCCCGCCTTGCGGCTGCCCTTGGCCCAGGCCGGCTGCGAAGCCAGCAGGATCGCGGCCAGCAGGGCCGCAAAGGCGGTCAGGGAGAGCAGCAGCGTCGAAGCACGGGCGAGCAGGGGCATCGTCTCAGGTCCGGCGGTTGGCGCAGCCCCGCTGCGGCACGGGCGCTGTCGGCTTTGTGGTTTCCCCCATGGGGCGAAGAGGGCGGGCAGAGAGGGCGGGCGAAGAGGGCGTCCTGCGGCGGGCGTCACCGGCCGGACAGCATGGAGCCTACCATGGCACGGAAGGCGTCGACCGCAACCGGCTTGACCAGCACCCGCCTGTTGCGGCCCAGCCCGTGGGCGCCGTCGCCGGGCCGGTCGTCCAATGCCTGGAAGGCGTAGCCGGTCAGGAACAGCACCTTCAAATCCGGGGCGTGCGCCTGCGCCATCTCCGCCAGCTGGCGGCCGTTCAGGCCGGGCAGCCCGACATCGGTCACCAGAAGGTCGACCGCTTCGGCTTCGGTCAGCCGGGCGAGCGCCCCGGTGCCGTCGGCGGCCTCCAGCGTGGTGTAGCCGTCGCCCTGCAGCACCTCCACCAGCAGCATGCGGACCAGCGCCTCGTCCTCCACCACCAGCACGGTGCCGCGGCCGGCCCCGGCCCGCCCCGGCGGCGGGGCGGGGATTTCGGCCGGTCCGGTTGCGTTGTCGGGGGTGGGAGCGGGAGCAGGAGCGGGGGCGGCATGATCGCGCGGCAGGCACAGATGCACCGCCGTGCCCCGGCCGACCGCGCTGTCGATGCGGACAAAGCCGTCGGACTGGCGGGCGAAGCCGTAGAGCTGGCTCAGCCCCAGGCCGGTGCCCTGGCCGATCGGCTTGGTGGTGAAGAAGGGCTCGAAGACGCGGGCCAGCACGTCCGGCGGCATGCCGGTCCCGCTGTCGCGCACGGTCATCGTCACATAGTCGCCGGGCGCCACCCCGGGATCGTTGACGAGGTCGGCGGCGGTGAAGCTGGCGTTGGCGGTCTCCACCGTCACGGTTCCGCCGTCGGACATGGCGTCGGGCATGGCGTCGCGGGCGTTGATGACCAGGTTCAGCAGGGCGCTTTCGATCTGGTTCACGTCGGCATGGACCGGCCACAGCGGCTCCGCCAGCCGGCGCTCCAGCCGGATCGTCTCGCCGACCGAGCGGCCCAGCAGATCCCACAGCCCCGCCACCAGCGCATTCAGGTCGGCGCGCTCCGGCTTCAGCGGCTGGCGCCGGGCAAAGGCCAGCAGGCGCCGGGTCAGGGTGGAGGCGCGATCCACCGCGGCGCGCGCGGTGGCGGCGAAGGGGGCGATGTCGGTGCGCCCGGCCTCCAGCCGCTGTTCGATCAGCTCCAGGCTGCTGCTGATCGCCTGCAGCAGGTTGTTGAAGTCGTGGGCGACGCCGCCGGTCAGCTGGCCGACCGCCTCCATCTTCTGCGCCTGGGCCAGGGCCTCGCGCGCCTCGTCCAGCGCCTGCTGGGCCTTGCGGCGTTCGGTGAGGTCGCGGGTGACCTTGGCGAAGCCCAGCAGCGTGCCGGTCTCGTCGCGGACGGCGCGGATCACCACGCTGGCCCAGAAGCGGGTGCCGTCCTTGCGCACGCGCCAGCCCTCCGCCTCGAAGCGGCCCTCGGTCAAGGCGGTGGCGAGCGCCCGCTGCGGCAGCCCGGCGGCGCGGTCCTCGTCCATGTAGAAGGTGGAGAAATGCCGGCCGATGATCTCGTCGGCGCTGTAGCCCTTGAAACTTGCGGCTCCGGAATTCCAGCTGCTGACGATCCCGTTCGGGTCGAGCAGGTAGATCGCGTAATCGCCGACGCTGTCGACCAGCAGCTGGAACCGCCGTTCACCGGAGATGGGCTCCCAGGCGGACGCAGCGTGTTCAACCTTCATAACAACGACTTTCCGGAACACGGGGGGAGAGGAAACAACGCCACCGATGATCCGCGGTCGATGCCGGCAGGGTCAATAACCCAATGAGAATAGTCAGGTATTATTCCGTCACATCACGCGAAATATTCCAAAAAGAGCCTGCGGGAGATGTGAGAGCGGATTTTCAATCGCCGGGACCGGGGCCGGTCGAAAAAGGGGCCGGCAACGGGAATAGGGCGGGGGGAAAAGAGGCGGGGAAAAGGGCGGGGCGGCGGACCGCCCCGCATGGTCCCTTTGGCAAGGGCCGGACCCGCGCTCAGCGCGGGGCCAGCACCATGACCATCATGCGGCCTTCGACCCGGGGCATCTGCTCGACCTTGGCGATGTCCTGGAGCTGGTCGCGCACGCGGACGAGCACGTTCAGACCGAGATCCTGGTGCGCCATCTCGCGACCGCGGAAGCGCATGGTCATCTTGACCTTGTCGCCTTCCTCGATGAAGCGGATGGCGGAGCGCATCTTCACGTCGTAGTCGTGATCGTCGATGTTCGGCCGAAGTTTGATTTCCTTCAGCTCGATGATCTTCTGCTTCTTCCGCGCCTCGTTGGCCTTCTTCTGCTCCTCGAAGCGGAACTTGCCGTAATCGAGGATCTTGCAGACGGGCGGATCCGCCTGGGGCGCCACTTCGACGAGGTCGAGGTCGGCATCCGCGGCGGCTTCCAGCGCTTGGCGGAGCGGCACCACGCCGACCATCTCGCCGTCGGCGCCGACGAGGCGGACCATACGGGCGGTGATTTCACGGTTGAGGCGCGGGCCTTCGCGGACGGGGTCCGCGTCGTAGAGCTTGGCTATGGTGATCTCCTGTGGCTGTGGAGGGGTAGAAAGGGACGAGCCCGGGCCGAGAGACTCAGCCCAGGATGTCGAGCACAATCTGCCGCAGTTCGCCCCGGGTCAAGCCGGACGGCTCCGGATTGGAGCGGAAATCCGACTTTTTGCCGTCAGCTGCGGCGAATTGGCCGGCAGAGGAGTGGGTGGAACGGCGGGTGGCGGCCAGATGGGCCGGCGCAAGCGCGGGCCGGGCGGCGAAATGGCCGGTGGAATGGGAAGCGGTCGACAGGATCGGGGTCGTCATGAAAATCCTCCAGGCCGGATGGGCGAACCGATGGACTCGGGGGCCGGCCGGCTCTTTCGTGAGTGTGGCGTCTTGAAACGGGAGCCTTCGCGGCGGACACCGCCCGGCAAGGCTCCGATAAGCGGGACCGGCCCCGGAACGGGCATGCCCCCAAAAGACCGGCGTTCCCCGAGGAAAGCTCCCCTCGATGAACCGGAGGGGGCAGGGAAGCGCACCGCGAATGCGGTGTCGGCCATGTTCCGAGATGGGGGTGGGGAGAGGTTTTTTCAAGCTGTTCCGCACACCCCCTCCTTCTGGCTAAGGGGCCTCCGGGGAACGCGCGAGCGGCCCCATGGTTTCGTCACCACCGGTCCATCGCGGCGGATGGCCGGACGGGCGGCACCGTCAGCTCCGACAGCTTCGGGACGGACAGGCTGTGAGGGGAGGCGGACTTGACTGTTACCCGTTACATAACACATAATGATCCGCGAGAGGACGCGGATGCCGATAAGAAACTGCGCGGACAGACGGACTGCCGATTTCCTGGCCGGCAAGCGGGTGAAGGAGTTCCAGTCCTTCGAGCGCCAAGCCGCCAAGGCATTGACCAAGCTCCAGGCGGCCACCCGGCTGATGGATCTCCGGTACCCTCCGTCCAATCGCTTCGAAGCGCTGGGCGGGGAACGGAAGGGCCAGTACAGCATCCGCATCAACGACCAGTGGCGAGTCTGTTTCCGCTGGGCGGTGATTGGGGGCGCGCAGGCAGACGCCGACCTCCTGACCGTTCCAGGAGAGCCCTACGACGTCGTGATCGCCGATTACCACTGAGGTCACCATGAGCCATCCCGCCACCGACAATCTGCCGCCCATTCATCCCGGCGAGTTCCTGCGTGACGAGTTGGAGGCGCTGGGCCTGAGCGCCCGGCGGTTCGCCGAGCATATCGGCGTGCCTCCCAACGCGGTGACGGAGATCATGAACGGCGAGCGCCGGATCACCGCCCCGATGGCGCTGAGGCTGGGCAAGGCCTTCGGAACCGACGCCCGCTATTGGACCAACCTGCAGAGCATCTTCGAGACCAAGGTCGCGCGGGCGGAGATCGGCGATGCGCTGGACGCCATCCAGCCGCTGCCGCATCCGGGCAAGGCGGCTTAACTCCCCACCCCACGCATCAGCCGCAGATAGTCGAGCACGCGGGCGGTGCGCCAGTCGGGGTCGGCCCAGCAGGCGGCTTCCCGCGCGCGGCGGCAGGCGGCGACCGCCTCCAGACGGGGCTGGCCGGTCAGCGGGCGCAGGTCGGCGGGGATGGCGGCGAGACAGGCGGCGGCGAGTTCCGCGGGCGGGGCGGGGGCGGTCTCCAGCCAGCGTTCGGCATCCTGGAAGCGGTCGCGGCACATCAGGGCGATCATGTAGTCGCAGGCCGATTGCAGGCCGGGAGCCAGCCGGCCGGGGCTGACCGACAGGATCGGCAGCAGGGGCGCCAGGGTCGGCGCCAGATGGTTGGCGTAGAGCGTCGCCCCCCAATAGCGCTCCGCCGTCTGCCGGAAATGGTCGAGGTCGCGCACCGGCACCAGGCCGGAGGACCCGACGGGCAGGATCTCCACCTTCGGCTTGGTGACCACCACCGTGTCGTTCGACACGTCGACATAGAGCGCGCCGATCTGCAGCGCGTTCTGGAAATATTGCTCGCGCAGGACGCCCCAGACGCTCTGCAGCACGCCGCCCTCCTCGGCGAAGGCGCGCAGCGCGCGCTCCACCGGGCCGGCCGGCTGGGCCAGACGCTGGAGGAGGCGGGCGAAGAGGTCGCGGGTGATCTCCTCGCAGCGGCCATAGGGATAGGGCTTGCCGCCCGCCGGCGGCAGGCCGGCGAGCGCCCGGTCGCTCTCCTCGCGGAGCGCCATGAAGTAGCCGTACAGCCCCTCCGGATCGCCGCCCAGATGGCGGGCGGTCAGCGCCGACTGGCGGTCGTCCATCGGGGCGATCTGCTGGGGCAGGAGGGGCGGGGAGTGCGGCGGGGGCGACATCGCAGGGATCAGCCTGCCGTGGCCGCTGCGTGCAGACGTTGGAGGATATCCAACGCCTCAAGAATCTCCTCCCTGGACGGCGGGGGATATTCATCCTCCGGCGGATAGCGATAGTCCGTGGCCCAGGCGGTGAACGGTCGGCACCGATCGAGATCGGCGCTCAGCATCGGATGCAACGGCGCCACGGCATCCGCCAACTCGTCAAGGTCATGGATTCTGCGAAAACCGGCGCCCGCAGCGATCAACAAGCCCTTCATGGTTTTTCCGCCGCCTGCTGACAATGATAGGCGGCGTTCCCCAGGGACGGCGGCTCGATGGAAAGGCAGGCCCGAACCACACGCAAATCCTCGGCAGCGACGATCCACCAACGCCCCGCCGCCTCCAGGACAGCCTTGCGGTCAGTGCCGTTCATAGACGACGACACCTTCCTGATCGGCGGTATGGGACAAGGAACCGACCACGCCCCGCCTGCGCTCGAACACCGATTCCCGGCACGCGACGATGTCGACCGCGCGGTGGTAGGTCTTGCGCGCCTCGTGCTTGCCTCGCCAGGACAGCCGCTCCGGCGGCGTATCGTCATCGACGACGATGAAGAGGTCGTAGTCGCTGTCATCCCCTGCATCGCCACGGGCTTGCGAACCGAACAGGATCACCTTGCGCGGCTGGAAATAGTCCACGACCGGACGAAGAAGCTCGTTCGGCACCTCCGCTGCGGAAGCCCGACTCTCCTGCTTGCCCCTTTCCTGCCCGACCGTCGCCATGACCGCTCCCTTCAGCAACGCTCAACCATAACAAAGATTGCGCAGGACCGGCAGCCATCCGCCGCACCGAAGCACCGTGACACCATAAGGAACGGAGGGTTGCGCAAAGCCGTGCCGGCCGTCACACATTCGACTGCCGCCGGCGGGATGCCCGTCCGGGCGGCACAGTCCTTTCGAACGGAACGGCACGATGAACACAGCGGACACCGCACCCGATCTCCAGGCACCCGACATCCGGTCCCTGGAAAGCGCCTATCGCGGCCGTAGCGCGCGGGTGGCGGTGATCGGGCTCGGCTATGTCGGGCTGCCGCTGGCCCTGGCGCTGACCGGGGCCGGCTTCGCGGTCACCGGCTTCGACATCGACCCGGCCAAGGCGGCGGCGCTGAACGGCGGGCGCTCCTACATCCGGCAGATCGCCGACGGGCGCATCGCCGAGGCGGTGGCGACCGGGCGCTTCCGGGCGACGACCGACGCCGACGAATTCGCCGCCTGCGACGCCGTGATCGTCTGCGTCCCCACCCCGCTGTCGCCGCAGCGCGAGCCGGATCTGAGCTTCGTCGAGGCCTCCACCCGCCTGATCCGCGACCGGCTGCGGCCGGGCCAGCTGGTGGTGCTGGAATCGACCACCTGGCCCGGCACCACCGACGAGGTGATGCGGCCGATCCTGGAGGAGACCGGGCTGGCCAGCGGGCGCGACTTCTTCCTGGCCTATTCGCCGGAGCGCGAGGACCCCGGCAACATCAGCTTCACCACCAGCACCATCCCCAAGGTGGTCGGCGGCGACGACGAGGGCGCGCGGCGGCTGGCGGTGGCGCTCTACGAACAGGTGGTGCCGCAGGTGGTCCCCGTCTCCGGCACGCGGGCGGCGGAGGCGACCAAGCTGACCGAGAACATCTTCCGCTCGGTCAACATCGCCCTGGTGAACGAGCTGAAGATCGTCTTCGAGCCGATGGGCATCGACATCTGGGAGGTGATCGAGGCGGCGAAGACCAAGCCCTTCGGCTTCATGCCCTTCTATCCCGGCCCCGGGCTGGGCGGCCACTGCATCCCGATCGACCCCTTCTATCTGACCTGGAAGGCGCGCGAGTACCAGATCTCCACCCGCTTCATCGAGCTGGCGGGAGAGGTCAACACGATGATGCCGCGCCATGTGGTGGACCGCTTGGCCCTGGCGCTCGACCGCCGTGCCGGCATCGGGCTCAGCCGGTCGCGCATCCTGCTGGTCGGCATGGCCTACAAGAAGAACGTCGACGACAGCCGGGAATCGCCGGGCCTGCGGCTGATGGAGATGCTGCTGGAGCGCGGGGCGGCGGTCGAGTACCACGACCCCTTCATCCCGGTGCTGCCGGTCACCCGCGAGCATGCGGCGCTCGCCGGCCGGACCTCCATCGCCTGGGAGCCGGAGACGCTGGCGGGGTTCGACGCGGCGGTGATCGTCACCGACCATGACGGCGTCGACTATCGAAGCCTCGCCGCCCATTGCCCGCTGGTGGTCGACACCCGCAACGCGATGCAGACCGTGGAGGGCATCGAGGGTTTCGCCGACCGCATCGTGAAGGCCTGAAGAGAGCGGACGCCTGAAGAAATTTGGGCCGCGGGAGAAGGGCGGGTCGTCTCCCTCCCGCGGCCCCTCCCGCGAACCGGTGCGGGACCTTAGAGTTCCTCTTCGCCGCCGAAATCGCCCCAGCCGCTGTCCTCGACCGTCTGTTCGACATGGTCGGTGGCGGCGGTGGCCGCGTCGGTGGCGGCGGTCGCGGCCTCAGCCGCCACCGCCTCGCCGCCGGAGAACATGCTGGACAGCGCGCTGCCGATCAGCATGCCGCCGGCGACACCGGCCGCCGTCTGCATGGCGCCGGCCATGAAGCCGCCGCCGGCCCGCGGCTGCTGGGCATAGCCGGCGACGCGCGGGTCGCCATAGGAGGAAGTGCCGGGAGCAGCCGGCGGACGGCCCCAGGGGGAACCGGCCGGCATGGCGGCGGCAGCCGGGGCAGCCGCCGGATAAGAGGGCTGCGGGGCGGGGCGGCTGGCGCCGCCGAACAGGCTGCCGAACAGCCCGCCACCGCCGGACTGGGCCGGGGCGGCTGCGGGAGCGGGACGCTCGCGCAGCTGGCGCTCCAGCTCCTCGTTGCGGCCCTGGGAGGCGGCGAGCGCCTGCTCCATCATCACGATGGCCTGCGCCATCAGGTAGGGGGCGGCCGGCTGGCGGGCGATCCGTTCGCGGATCAGCGCCTCGGCCTCGGGATCGCGCGGGCCGGATTGCGCCTCGGCCTGATGCAGCTTGGCGAACAAGTCGTCGATGATCTGGCGTTCGGTGTGGTCCATGGCGATGCTCGTCTTCATGAAGAGGTTGACAGAAAGGTTCCGCTGCCGGCGCCGACAGCCCGAAGCGGCGCCGGGCGCGGACGGCGCGCCTGAGGGGCGGCGCGCATCGGGGAAGCGCCGAGGGCTGGGGCGGGGGCGGAAAGGGCCGGAAACCGGGGGCGGTCTCTAAAGAATGGTCCAAGGGGTGAGGACATCAGTCCCTCCAAGTGCGGTCACGCCCGTCGGCGCAAGAGCAGGTGAAGAGATCCGACATCGCGACCACGTCTAAGTCGCCAGAGGGGCCCGGATCCAGGTGTTGAGCACGTGGCCCCGTGCCGCTTTCCTGTCAAGACGGCACCCCCACAATTTGCGCAGCGAAGGGGCCGGGCCTGGAGCGGGGCCTGGACCGGCGATTTCCCCCACCCTATAAGAGTGGCCATGGCAACATTGCAGGAAGCGCTGACCGCGGCGTTGGATCATCAGGAGGCCGGCCGCTTCGACAAAGCCGACATCCTGTATCGTCGTATCCTCCGGGCATCCCCCGGCCATCCCCATGCGCTTCACCTGTGGGGCATCCTGGCGGCGCTGACCGGACGGCCGGAGGAAGCCGCAGGCCGGATCGGGCAGGCCATCGCCGTCGCTCCCGACATCGCCGATTTCCATGTCAATCTGGCGCGGGTCCAGGCCGCGCTGAACCGGCCCGACCGGGCCGCCCGCCATTACGCCCATGCCGCCGCCCTGCGGCCGGAGGAGGCGGAGACGCGCTTCCAACTGGCGGGGCTGCTCCAGGAACTGGGGCAGGCCGCGCGGGCGCGGAACGGCTTCCGCACGGTGCTGGTGCTGGAGCCGGCCCATCCCGGGGCTCTGCTGCGGCTGGCCGCCACGGAACAGGGGCTCGGGCGGGCCGTGGCGGCCGCGCGTATCGACCTGGCGCTCGCCCCCGGCGACCCCATCCTGTGGAATGAGCTTGCCAACCGGCTGAAGGGGGGGAAACGGCGGGCAGAGGCCCTTGCGCAGTCGGTGACCGGCTATGGCCGCGGGCTGGCCCTGCTGCCGGGGAATCCTGTGCTGCTGAACAACCGCGCCGACAGCTGGCTGAGGCTGGACAGGCTGGAAGCGGCGGAGGAGGACGCGCGGGCCGCGGTCGCCGCGGCCCCCGGCTTTGCCGCCGGCTGGAACACGCTGGGCTCCGTCCTGATGGCGCAGGGGCGTGCCGGGGAGGCGGCGGGCGCCTACGAACAGGCGGCCGGCATCGATCCCGCCACCGATCCCACCACCAATACCCAGGCCCGCTTCAACCGCTCCATCGCCCTGCTGACGCTCGGCCGGCTGGCGGAGGGGTGGGACGAGTATGAGCAGGGTTGGGCGGCATCCTCCGGCCGCTTCCCGCAGGTCGGCTTTCCCCAGCCGCTTTGGGACGGGAAGCCCTTGGCCGATGGCGGGCAGGGCGATGGCGCCCTGCTGGTGTGGGGCGAACAGGGGCTGGGTGACGAGGTGATGTTCGCCAGCCTGATCCCGCAGCTGGTCCGGGATGGCTTGCGGGTGGTGCTGGACTGCGACGCGCGGCTGGCCCCGCTGTTCGCCCGCGGCCTGCCGAACGTCACCGTGGTCGCGCGGACGGAACCGTTGTTGAGCAGCCGGCTGACCGCGCCGGATGTGGTCGCGCAAATCCCGGCCGGCAGCCTGCCGCGCCTGATGCGCCGGCGGATCGGGGATTTCGCCGGCCGCCAGCCTCCCTTCCTGAAGGCCGATCCCGGGCGGGTGGCGGAGCTGCGGCGGCGGATCGGGAACGGCCATGGACATCGGCTGGTCGGGCTTTCCTGGAGCAGCAAGAACGCCTCGGTCGGGCATCTGCGCTCCATCCCGCCCGACCGGCTGGCCGGCGCGCTGGACGGTGCGGATGTCAAGCTGGTCAGCCTGCAATATGGCGACGTCGCGGCGGAGGCCGCCGCCGCCGGCATCGCCGATCCGGGGCTGGATGCCTGGGCCGACATCGACGGGCTGGCGGCGCTGATCGCCGCCATGGATCTGGTGGTGTCGGTGGACAACTCGACCGTCCATCTCGCCGGCGGGCTGGGATGTCCGGCCTGGGCGCTGCTTCCCCATGCCGCCGACTGGCGCTGGATGCAGGGGTGCGACGACACGGTCTGGTATCCGTCGGTCCGGCTGTTCCGGCAGGAGGCGCCGGGCGATTGGGACGGCGTGCTGCGGAAGCTGCGCAAGGCGCTTGCGGAGAGCTGAGGGGGCCGGAATCGGAGGGGTGGGACGGCTTCGTCGCCGTCCATCCCTCCCACCTGCTGCGCCCCGCCGGCGTCAGTCCACGGTCCAGCGGCTCATCTGCGGGAAGGGGGGCAGGCCGTTGTTCCAGGCGGCGCCGACGATCCCGGAAAAGCCGGTGATCCCGGCCTGGGCCAGCATCACCGGGCCGAAATGGGTGCCGCTTTCCAGCCAGACATGGGTGGGATGGTCCCCCTCATAAGGCTCGTGATAATAGGAGCCGGGGAAGAACACGCAGGCCGGCGAATAGCCGAGATGCAACGCTGCGGCATAGGACCAGGCCTGTGCCATCAACTCCCCGCTTTCCGCCGCACGCCGCAGATGGACGGCGGCGGGATCGCCGGCCTGCTCGGCCGCCGCGACCTGCGCCCGGGCGTCGCCCTGGAGATCCCTGTTCAGCCGCGGCCAGTACGCCCGCGGCACAACGGCGATGTGCCCGGCCTCGTGCAGCACGTCGCCCGACCCGACCAGCGTGTCGGGATCGACATGGATCACCCCGGCATGGATATTGACGCCGGGCAGGAAGCCCCCCTTCGCCCCTTCGCCATACTCGACGCCGATGCCGATGCTGCGCAGGAAGCCGACCATAGGCTCCAGCGCCTCCGCGTAATACATCCGCCCTCTCCGATTGCATGAACTCGCGCGAAATCATCGCGAAACGGGAGGAAAGAGGCAACAGCAGGCTTCGTGTTTGCGACATCATGAGCATCTTCATCGCCGGGTGGGCCGGAGCGGGGGCACCGATCAAATCACCCCCCGGCGCCGCAGCTCCCCGATCACCTGGGCGACCATCTCGTCGGTGCCGTGTTCGCCGCCCTTCAGCGTGATCTCCGGCGCTTCCGGCGGCTCATAGGCGCTGTCGATGCCGGTGAAGTGGGGGAGCTGGCCGGCACGCGCCTTCTTGTACAGCCCCTTGGGGTCGCGGGCCTCGCAGACCTCCAGCGGGGTGTCCATGAAGATCTCCACGAACTCGCCCTCCTCCACCAGGGACCGCGCCATGCGGCGCTCCTCGCGGAAGGGGGAGATGAAGCTGACCAGCACGATCAGCCCGGCCTCCACCATCAGCTTCGACACCTCGGCGACGCGGCGGATGTTCTCCACCCGGTCCTCGTCGGTGAAGCCGAGATCCTTGTTCAAGCCGTGGCGGACATTGTCGCCGTCCAGGATCATGGTGCGGTGGCCGAGCCGGTGCAGCTCCTGCTCCAGCCGGTCGGATCCCAGCCGACGGCGTCCATCTTGTTGACCGCCAGCACGACATGGCGCACGCCCAAGAGCGAGACGATGGTGCTGTGGCGCCGGGTCTGGGTCAGCACGCCCTTGCGCGCGTCGACCAGCAGCACCGCGGCGTCGGCGGTGGAGGCGCCGGTGACCATGTTGCGGGTGTACTGCTCGTGGCCCGGCGTGTCGGCGACGATGAACTTGCGGCGGTCGGTGGTGAAGAAGCGGTAGGCGACGTCGATGGTGATGCCCTGCTCGCGCTCCGCCGCCAGCCCGTCGACCAGCAGGGCGAGGTCGAGCTGGCCGGCCCCGGTGGTGCCGAAGCGGCCGGAGTCAGCCTCCAGGCTGGCGAGCTGGTCCTCGAACAGGCATTTGCAATCGTAGAGCAGCCGGCCGATCAGCGTCGACTTGCCGTCGTCCACCGAGCCGCAGGTGATGAAGCGCAGCAGGTCCTTGCCGTTCTGGCGGGCCAGATACGCCTGCACCTCGTTGACGGCATCCATGGGGGCGGCATCGGCGGGGGCGGCGGGAGCGGTGGCGGGATCGAGGTCCTTCAGCATCAGAAGTAGCCTTCCTGCTTCTTCGCCTCCATGGAGGCGGCGGCGTCCTGGTCGATCACGCGGCCCTGCCGTTCCGAACCGGTGGACAGCAGCATCTCGCGGATGATCTCGGGCAGGGTGGCGGCGGTGCTGCGCACGGCCCCGGTCAGCGGATAGCAGCCGAGCGTGCGGAAGCGCACCCAGGCCATCTCCGGCACCTCGCCGGGTTTCAGCGGCAGCCGGTCGTCATCGACCATGATGAGGGTGCCGTCGCGCTCCACCACCGGGCGGGGCTTGGCGAAATAGAGCGGCACCACCGGGATAGCCTCCTGGTGGATGTATTGCCAGATGTCCAGCTCGGTCCAGTTCGACAGCGGGAAGACGCGGATGCTCTCGCCCTTGTGGATGCGCCCGTTGTAGAGGCTCCACAGCTCCGGCCGCTGGTTCTTCGGCTCCCAGCGGTGGGTGGCCGTGCGGAAGGAGAAGATGCGCTCCTTGGCGCGGCTCTTCTCCTCGTCGCGGCGCGCCCCGCCGAAGGCGGCGTCGAAGCCGTGGGCGTCGAGCGCCTGTTTCAGCCCTTGCGTCTTCATCACGTCGGTGTGGACGGCCGACCCGTGGCTGACCGGGCCGATGCCCTGGCGCACGCCGTCCCGGTTGATGTGGACCATCAGGTCGATGCCCAATTCCCGCGCCATGCGGTCGCGGAATTCGATCATCTCCCGGAACTTCCAGGTCGTGTCGACATGCAGCAGCGGGAAGGGCGGCTTGGACGGATAAAAGGCCTTCATCGCCAGATGCAGCAGCACCGAGCTGTCCTTGCCCACCGAATAGAGCATGACCGGCTTGTGGAACTGGGCCGCCACCTCGCGCATGATGTGGATGCTCTCCGCCTCCAGCCTTTGCAGGTGGGTGAGGCGGGCGGGCGGGGTCAGGATGGCGGGCAAGCTGGCCTCGGAGCCGGGAAGCTCCCTCGCCGCGGGGCGGGCATCGAGCAGCGGATCAAGAAGCATAGCCGGCCTTCTTCTGCATGTCTCCGGCCACGGCATCGAACACCGTCCGACGCTTGCGCGACCACTCGATCGGGCGCTTCGACGGATCGAAGCCCTTGGGTTTCTCGACGGGCGTCCAGCTGACCTCGCCATTGCTGCGCGAGGCGCGGGACGACCCCAGGATGGGCAGGGTCCCGATCCGCTCGAACGGATAGCGCCCCTCCTCCAGCTCCAGAAAGCGCATAACGTCGCGGACCGTGCCGTCGGGGGCGGCCACCGCATCCTCGAAGCGGACCAGCCGGCAAGCTTCGGCACTCATGCGGCTCTGCGCCTCCAGCGCCGCTTCGGTGCCGAAGCTCCATTCGCGGCAGACGTCGGCGAAGGTCCGGCCCAGGAAGCGCAGCGGCCAGGTGTCGATGGTGGACTGCACGGCTCGGCGGCCGTCGCGCAGCACGATCAGGCAGCGCTCCGCCGGGAACAGGTAGGGGAAATACCGCATCATCCGGGTGTGGGGCGACTTGATCACCACCGTCTTGTCCGCTGGAAACTCGGCTTCGATGCGGCGCAGGAAGCCGCTCACCATATAGCAGAACGTCTCCAGGTCGCCGAACGAGTCCCGGTTGCGCCGGTAGAGGCGCAGGAAGCGTCCCTCATAGGCGCGCGCCTCCTCCACCGTGTTCAGAAAGGGCAACTCCCGGATGCCGAAGGGGTTGACCACCACGTTGGGGTGCAACTCCAGCAGGCTCTGGAGATAGTTGGTGCCGCTGCGCGGCATCACCCCCTGCAGGAAGACGATCCGCGGCGCAGGCCGCGGGCCGGCGCCGCCGGCAGTGGCCGCGGCAGCGTCCTGCGGGAGCCCGCGGACCGACTGCGCCACCGCCCTCAGATGACGGGCGTTCTCTTCCCCGAACCAGGGATCGAAGAAACTCGACCGTTCCGTGCTGGGGAGTCGAAGAAGCCGTTTCCCGACAAAGCCGATCTCCTTCTGAAGTCGATGAACCGCCCCATCTCCGAAATGGTTTCGAAAAGACGCGGCATAATGATCGGCTGTCAGGGTCTTCGCATTCCGAAACACAACGGCCTCCTTTTGCGTCACCTCTGCGCTGGGCATCTCTGATTTTCCTGTTTTCCAACGGTCGATGCGTCGGTTCTGCAAATTCGGCAATCGCCGTCTCCCGCAGCCTGTTATGGTCCCACCGGATTGGCTTTTTTAGTTCTAATCCGGATCTAACCCCATGGTCTTACAAGTATGCGAGTGCGATCCCCAATGGTAGGAGGCGCATGACACAGACTCACCATTGAATTCGATGCCTCTATCTTGCAAGCAGAGAAGACACATTGGAGTAATACTTGGATTCTACTGATACGTATGCAGGATAAATCTCCTGCGCATTCCGTGGAATTAGCTCATACATTCCATAGGCTCGACTTATTTATTCAAATGTTTCTCCTCTGGATAACGGGTTGTCCTGAGTGGAATCGCCGGATCTCCGATATTTCGGGTAAACGGGTGAGGCCGAAGGTTTGTGCCACCGCCCGTTCTTTTTTCCGGGAGGATGGCCGGACCTCTGCCCTGCCGCCTGGCCTGCCGCTTGGCCGGGATGCTTTCGCTTGAACGCCGCCGGAGCGGGGGTTATGGTCGGCCCGCCGTAGACGGGGAATACTCTAAATTGTTTAACTCTCAGTCGGGAAACCCCAAGGTGGCGGGTTTCGGCACCGGTCCCTTTGCCCTTTTCCAGACCGCCTGGCACCACAGGTCGCTGATCCTGCGGCTGGCCCGGCGCGAGATCGACGCCCGCTACCGCGGGTCGATGCTGGGCATCGTCTGGGCGGTGCTGAACCCGATCCTGATGCTGGCGGTCTACACCTTCGTCTTCTCGGTGGTGTTCCAGGCGCGCTGGGGCGTGACGGGGGAGAGCAACACCGAATTCGCCCTGCTGCTGTTCTCCGGCCTGATCCTGTTCAACGTGCTGGGCGAATGCCTGAACCGGGCGCCCGGCCTGCTGCTGGAGAATGTCAGCTACATCAAGAAGGTGGTCTTCCCGCTGGAGATCCTGCCGCTGGTGTCGCTGGCCGTGGCGCTGTTCAACGCCGGCATCGGCTTCGTCATCCTGGTCGTCTTCCATCTGGCCGTCGCCGGGCTGCCGCCGCCGACGGCGCTGCTGCTGCCGCTGGTGCTGGTGCCCTTGTGCCTGACCACGCTGGGCCTCAGCTGGTTCTTCGCCGCGGCCGGCGTGTTCCTGCGCGACATCCGGCAGGTGGTGGGGGTGGGCGTCACCGTGCTGATGTTCCTCAGCCCGATCTTCTACCCGATGACCGCGATCCCCGAGCGCTTCCGCGCCATCCTGCACCTGAACCCGATGACCGCGATCCTGGAACAGTCGAAGGACCTGCTGTTCTGGGGCCGCATCCCGTCGCCGGTCGAATGGGGGCTGGCGACGCTGGCCGCCTGGGTGGTGGCGTGGCTCGGCTATCTCTGGTTCATGAAGACCCGCCGGGGGTTCGCCGATGTCGTCTGAGCCCATGTCGTCTGAGCCCATGTCGTCTGAGCCCATGTCGTCTGAGCCCATGTCGCCTGAGACTCCCGTCGTCATCCGCGCCGAAGGGCTGGGCAAGGCCTACGCCATCTTCAAGCGCCCGCAGGACCGGCTGAAGCAGATGCTGGTGCGCGGCCGGCGCAAGTACTACGACGAGTATTGGGCTCTGCGCGGCGTCGACCTGGAGGTCCGCCGCGGCGAGACGGTCGGGCTGATCGGCCGCAACGGCTCCGGCAAGTCGACCTTCCTGCAGCTTCTCTGCGGCACGCTGACGCCGACCTCCGGCCGCATCGCGGTGGATGGCCGCATCGCGGCGCTGCTGGAGCTGGGCGCCGGCTTCAACCCGGAATTCACCGGGCGCGAGAACGTCTATCTCGCCGCTTCGGTGCTGGGCCTGTCGAACGCGCAGATCGCCGAGCGCTACCAGTCCATCGCCGAGTTCGCGGGCATCGGCGACTTCATCGAACAGCCGGTGAAGCTCTATTCCAGCGGCATGTACGCCCGCCTCGCCTTCGCGGTGGCGGCGCATGTCGATGCCGACATCATGATCGTCGACGAGATCCTGGCGGTCGGCGATGCCTCCTTCACCCAGAAATGCATGCGCTTCATCCACCGCTTCAAGGAGCGCGGCACCCTGTTCTTCGTGTCGCACGATACGGGGCAGGTGGTGAACCTGTGCGACCGGGTGGTGTGGCTGGACAACGGGTCGGTGCGGGCGGTCGGCCCGGCACGGGAAGTCTGCCACGACTATCTGGCGGCGCTCTACAGCGACCAGGACACCTCGCGCGGCTTCCGCATCGGCGGGGCGCGGCAGGCGCTGCCCCAGGCCAGGCGCGAGGAGCCGGTGGAAGACGCCCGCGCCGAGCTGCTGAAGGCCTCGCAGCACCGCAACGCCATCGAGCTGTTCGACTTCAACGACAGCGGCCCCTGGTTCGGCAACCGCGGCGCCACCATCACCAACGTCTCGATCCTCGATGCCGAGGAGCAGCCGCTCAGCGTTCTGGAGGGCGGCGAGGTCATCGTGCTGAAGGTGGATTGCCGGGCCGAGCAACAGGTCCACCGCCCCATCGTCGGCTTCTACGTGAAGGACAAGCTGGGCCAGAACCTGTTCGGCGACAACACCTTCCTCAGCTACCAGCTCGATCCCGTCACCATTCCGGCCGGGCAGGATTTCGCCGCCCGCTTCCGCTTCCAGATGCCCTACCTGCCCAGCGGCGACTTCTCCATCACCGTGGCGCTCGCCGAGGGCACGCAGGAGGACCACGTCCAGCACCATTGGGTCGAGGACGCGCTGTTCTTCAAGGTCCATGCCAGCCATGTCGTGCGCGGGCTGGTCGGCATGCCGATGCTGGCGATCACGCTGGAGGCGGAAGGGGCGTCGTCGCCCCGGACAACTCCCCAGGCAACTCCCCAGGCGGCCCCCGCGACAAAATAGCGACAGGCTGCGGCTCGGCCCGGAGTGAGGCAGGAAAACCGCAGCTCCGGCCATTGTTGGGCACCGCAAAGCGGGTTCCGGTCAGCGGCTTGCATTCCGGCAGGGTGTCAGCGTATGTGTGTCGGCGGCTGTGACGGGGCCGTCCGCCGGGCCTGAAACGGCCTCCCGGTGGACCGCACCCCGCTGCGGAGCCAGGCAGAAGAAGAGGCGCAGGTGGATTCGTTTTTGAAGGACCAGGGATCGGACACTCTCCGTCGCATCTGCCGGCCGATCACGCTCCTGACCCCGGATCTCATCACGGCGCCGGCTTCCTGGCTCGGCCATGTGCCCTTCGCCTTCTGGATCGTCGACGCACTGCGGCCGGACAGCCTCGTCGAGCTGGGAACGCACACCGGCAACTCCTATGCGGCCTTCTGCCAGGCGGTCCGCCATGTCGGCCTGCCGACCTCCTGCTATGCCGTCGACACCTGGGCCGGCGACCCGCAGGCCGGCTTCTACGGCGACGACATCTACAACAAACTCGCCGCCTATCATGACCCGCGCTATGCCGGCTTCTCGCGCCTGCTGCGCATGACCTTCGACGACGCGCTGGTCCATTTCGCCGACGGCAGCGTCGATCTGCTGCACATCGACGGGCTGCACACCTACGAGGCGGTGCGCCACGATTTCGAGACGTGGCTGCCGAAGATGAGCCGCCGCGGCGTGGTGCTGTTCCACGACATCAACGTCCGCAAGGACGATTTCGGTGTCTGGCGCCTGTGGGACGAGATCACCCGCGACTATCCCTCCTTCACCTTCCTGCATTCCAACGGCCTGGGCGTGCTGGGCGTCGGCGAGGATCTGCCCGACGCGCTGCATGAGCTGTTCGCCGTGCAGAAGGCCGGCGGCGAGGGGCTGCGGGCTGTCCGCAGCTGGTTCGACCGGCTGGGCGACGCCGCCATCGAGACCGAGACCATCCAGCGCCTGGAAGAGCAGGAAAAGCACCTGCGCACCGAGGTGGCGATGGTCCGCAAGGTGCTGGACGACCAGATCGCCCACACCGAAGACCTGAAGGGCATGATCGCGACGCGCGACCGCGACATCGCCCTGATCCAGGGCTGGCTCAGCGACCATCAGGCCGAGATCCGCCGCCAGGGCGATGCGCTCGCCGAGATGGCGCAGGAACTGGCCAACCGCGATCACGAGCTGGCCGACCGCGATCACGAGCTGGCCGACCGCGAGCGCAACCTCGCCGCCCACGCCCGCGAGCTGGTCGCCCGCGAGCAGGCGATCGCCCACCTGCATGGCGTGGTGGCCAGCCGCGACCAGCACATCCACAGCCTGGTCAACTCGACCTCCTGGAAGCTGTCGGCGCCGGTGCGCAAGCTGGGCCGCCTGACCCAGAAGGCCGGGCGCTTCTACCGCCGCCGCCTGCACGCCATCACGCTGGAGCCGCTGCACGACGTGGTGCCGAGCCCGCAGGGCGGCTACGAGGCGACCGGCAGCGACCCCGCCTTCCTGCTGCGCTCCGACCGCGGCCGGCTGCCCGGCCACTGGTGCGTGATCTCCTACCGGGTCGTCCGCGCCTCGGCCCCGCTGGTGCCGGTGATCTATGTCGATGACGGCAACGGCTTCGACGAGCGGACAATGATCCGCCTGCCGGTCGACACGGTGGGCGAGTTCCGCCAGCTCGCCCTGCTGCCGCAGACGGTCAAGGCGCTGCGCTTCGACCCGGCCACCCGGCCGGTGTCCTTCGAGATCGCCGACTTCACCATCCGCGAGATCGGCAAGACCAACATCCTGCTCGACTATGTCCGGCAGAACCAGCCGGGGCGCGTGCTGGACTATCTGCGCCGCCACGGCTGGCAGGCGACCAAGCAGCGCGTCCTGCAGGAGCTGCAGCCGAACCGCTGGTCGGCCGACTACAAGTCGTGGGTGCGGATGTACGACACCCTGACGCCGGAGGACGCGGCGGCGATCAAGGCCGACATCGCCCGGCTTCCGGCGCGCCCGCGCTTCTCCGTCGTCATGCCGGTCTACAACACGCCGGAAGCCTACCTGCGCGAGGCGCTGGACTCCGTGCTGGCCCAGTTCTATCCGGACTGGGAACTGTGCATCGCCGACGACGCCTCCACCGCCCCGCACGTAACGAAGGTGCTGGCCGAGTACAAGGCGCGCGACAACCGGATCAAGGTGATCCGGCGCGAGACCAACGGCCACATCTCCGCCGCCAGCAACAGCGCGCTGGATCTGGCGACCGGCGATTTCGTCGCCTTGATGGACCATGACGACCGGCTGCCGCCGCACGCCCTCTATGCGGTCGCCGCCGAGCTGGCGCAGCATCCCGACACCGACATCCTCTATTCCGACGAGGACAAGATCGATGCCGACGGCGAGCGCTACGACCCGCATTTCAAGTCCGGCTTCAACCTGGACCTGCTGCACGGCCAGAACATGGTCAACCACCTGGGCGTCTTCCGCCGCTCGCTGATCGAGCAGGCCGGGCGCTTCCGCCTGGGCTTCGAGGGCAGCCAGGATTACGACCTGACCCTGCGCGCGGTCGAGGCGACGGAACCGGCACGCATCCGCCACATCCCGGCGATCCTCTACCACTGGCGCGTCTTCCCGGACTCCTCGGCCTTCTCCACGGTCGAGCTGCCGCGTGCCACCGCCGCCGCCCACAAGGCGCTGACCGAGCATTTCCAGCGCCGCGGAATCGATGCCACGGTGGAGACCTCGCCGGCGACCGCCCGTTTCACCCGCATCCGCTACGCCCTGCCGGCCAAGCTGCCGCGGGTGTCGCTGATCGTGCCGACGCGCGACAAGGTCGATCTGCTGAAGGGCTGCGTCGACGGGCTTCTGCACCGCACCGACTACCCGGATCTGGAAATCCTGATCGTCGACAACAACAGCGAGGAAGCGGCGACCTTCGCCTATTTCGACACGCTGAAGGACGAGCCGCGGGTGCGGGTGCTGACCTACAAGGCGCCCTTCAACTACTCCTCGATCAACAACTTCGCCGCCGCCGAGGCGACCGGCGAGGTTCTGGGCCTGATCAACAACGACATCGAGGTGATGGAGCCGGGCTGGCTGGCCGAAATGGTCTCCCATGCCCTGCGGCCGGAGGTGGGGGCGGTCGGCGCCAAGCTCTATTACGCCGACGGCACCATCCAGCATGCCGGCGTCGTCACCGGCATCTGCGGCGTGGCCGGCCATGTCCACAAGGGCCTGACCCGCGACGCCTACGGCTATTTCAGCCGGGCCCAGCTGACGCAGGACCTGTCCTGCGTCACCGCCGCCTGCCTGATCCTGCGCAAGGAGATCTTCGACGAGGTCGGCGGGTTGAACTCCGAAAAGCTGGCCGTCGCCTTCAACGACGTCGATTTCTGCCTGCGCATCCGCGAGAAGGGCTATCTGGTCGTCTGGACGCCGTTCGCCGAGCTGTATCATCTGGAATCGGCCTCGCGCGGGCCGGACACCGCTCCCGACAAGGTCAAGCGCTTCATGGGCGAGGTGGCCTACATGCAGGAGCGCTGGGGCGACAGCCTGCTGGCCGACCCCTACTACAACCCGAACCTGACGCTGGACGCCGAGAATTTCGGGCTGGCCTTCCCGCCGCGCACGGTCAAGCCGTGGCTGCGCAAGGCCTGCCCCGAGCTGCGCAAAGAGCGCCTGAAGGAAAGCATCTGAGCCATGGACGTCGTCTCCCTCGACATTCCCGACGTTAAGATCATCCGCCCGAAGAAGTTCGGCGACCATCGCGGCTTCTTCTCGGAGACCTACACCAAGAGGACGTTCGAGGCGGCCGGGCTGCACTACGACTTCGTCCAGGACAACCAGTCGCTGTCGGCCGAGGTCGGCACGGTGCGCGGCCTGCATTTCCAGCTGCCGCCCTTCGCCCAGGACAAGCTGGTGCGGGTGGTGCGCGGCGCCATCCTGGACGTGGCGGTCGACATCCGCAAAGGCTCCCCCACCTTCGGCCGGCATGTCAGCGCGGTGATCAGCGCGGCGGAGTGGAACCAGATCCTGGTGCCGATCGGCTTCGCCCACGGCTTCTGCACGCTGGAGCCGGACACCGAGGTCATCTACAAGGTGACCAACTATTATTCGGCCGAGCATGACCGCGGCCTCTTGTGGAACGATCCGGAGCTGGGCATCGACTGGCCGGTCACCGCGGACAAGGCCCGGCTGTCGGACAAGGACCACAAGCATCCGACCTTCGCCCAGCTTGGCGACTGGTTCTGACGGCGTTATTGGATTTCGGCTCTTTTTTGCCCGGTGGGGCTTTGGGCCCCGTTTTTGGCGGTAAGGTGGTTTGATGACGCGCATTCTCGTCACCGGCGGCGCCGGTTTCATCGGCTCGGCGGTGGTCCGCCAGCTTCTCGCCGAAACCGACGCCTTCGTCGTCAATGTCGACAAGCTGACCTACGCGGCCAACCTGTCCTCCCTGCCGGGGGCCGAGGGCAATCCGCGCTACGCCTTCGAGAAGGTCGACATCTGCGACGCCGCCGAGCTGCGCCGGGTGTTCGACACCCACCAGCCCGACGCGGTGATGCATCTGGCCGCCGAATCCCATGTCGACCGCTCGATCGACGGGCCGGGCGAGTTCATCCAGACCAACGTGGTCGGCACCTTCCGCCTGCTGGAGGCGGCGCGCGGCTATTGGTCGGCCCTGCCGGCGGAGCGCAGGCAAGCTTTCCGCTTCCACCACATCTCCACCGACGAGGTGTTCGGCACGCTGGGCGACGACGGCTTCTTCACCGAGACCACCGCCTACAGCCCCAACTCGCCCTATTCGGCCAGCAAGGCGTCGAGCGACCATCTGGTCCGCGCCTGGCACGAGACCTATGGGCTGCCGGTGGTGCTGACCAACTGCTCCAACAATTACGGCCCCTACCATTTCCCGGAAAAGCTGATCCCGCTGATGATCCTCAAGGGTCTGGCGGGCGAGAAGCTGCCGGTCTACGGCAAGGGCGACAACATCCGCGACTGGCTCTATGTCGAGGACCATGCCCGCGCGCTGCGGCTGGTGCTGGAGAAGGGCCGGATCGGCGAGAGCTACAACATCGGCGGCCACAACGAGCGCACCAACCTGGAGGTCGTCCGCGCCATCTGCGCACATCTGGACGAGATGAACCCGGCCGGCGCCCCGCACGACCGCCTGATCAGCTTCGTCACCGACCGCCCCGGCCATGACAAGCGCTATGCCATCGACGCCGGCAAGATCGAGCGCGAGCTGGGCTGGACCCCGCAGGAGACCTTCGAGAGCGGCCTGCGCAAGACGGTCGCCTGGTATCTGGAGAACCGCGACTGGTGGCAGGCCATCCTGAACGGCTCCTACCAGGGCGAGCGGCTCGGCCTGACGGAAGAAGGCTCGAAGGAAGAGGGGGCCGCGCTATGAAGGTCCTCGTCCTCGGCAGCAACGGCCAGCTCGGCTTCGAGCTGATGCGGGTCAACTGGGCGCCGGGCACCGACGTCGTCGGCCTGCCCTATCCCGAGTTCGACGTGACCCGACCGGGCGACGTGGAAAAGGCGGTGGCCACCCACGCGCCCGACCTGCTGGTCAACGCCACCGCCCACACCGCCGTCGACAAGGCCGAGAGCGAGGTGGATCTCTCCTTCGCCGTCAACCGCGACGGGCCGGGCGCCATGGCGGCGGCCTGTGCGGCGCGCGGCATCCCCTTCATCCATGTGTCGACCGACTATGTGTTCGACGGCACGAAGGACGGGATTTACACCGAGGACGACCCGATCAACCCGCTGGGCGTCTATGGCGCCAGCAAGGCGGCGGGCGAGGAGGCGGTGCGTGCGGCGACGCCGCATCACGTCATCCTGCGCACCTCCTGGGTCTACAGCGCCTACGGCAACAACTTCGTCAAGACGATGCTGCGCTTCGGCAAGGAGCGCGAGGAGATGCGGGTGGTCGCCGACCAGCACGGCTCGCCCACCGCCGCCGCCGACCTCGCCGCCGCCATCGTGCAGATCGCCGGGACCCTTGAAAAAATTGATGGCGGGAAGACCGGCGGCGCCGCCTGGGGCACCTACCACCTGACCGGCAGCGGCTATACCACCTGGCATGATTTCGCCGAGCACATCTTCCGGCGGCTGGAAGAGCGCACCGGCAAGCGGCCGCGCCTGACCGCCATCGGCACGGCCGACTACCCGACCCCGGCGCGCCGCCCGGCCAACTCGCGGCTGGACTGCTCCCGTGCGAAGGAGCGTCTCGGCGTCGCCTGCCCGCCATGGCAGGATAGCCTGGACCGCGTGATCGACGAGCTGTTCACCAACCCGCCGCAGGCGTGAGGACGAAGACCATGAAGGGCATCATCCTGGCCGGCGGCTCCGGCACCCGGCTCTACCCGGTGACGCGGGCGATCAGCAAGCAGCTGCTGCCGATCTACGACAAGCCGATGATCTATTTCCCGCTCAGCACCCTGATGCTGGCGGGCATCCGCGACATCCTGGTCATCACCACGCCGCACGACCAGCCGCTGTTCCAGACCGTGCTGGGCGACGGGTCGCAGTGGGGTCTGAACCTGACCTACGCGATCCAGCCCTCGCCCGACGGGCTGGCCCAGGCCTTCATCATCGGCCGCGAGTTCGTCGGCAACGATCCTTGCGCGCTGGTCCTCGGCGACAACATCTTCTACGGCCATGGCCTGACCAACCTCTTGCGCGCGGCCGGCGAGAAGACCGAGGGCGCCAGCGTCTTCGCCTACGCCGTACGCGACCCCGAACGCTACGGCGTGGTGGAGTTCGACGGCCAGGGCCGGGCGCTGAGCATCGAGGAGAAGCCGGTCAAGCCGCGTTCCAAATGGGCGGTGACCGGGCTCTATTTCTACGACAACGACGTGCTCGACATCGCCGCCGCGGTGAAGCCGTCGGCGCGCGGCGAGCTGGAGATCACCTCGGTCAACGCCGCCTATCTCGACATGGGCAAGCTGGCGGTCGAGCAGATGGGCCGCGGCTATGGCTGGTTCGACACCGGCACCCATGACAGCCTGCTGGAGGCGGCGGAGTTCGTGCGCACCATCCAGCACCGCCAGGGCCTGCAGATCGCCTGCCCGGAGGAGATCGCCTACACCTCCGGCTGGATCGACGCCGAACAGGTGAGCCGTCTGGCGGAGCCGCTGAAGAAGAACGATTACGGACGTTATCTGCTCGGGCTGCTCGGCTGACGGACCGAATGGTCCTTCAGCAACCGCTCCTCCCAGGCGAGCGCCGAGGCGACGATGGTCTCCAGGTCGGCGTGGCGCGGGGTCCAGTCCAGCGTCCGGCCGATCCGCTCCACGCCTGCGACCAGGGCCGGCGGGTCGCCGGCGCGGCGCGGGCCGATGCGCATGGGCAGCGGCTTGCCGGTCACCCGCTCCACCATCGCCAGCACCTCGCGCACCGAATAGCCGCGGCCGTAGCCGCAGTTCAGCACCTCCGACGCGCCGCCCGCCTCCAGATGGCGCAAGGCCGCGACATGGGCGTCGGCGAGGTCGCTGACATGGATGTAGTCACGCACGCAGGTGCCGTCCGGCGTGTCGTAGTCGTCGCCGAAGATCTGCAGCTCCGCCCGCTGGCCGGTGACGGTCTGGGCGGCGATCTTGATCAGGTGGGTGGCGACCTTCGACACCTGCCCCGAGCGGCCCTGCGGGTCGGCCCCGGCGACGTTGAAATAGCGCAGCGCGACATAACGCAGCGGATGCGCCGCCGCGCTGTCGCGCAGCATCCACTCCGTCATCAGCTTGGAGGAGCCGTAGGGGTTGATCGGCTTGGTCGGCGTCCGCTCGTCGATCGGCAGCCGCTCCGGCATGCCGTAGACGGCAGCGGTGGAGGAGAAGATGAAGCGGCCGATCCCGGCCTCCACGCAGGCCTCGATCAGGGCCTGGCTCTTCACCGTGTTGTTGCGGTAGTAGGCGAGGGGCCGCTCCACCGAGTCCGGCACGACGATGCTGCCGGCGAAATGCATCACGGTGCCGATGCCGTGGCGGGCGAAAGTGTCCGCCAGCAGCGCCTTGTCGCCGACGTCGCCCTCGACCAGGACCGTGCCCTCGGGCAGGGCGGAGCGCCGGCCGGTGGACAGATCGTCCAGCACCACCACGGCGCGGCCCCGGTCGCGCAGCGCCAGGACCGCATGGGAGCCGATATAGCCGGCGCCGCCGGTCACCAGCACGGTGGCGCTGTCGCTCTTCTCTCCGGTCATCATCCGCTCGCCTGCATCCAGTTGGCACGAAGCCGCAAAGATAATGGTTCGCGCCTGCAGCAACGCCGGGTTTTTCGCGGGATGGTCCGCCTCATTCGAACAGCTTCGGATGGCTCTCTCCGGAAGCCGGACGGACGGCAGCGAACATGCCCTTCCGTTCGGATATCCGACAATCGACGGTCGTCGCTTCCCGACTTCCCGGAAAAAAGATCGGTCTGCGTAAACCGCACCGGCCCGACCCATGTCCAGCACCTGCCAAGACGATCAATTCCTCGCGGCATTTCACAATCAAACCACCATGATGGCGGCCTCCGCCGGCCAATCCGACCACCGCGGTGACTTGACAGCGCTGACTGGACTTCGCCGCCGGAGGCATTGTAATTCTTCCCCCATTGAAGGGCGGCGGTCCATTCGAGGGAGACGACCATTCGTATCGCAATGATCGGAACGGGCTATGTCGGACTGGTGTCCGGAGCCTGTTTTTCGGAATTCGGCGTTCATGTCACCTGCATGGACAAGGACAAGGGCAAGATCGACCAGCTCCTGCGGGGAGAAATCCCCATCTACGAGCCCGGCCTTGACGATCTCGTGGCCAAGAACGTCAAGGCCGGACGGCTGACCTTCACGCTCGACCTGGCCGAGGCGATGAAGGGCGCCGACGCGGTGTTCATCGCGGTCGGTACCCCGACCCGGCGCGGCGACGGCCATGCCGACCTCTCCTATGTCTATGCCGCGGCCGAGGAGATCGCCGCCAACCTCGACGGCTACACGGTGGTGGTCAACAAATCGACCGTCCCGGTCGGCACCGGCCGCGAGGTGGAGGCGATCATCCGCAAGGTGCGGCCCGATGCCGAGTTCGATGTCGCCTCCAACCCGGAGTTCCTGCGCGAGGGAGCCGCGATCGGCGATTTCATGCGGCCCGACCGCGTTGTCATCGGCGCCGAGTCGGAGCGCGCGCGCGACACCATGCGCCGGCTCTACCGGCCGTTGCACCTGATCGAAACGCCGATCGTCATGACCAACCGTGAAACGGCGGAACTGACGAAATATGCCGCCAACGCCTTCCTGGCCACCAAGATCACCTTCATCAACGAGATCGCCGACCTGTGCGAGAAGGTGGGGGCCGACGTCCATGACGTGGCCAAGGGGATCGGGCTGGACGGCCGCATCGGCAAGAAGTTCCTGCACCCCGGTCCGGGTTACGGCGGCTCCTGCTTTCCGAAGGACACGCTGGCGCTGGTGCGCACCGCCCAGCAGCACGAGGCGCCGGTGCGCATCGTCGAGACGGTGGTGGACATCAACGACAAGCGCAAAAAGTCGATGATCTCGCGCATCGTGGCCGCCTGCGAGGGCTCGCTGGCCGGCAAGACGGTGGCGGTGCTGGGGGTGACCTTCAAGCCGAACACCGACGACATGCGCGACGCCCCGTCGCTGGACATCGTCCCGGCCCTGCAGGCCGCCGGTGCGCATGTGCGCGCCTTCGACCCGGCGGGCATGCACGAGGCGGCGAAGCTCCTGCCCGGCGTGGACTGGTGTGCCGACGCCTACCAGACGCTGGAGGGCGCCGACTGCGTGGCGATCCTGACGGAGTGGAACGAGTTCCGCGCGCTCGACCTCAATCGCTGCAAGGCCCTGCTCACGCGGCCGGCCATGGTCGATCTGCGCAACATCTACAATCCCGCCGAAATGGCCGCCGCCGGCTTCCTCTATTCCTCGATCGGCCGGGGCAGCGCACCGGCCGGCCGGCAAGCCGGCTGAGCCGGCCCCGCCCGTCCGCCGTCGCCCACCTCCACCCAGAAGAGAAGACCCCCGATGATTTCGCCACGCGGTTACAACAAGCGCATTCTTGTCACCGGAGGAGCCGGCTTCCTGGGATCGCATCTGTGCGAGCGGCTTCTGGCGGCCGGGAACGACGTCCTGTGCGTCGACAATTTCTTCACGGGATCGCGCTCGAACGTCGCGCACCTGCTTCCGAACCCGCATTTCGAGCTGATGCGCCATGACGTGACGTTCCCGCTCTATGTCGAGGTGGACGAGATCTACAACCTCGCCTGCCCGGCCTCGCCCGTCCATTACCAGCACGATCCGGTGCAGACGACCAAGACGTCGGTCATCGGCGCCATCAACATGCTGGGGCTGGCCAAACGGCTGGGCGCCAGGATCATGCAGGCCTCGACCTCGGAGATCTATGGCGACCCGGCGGTCCACCCGCAGCCCGAGGAATATTGGGGCAACGTCAACACCATCGGCCCGCGCGCCTGCTATGACGAGGGCAAGCGCTGCGCCGAGACGCTGTTCTTCGACTATCACCGCCAGCACAAGCTGTCGATCAAGGTCATCCGCATCTTCAACACCTACGGCCCGCGCATGCACCCCAACGACGGGCGGGTGGTGTCGAACTTCATCATCCAGGCACTGAAGGGCGAACCGATCACCATCTACGGCGACGGTCTGCAGACCCGCTCCTTCTGCTACGCCGACGATCTGATCGACGGTTTCATCCGCTTCATGGCCACGCCGGCCGACGTCACCGGACCGATCAACCTCGGCAACCCCGGCGAATTCACCATGCTGGAATTGGCCGAGAAGGTCATCCGCCTGACCGGCTCCTCCTCAAGGATCGAGCACAGGCCGCTGCCCCAGGACGACCCCAAGCAGCGCCGGCCCGACATCGCCAAGGCGCGCTCGCTGCTGGAGTGGGAGCCGAAGGTGCCGCTGGACGAGGGTCTGGAGCGCACCATCGCCTATTTCCGCGGCCGCTTCTTCGCCTGAGAAAGACCGATGAGCCCCCCTTCGATGTCAACACCCGGCCGGGCCACAGCGGTCGGCGGTGAAATGGTATCGACCAGAACGGAACCAAAAGGCAAAAATATTGTGCTCCCGCTCAAGTCGTCGCTCAAAGACAAAATCCCAAAAATCATTTTCCCGCTAATCACGCTCATTGGATTAGCGATAGCAACTCATTCCGTATACGTTTCTCTCCGGGATATGTATATATTTCCGTATTGGGATATGGCTTTCCTGCAGAAGGTTTATTTCTACAATCCCATAGAAGAATTCTTTATATTTCGTGACAATGAGCATCTTCCATTTGTTGCGATGCCTTTTTTCCTTGTGGACAATATTTTTTTCCAGGCGCGCGGGATCTTCCTGGTCATTGTCACTCTGATCCTGACCGCCTTGATCGTCGGCTTGATATTGGACGAGTTGCGCCGCGTCTGGCGGAAGGGTCATACCCTGTCATTCGCAGCGGCGGCGAGCTTTGTCGTCATCTCCATGTTCTGGCTGATCCATTTCGAGAACCTGATTTGGCCCAAGCAGATTCACATGTATCTGTCAGCGGCCTTCTTCCTGCTGGCCAGCCGGATGCTGGCCGGCATGGACGAGCAGGTTGGATCGGGTACGCCGCCGAAATGGACCAAGGTGCTGCTAATGGCAGCATTGCTCAGCGCATCGATGTTCTCGTTCGGCTATGGGGCTATCGGCTGGATCGCGGTCCTGATGCTCACCATAACCGGACGCTGGCCATGGCGGACAGTTGGCGCCTTGCTGGCAATCTTCGCTCTCAACGCCGCGGCCTATGCCGTCTGCTACAATTACTCCACCATGGAGTACCACTCCAACCCTCTGACTTCCTTCGGCTCCCCCGTCAAGCTGGCCGAGTTCACCGTCGCCTATTTCGCGAACCCGGTCTATGGCATCCTTCGCAACCGCCCAGCGGCGGCCGCGGTGTCCCTGGCCGGCTCGCTGGCAGCCCTGTGGATCCTGTTCCAGGTCGTCCTGCTGCGGCGTCGGAGCGCCAGCCGGATCGAGCTGTTTGCAAGCCTGCTGCTGCTGTTCGCCTTCGGCTCCGCGCTGATGACCGGCCTGTCACGCCTGAAATTCGGCATCGAAACAGCCGGATCGCCGCGCTACGCCATCGCACAGATGCCTCTGTGGATCGGCCTGGGGTTGATCGCCGTCACGGCATTGCGCGAACGCTTGCGGCCATGGACCCCGACCGTCGCGGTTGTCGGGCTGATCGTCGCAATCCTGTTCGTGCAGTCCCAGCTCCGCTATGCGCGCACAACCGAAAAGCTGTCGCAAGATCACTGGCAGGGGGTGTTGGCTGTCATCAATGGTGTGGCCGATGACGAAATTCTTTTGAAAACGATCTACCCCGACCGTCAGATGATAGATTTGGTCGCCCCCAAACTGGCCGAACGGCATTGGTCGGTCTACGCCGACCCACAGCCCTGGTGGCTGGGACAGCCGGCGCGCGATCTGTTCCGTGTCGAGACGCCCGACCGCTGCAACGGCAGCCTCGACCTGGTCAGCGACCTCGGTCGGCTGAAGGGCCAGAGCTATGTCGAGGGATGGGCCTGGGACAAGAACGCCGGCCACCCTTCGGACTGGGTCGTGCTGGTGGACGGCGCCGGCATCGTCCGCGGACTGGCCCGCAGCGGCCTGAAGCGCCCGGATGTGGAGCGCGCCATCTCCGCAGCGGCCGGCAGCGCTCCCGGCTGGCACGGCTATGTCGCCGCTCCGGCACCACTGGCGGGAACGGAGGCCTATGCCGTGCTGGCCGACGGCTCCTCGATCTGCCAATTGACCCGCAATGCGCCGCCCAAGGCCGGCGATGGAGTCCACTGACATGGAAAAGCCGACGCTCCGGGAGGACGGGCAGGCGACGCTCGCCATCGTCATTCCCGTGTTCAACGACTGGGAATCCGTGGCGATGCTGATCCGCGGACTCGGCCGCTCGCTGGGAAGCGACGAGCGTGCCGTCCATCTGGTGATCGTCGACGACGGTTCGACCGAGCCGGAGGCTGGGCTGAAGGAGGCGGTCGCCGAGACGCCCTTCACGGGAACCCTGCTGCGGCTGGTGCGCAATGTCGGCCACCAGCGCGCCATCGCCATCGGCCTGTGCCAGGCGGTCGAGCTGGCCGCCGACAGAGTTGTCATCATGGACGGCGACGGCGAGGACCGGCCGGAGGATGTGCCCCTCCTCCTCGCCGGCCTGCGCGACAATCCCCGCTCCATCGTGGTCGCCGACCGCCGCAGCCGCAGCGAGGGGCCGAGCTTCACCCTGTTCTACCGGGTCTACAAGAAGGTCTTCTCGCTGCTGACCGGCACGCCGATCTCCTTCGGCAATTTCAGCGCCATGGGGCTGGCGACGGCGACCCGGCTCGCCTCCATGCACGAGCTGCTGCTGCATGTCCCGGCCACCATGATCCGCTCGCGCTGCCCCATCGTCCGGGTGGGCACCGACCGGGGCCATCGCTATGCCGGACAGTCCAAGATGAACCTGGTCTCGCTGGTGGTGCACGGCCTCAGCTCGATCGCCGTGTTCAGCGAGCGCACCTTCACCCGCATCCTGCTGTTCTCGGCGGCGATCTTCGCGCTGTCCGGGCTGGCGGCGGTCATCGCCGTGCTTCTCAAGATGCTGGGGATGGCGACGCCCGGCTGGACGACGACGGTGGCCGGCATCGTGATGGTCGTCCTGGTCCAGAATGCCGCCGTGTCGCTGGGCGGCCTGTTCGTCGTCCTCAACAACAAGCGCGACTTCGCGCTGATCCCCAGGCAGATCGCCCCGATCTTCCTGGCCGAGGCGATCAGGCTCGGTGGACGTTCCGAAACACAAAATGCTGGTTCAGAAGAAACGTCAGAATTGGCGATATGACGAGGGTGAGGAACAGCGGAGCCAGGTAATGGAGGCCGAGCGTGGCCTCCATCACGTACATCGCCCCGCCGTTGAACCCCATGATCAGCGAATAGACCAGAAGGAAGCGGGGCAGATGGTGGGCGTGCCCGCCCCGCGCCCCGAAGGTCCAGGCCCAGTTCCCCAGATAGGATGTGGCGATCCCGACCACGGTCCCCAGGATGGTGGCAAGCGTCGGGCTCGCCATGCCGATTCCGTCAACCAGCAGGATCGTCGTCCCGGCATGGGCGGCTGTGGCGGTTCCACCGACGAGGATGAAGCGGACGAGACGCTGGGCCAAAAGCGCGCGGACGGCTTCCACCAGACGATGGACGAGCGGCCGGAAAGCAGCGGAAGGCATGGAAGAAGGCTCCGAAGCACCAGGGACTGAGGCGGGGATGAGGCGGAACCGCCAAGCCTTCGGCCTGCGGGGGGCGGCGAACACCCCATCGGTCCCTCTCCGACCCCGCAAGAGGCTCTACTGCATCGTCCCCTCCGCCGCAACTACGGCTCGCGGATGCTTTCGTCGAGCACGCGGATGACCGGATAGAGGAAGTAGGACAGGATCGAGCGGGTGCCGACGCGGATTTCGGCCGAGGCGACCATGCCGGGGCTGAGCCGCGTGCCGTCGGGTACCGCCTCCAGCCGGGTGTCGGCCAGGCGGATGCGGGTACGGAAGACGGCGCCGGCGGCCGGCCGGGGGGCGTCGAGGTTGGCGACGCCCCCTTGGGCGCCCTGGGGATCGTGGGTGAAGGCGTCGGCGCTGATGGTGCGGATTTCGCCGGGCAGGGTGCCGTGGCGCTGGAAGGGGAAGGCGTCCAGCTTCACCCGTACGAAATCGCCGACGCGGACCAGACCGATGTCGCGCGACGGGATCTCCGCCTCCACCTCCAGCGGCACGTCGGCGGGGACCAGGGTGACCAGCGGTTCGGCCTCGCGGATGACGGAGCCGACGGAGCGCTTGGCGACCTCCAGCACCACCGCATCGACCGGGGCGGTCAGGGTGACCAGCGAGCGGCGGCGCTCGGCCTTGGCGATCTGCTCCACCAGGGTGGCCCGCTGACGGGTCTGCTCCACCAGTTCCTCCGCCGTCTTGCGCCGCCATTCGTCGATGAAGGCGGCGCGGTCGGCCTGGATGCCGCGCAGCTCATGCGCGCTCGCCTGCTCGCGGTCCTGCAGCGCCACCAATTCGTCACGCATGCGCAGCCGCTCGACCCGCGCCTCCAGCCAGGTCAGGCGCGAGCCGGTCTGGCGTTCCTGGAGCTGGCGGCGGATGTCCTCCACCTCGCCGGCCACAGCGAGCCGCTCGGCAAGGCCGGCCTGGGCGCGTCGGCTGGCGGCGATGGCGCTGTCCAGCTGCCCGGCCTTCTCGTCCAGCGAGGCGAGGCGGGAGCGGTATTCGGCGCGGCGGCGCTCCAGGATGGCGGCCTGCACCGCAGCGTCAGGATTGCCGGCGGCGGGGGTGAAGTCGCTGCCGTCCAGCTCGGCGCGCAGCCGGCCGATCTGCGCTTCGACGCCGGCGAGCCTGCCGGTCAGGTCGGCCAGATCCGCCGCGGCGAAGGTGGGGTCGAGCGTCGCCAGCCGGTCGCCGGCCCGGACGAAATCGCCGACCTGCACATCGACGCCGCGCACCACCGCGGTCTCCAGCGGCTGGGCCACCACCAGCGGCGCGGTGGTCACCAGCCGGCCGCCGGCGGTGACGATGCGGTCGACCTGGGCGAAGCCGGCCCACAGAACCAGCGCCACCAAGAGCCCGGCCAGCATATAGAGGGTGGAGCGCGCCACCCAGGGCAGCGGCGCATGTTCGATGGCCGCCCCGTCCGGCAGATAGTCCAGCGCGAAGCCCGGCGGCGGGGCCGACGGGGCGGGCAGGGCGGCGTGGCGGCGCGAGGGGGGAGATGCGGGAGCGGGTTTGGCCGGGACGATCTCGCGGCCGGCTTCCACCGCTTCCGAGCCCCGATCCGCCCCGGGCAGGCGTGTGTCGGGCATGGTTCAGCGCCCCCGGTTCTGCTGCTGCCACAGATGCCGGTATTCGGCGCAGCGGTCGAGCAGAAGTGCATGGGGGGCGATGTCGAGCAGGCGGCCCTGCTCCAGCACGGCGATGGTGTCGCAGCCGGTCAGGGTGGAGAGGCGATGGGTGACGATCAGCACGGTGCGGCCGCGGGCGATGCGCCGCAGGTTGGCCATGACGATGGCCTCGCTGTCGGGATCCAGCGCGCTGGTCGCCTCGTCCAGGATCAGGATGCGCGGCTGGGGCAGCAGGGCGCGGGCGATGGCGATGCGCTGCTTCTGGCCGCCGGACAGGTTGCTCGCCCCCTCCTCCACCAGCGTGTCGTAGCCGTCGGGCAGGCGGTGGATGAACTCGTCGGCGCCGGCCAGCCGGGCGGCCTCGACGATCTCCTCGCGGCTGGCCTCGGGCATGGTCATGGCGATGTTGTCGCGGATGGTGCCGCGGAACAGGAAATTCTCCTGCAGCACCACGCCGATGGAGCGGCGCAGATGGGCCAGGTCCAGTTCGCGGATGTCCAGCCCGTCATAGCGGATGGTGCCGTCCTGCACCGGGTAGAAACCCTGGAGCAGCCGCATCAGCGTGCTCTTGCCCGAGCCGCTGCGCCCGACCAGCCCGACGACGGAGCCGGCCGGCACGGTCAGGGTGACGCCATCCAGCGCCGGCGGCCGGTTGCGGTCGTAGCGGAAGCCCAGCCCCTCGATTTCGATCCGCCCGATCAGGGAAGGACAGGCGCCGCTGCCCTCGCGCCGGGGCTCGGCCGGGTGGTTCATCACCTCGCCCAGCATGCGGACGGAAAGCGCGGTTTCCTGGTACTGGTGGATCAGCGAGACGATCTGGACCAGCGGCGTCACCACCCGCCCCGACAGCATCTGGAAGGCGATCAGCGCGCCGACCGACAGCTGGCGGTCGAAGACGTCGAAGGCGCCGACGGCGACCACCGCCACCATCATCGCCTTCTCCAGGAACTCCGTCACCGTGCGGGCGGCGATGGAGATGCGGCCGACCCGGTAATGGCTGGTCACCGCACGCGCCGCCTTGCGGTCCCAGCTGCGGCGCTGCTGCGGTTCCAGGGCCGACGACTTGACGGTGCGCATGCCGTGGATGGTCTCCACCAGCATGGCCTGCCGCTCGGCATCGGCGTTGTAGAGGTCGCCGAGCCGGCTGCGATAGATCGGCACCAGGGCGACCATCACCCCGGCGATCAATCCGGCGAACAGCAGCGCCACCAGCGTCAGCTTGACCGAATAGAAGAACAGCACCGGCAGGAAGACCAGCAGAACCAGGCTGTCCAGCACGGTGGAGAGCAGGTTGCCGGTCAGGAATTCGCGGATGCGCTCCACCTGCTGCATGTGGCGCACGGTGACGCCGGCCGAATGCCCGTCGAAGAAGGTGATGGGCAGGTCGAGCAGATGGCCGAAGGTGCGGTTCAGCAGGCGGATGTCGATGCGGTTGGCCGCCGCCAGCAGGATGAACTGGCGCAGGAAGCGGAAGGCCGCCTCGAACAGCAGGGCGCCCAGCACGCCGATGGTCAGCACCTGCAGGGTGGCGACGGTCTCGTTCACCAGCACCTTGTCGATCACGATCTGGAAATAGATCGGGACGGCAAGGGCGAGCGCGTGCAGCACCAGCGCCGCCGCCACCACGTCACGGAAGGCCGATTTCTGGCGCAGGATCTCCGGCACGAACCAGCGCAGGCCGAAGGGCTGGCGCGGATCGCCGAGGCCGTGGCGCGGCTTGAGGAAGACCAGTTCGCCGTCCCAGCGCTCCAGGAAGCGGTCGCGCGGCACGTCGATCACGTCCAGCCGGTCGGCCAGCGGGTCGACGACGCCGACCACCGGTTCCTCATCGGGACGGGACGGACGCGACAGTCCGACCAGGATAACGGTGTTGCCGTTGGTCAGCCGCGCCAGCAACGGGAAGACGGGGGGAAGGGACTGCAGGGCTTTCCAGTCGAGCCGGCGGGCGGTCGCCTTGAAACCGGTGGCGGCGGCGATGCGCAGCAGGTCGACGGTCGACGGCTCGCCGTTTGGTCCGCTGGGGCCGGGAGCGACGCGGGCACGCAGGGCCGACGGCGAGGCCGACAGGCCGTGATGGCGCGCCACCAGCGTCAGGCAGCGCAGCGCGGTGCTTTCGTCCGGATCGGGGGCGGCATCGGGGCCGGGCGGCGGAGCCGTGGCGGTCGTGCTGGCGTCCGGCATCGGTCAGCCGAAATTCGGCGAGCGGGGCCGTCCGGGCGGGGTGGCCGGGGTCGCGGGGCCGGTGGACGGACCGGTGGGGGAGGCGGGCTGGATCGGGGCCTGCACCGGGCTCTGGAAGGCCGGGGAAGGAGCCGGCGCGGGAGGCGGCACCATGCCGGAATTGGGCGGCAGCACGCCGGCGGCCTCCAGCCGCTGGCGCATGCCTTCCAGCGCGGACAGGCTGGCGAGGAAGCCCGGCAGGCTCATCACCACCCGCTGGCGGATGGCGGGCAGCGGCTGGCCGTTGCCGTCCTTGCGCAGGGCCGACAGGCTGAACAGGTCGATGCGGACCATGCCGTTGCCGAAGCCGATGTCGAAGACCCCGTCGGCATAGAGTTCGGGGATGCGGTCGTCGGGCGGCGGCTCGATGGTCATGATGGTCCCGGCAGCAGAAGACGGGGCGCCGCTGCGGCACCCTCGCATCCTCTTTCTACCGGAAGGCGGCAAGCGGGACCAAGCCGCCATTGTCCAGAACCGCAGGAAGACACAGCCGCCGCCTCAGCTTGGGCGGAGGGGCCTGTCGTTGTCAGGGGTCACTGCACGAAAGCGAGGGAGCAGGGCATTCACGGACAAGGCCTTGACGAAGGCTCAAAGAAAATGTATATACATTTGTGTTTCGCAATGATGCCCTCGCACTCCGCGCAACAAAGAAAAATTCAGAGAATATAGCCAAAGCACCAAAGGCAATCGCAAAATGAAGAAATATTCTACAGAATTCTTTGAAGGCAGATGGCGTATCGCTGTCTACCTGGAGAGAGTCGACTATGAACTTCGAGTGGGACGAGCGTAAACGCGAAACGAACCTTGCCAAGCATGGCATCGATTTTGAGGATGCCATCTACATTTTCGAAGGACCTGTGCGGGAGAAAAACGACCCGCGCGATCATAACGGAGAGACACGCATCATCGCCTATGGCGAGGTGGATGGCCGGTTGCTGGTGGTCGTCTACACTTGGCGCGATGACGCCCGCCGCATCATCTCAGCAAGGAAAGCCAATGGACGCGAACAACGAGCGTATCACGCGACGCTCTCTGGCGTCGCCCCGCAAGCGGACGGCTGACTGGTCGCGGGCCGACCGCCAGACCGATGCCGACCTCGACGCCGCCGTGCGCAGCGATCCCGACGCGGCACCTCTGGCCGACGAAGCATGGTTCGAGACCGCCCGCATCGTCGAGCCGCCGGCCAAGCAGGCGATCAGCATCCGCCTGGATTCGGATGTGCTGGAGTGGTTCCGCACCAACAGTGACCGCTACCAGAGCAAAATCAATGCCGTGCTCCGGGCCTACATGGAGCATGAGCGCGCCAGGAAGCGCGCCTGACCCCCACCCGACCGTCAGCGGCGCGACCGTCAGCGGCGCCCTGGGCAACCCGTGGCGCCGCTGGATTACCGATCGCTCAGTTGCGGCCGTAGACGTCCTCCAGCCGGACGATGTCATCCTCGCCCAGATAGGAACCGGACTGCACCTCGATGATGGTCAGCGGCACCTTGCCGGGGTTCTCCAGCCGGTGGACCGTGCCGATCGGGATGTAGATCGACTGGTTCTCGTAGACCATCACCTGCTCCTCGCCGCGGGTGACCAGCGCGGTGCCGTTGACCACCACCCAATGCTCGGCGCGGTGATGGTGCTTCTGCAGGGACAGGCGCGAGCCGGGGGCGATGGTCAGGCTCTTCACCTGGAAACGGTCGCCGGTGTGCAGCGACTGGTAGGAGCCCCAGGGGCGGTGGACCCGGCGGTGGCTGACGGACTCGCTGCGCCCCTCGGCCTTCAGCCGGTCGACGATGCGCTTGACGTCCTGGGCTTGGCTCCGGTCGGCGACCAGAACGGCGTCGTCCACCACCACCACCACGGCATTCTCCACCCCGACCACGGCGGTCAGGTGGTTGTCGCTGCGGACATAGCAGTCGCGGGCGCCCTCCAGCAGCACGTCGCCGACGACGACGTTGCCTTCGCCGTCCTTGCTCCCGACGTCCCACAGAGCCGACCAGGCGCCGACATCGGTCCAGCCGATCTCGCAGGGGACGACGGCGGCGCGGTCGGTGCGCTCCATCACCGCATAGTCGATGGAGATGCTGGGCGCCTTGGCGAAGGCGGCGGCGTCCAGGCGGAAGAAGTCGAGGTCCTTGGCCCCCTGCTCCAGCGCCTCGCGGCAGGCGGCCAGCACCGCCGGGGCGTGGCGCTCCAGCTCGGCCAGCAGACGGGCGGCCGGGAACAGGAACATGCCGCTGTTCCAGGCATAGCTGCCCTCGGCGAGGTAGCGCTCGGCCACCTCCAGCGACGGCTTCTCGACGAAGGCGGCGACGTTGTAGGCACCGTCGGCCTCGTCCATCGAATGGCCGCGGCGGATATAGCCGTAGCCGGTCTCCGGCCGGGTCGGGGCGATGCCGAAGGTGACCAGCCGGCCGGCCTGGGCAGCGCGGGCGGCGATGGCGACGGCGCGGCGGAAGGCGTCGGCGTCGCGGATCTCGTGGTCGGCCGGCAGGATCAGCAGCAGCGCGTCCGGATCGTCGGCCGTCACCGCGAGCGCCGCGAGCGCGCAGGCGGCGGCGGTGTTGCGGCCGGCCGGCTCCAGGATGATGCCGCGGGGGATGCAGCGCGACTGGCGCAGCTGCTCGGCGGCGAGGAAGCGGTGTTCCTGGTTGCAGATCACCAGGGGGGCCGAAAAGGCCACCTCCGCGGGCGCGCCGGACTGTGTGGAACCGGGCGCCGTGGAACCGGGTTGCGCGCTGACCCGCAGGGCGGTGTCCTGGAGCATCGTCCGGTCGGAGCAGAGCGGCAGGAACTGCTTGGGATACAGTTCGCGCGACAAGGGCCACAAACGGGACCCCGTACCGCCGGACAGCAGCACCGGGACGATCTTCTGCGCGGAATTGCCGTTCATCAGGCTCTCCGTATAGAGGGCACCGCCTCTCGGCGGCGGAGGAAGTATGCTTGCTTAGCGGAGGAACGAAAGTTGAACACAGCCGCAACTCTTGATATAAGATGCTATGAACCTAGTCGAGTGTTCCTACCGTTTTCGTTTCTACCCCACGGCGCAGCAAGCGGAGTTGCTGAACCGAACGTTCGGCTGCGTGCGTGTTGTCTATAACCGGGCTCGCGCACTGCGGAAAGCCGCATGGACGGAGCACAAGGAACGATCTGGATTCCTGCAGACCAACGCGATGCTGACGGCGCTGAAAAAGGATCCTGCTTTTGCTTGGCTGAAGGAGGTTTCCAGCGTCCCGCTTCAACAGTGTCTGCGTCATCTTGAGGCGGCTTACCAAAGGTTCTTTCTGAAACGTGCCCGCTATCCACAATTTCGCCGGAAAGACAGCCGGCAATCGGCAGAGTTTACCAAATCCGGCTTTACCTATCGCAATGGAACGCTCACGCTCGCAAAGATGACGGAACCTTTGGCCGTAATATGGTCGCGTGCGCTTCCTGGAGAACCGAGTACGGTCACAGTGATCCGGGAGCTGGATGGGCGATGGTACATCGCTTGCCGTGTTGTTGCCTCCATCGAACCTTTGAGCGGTGGCAGCACAGTTGGAATTGATCTTGGGCTGACGAGTCTGGCTGTCCTCAGCACCGGAGAGAAAATTGCCAACCCGCGTCATCTGTCCAAACACCAAAAGCGGCTGACCCGAGAGCAGCGCCGTCTGGCGCGCAAACAAAAAAGCTCCAGGAACCGAACAAAGGCAAAACTGAAGTTGGCACGCGCCCATGCAGCCGTGCGCCACGCTAGACAGGACTTCCTGCACAAGTTGTCTCGCCGGCTGATCAGCGAAAACCAAGTGATCGCGGTTGAGACACTGTCGATTGGAGGTATGCTGCGGGCAAAACGCCACAGCCGTGCCATTGCCGATGCCAGCTGGGGAGAGCTTCTCCGTCAGTTGACTTACAAAGCAACTTGGTATGGAAGGACGCTGGTGCAGGTTGATCGGTTCTATCCGTCGACTAAGACATGCAGTGCGTGTGGGACGACCGGACACGCACTGACACTGGCTGATCGAGCATGGGTATGCCCCCACTGCGGTGCTCATCATGACCGGGACCATAACGCCGCGCAAAACATTCTGGCCGCTGGACTGGCGGTGACTGCCTGTGGAGGGGATGTCAGTCCTGGGGTGCCTCGGCATCCTGGGCAGTCCTCGATGAAGCAGGAACTCACGCCGTGAGGCTTGAGAATTTGCCGTTTATGGACGGTAAAGAAAGTCAACCTGCCGCCATTCATTGTGGTGAGCCTGTGACCGGGCGCCGGAAAAGCCGAGGGTCGAAGCCAGCGGCCGGCGCCATGGCGGTTCGTTATAGACCGCGCTTTCCGCCCTCCACAAGCACCCCTCCGAGACCCATCCGACATTCCGGCCGGGGGTTACCGCCTTCAGGCAGGGCGAGGAAAATCAGGAGGGAGCGCAGGCGCCAGGACGCCGCCGGCCGGTCGAAGCGGCGGTGCGGCCGAACGGGCGGACCCGTCCTGCCTGCGGTCCGCGGTTGCTTTCCACCGGTGCGCCCGAAATAGTCGGACGAACTTCAGCAGGGGAGAGCGGGACATGAGCGACGACGCAGTTGGCGAAACGGTTCTGGGGGTGATCGGCGGCAGCGGCCTGTACGACATCGACGGGCTGGAGAACACCCGCTGGGTCAAGGTGACGACTCCCTTTGGCGACCCGTCCGACGAACTGCTGACCGGCGAGCTGGCGGGACGGAAGCTGATCTTCCTGCCGCGCCATGGCCGCGGCCACCGCATCCCGCCATCGGAGCTGAATTTCCGCGCCAACATCCATGCGCTGAAGCAGCTCGGCGTCACGGAAATCCTGTCGGTGTCGGCGGTCGGCTCGCTGAAGGAGCATCTGCCGCCGGGCACCTTCGTGGTGATCGACCAGTTCATCGACCGCACCTTCGCCCGCGAGAAGAGCTTCTTCGGCAGCGGGCTGGTCGCGCATGTCGCGCTGGGCCATCCGGTCTGCGGGCGGCTGGGCGACCTGATCGAGGAGACGCTGGCCGAGTTGGACATCCCGCGCCAACGGCGCGGCACCTACATGGTGATGGAAGGGCCGCAATTCTCCACCATCGCCGAATCGACCCTGTATCGCGGGTGGGATTGCGACGTCATCGGCATGACCAACATGCCGGAGGCCAAGCTCGCCCGCGAGGCGGAGATGTGCTACGCGACCGTCGCCATGGTCACCGATTACGACTGCTGGCACGAGGAGCACGACCATGTGTCGGTCGATGCGGTGATCCGGGTGGTGGTCGCCAACGCCGGCAAGGCGCGCGCGCTGGTCTCGGCCCTGGCGCCCAAGCTGGCGCTGCACGAGGGTCCATGCGCCCAGGGCTGCCACACCGCGCTCGACAACGCCATCATGACCGCGCCCGCCCACCGCGATCCGGCGATACTGGAAAAGCTGTCGCTGATCGTGAAGCGGGCGCTGGGCCGATAGGCTGCCGCGATCCGCACCACAGTCCGGTCGGGGCTGTCCGGCCGACCGGATTCCCCGTTCGAGACGGGGCGAGACAAGACTCCAAACCGGCCGGCCTCATCCCTCCACGGCAGCGGTCGAGGTTGGAGTCTTGTCGCGCCCCCCCGATCCATCCCTGCCCGCCGGACCCGGATCCGGGTCCGGCGACACCCGTAGCCCCGGATCGGACGGGCGGAAAGGGAGAACCCGGGCGGAAAGGGGCGCGACAGAACTCCAAACCGGGCCTCGGGCCGGATCGGCGCAGGGGGCGTGAATCAAGGAGGAGTCGTGGCCGATTCACCTCCACGACTCGGAAATGAGCGAATCGGAAGCGATTCGGGGCCGAATCGAAATGTCCCGCCTGGAGTCTTGTCGCGTCGGCCGAAAAATCCACAGGCAATGCGGACTATCCGCTGGAGTCTTGTCGCGGGAGTTCTGGAGTTTTGTCGCGCGACTCGCGATTCTCTACTGGAGTCTTGTCGCGCAAACTATTAACTGAATCAAATAACCGTACAAATAGTTTGAGCGACAAGACTCCAAATTGCTGGCACTAACCGGCCGTGATATAGGGTTCCTCGCAAAGTCGTGCCAAGGTCAGCTCGCTATGGGACAGATACACACCCTGATCACCCAGCTTGGACGCGACCAGGCGAAGGCGCTCCAAACCGATCCGGATCAGCGTTCGCTAGTCGACGTCGCCGCTGCCGTCCTCGAAGAGGAGCGGCAGGAGCTTGGCATCACCTATTCGGGTTTTGCGCTGACCGCGCTTCCCCATCGTCGTCTTCCCGACGACCAGCCGTGGGAGCGTCGCGGACATAAGATCCGCTTGCTGATCGAGCCCGGACGACTGCCGATCCGCAACGGTGGCTTTAAGCTTTACGGCGTTCCCTACGGCAGCCGCGCGCGGATGATCCTGCTGTATCTGCAGACCCGCGCGATCCAGACCGACAGCCGCGAGGTCGAGCTGGGCCGCAGCATGCACGAATGGCTGGACCGCATGGGCCTGTCGGTCGGCGGCCAGACCTATCGCGACATCCGCGAGCAGGCCTCGCGCATCGCCGCCTGCAACCTGACCTTCGCCTGGGAAGACGCCCACAGCATCGGCTTCGAAAAGGGGTCGATCGTCAAGGGCGGCATCCATTTCTCGGCCAATGCCGGGGCGGAGCCGGGCCAGGGATCGCTCTGGGAGGACCGCGTCCTGCTGTCGGAAGCCTTCTTCCGCGAGCTGAAGGCCCATCCGGTGCCGATCTGGGAACCGGCGCTGCGCCACATCCAGAACAACAGCACCAGCATCGACATCTATATCTGGCTGGCCTACCGGCTCCACAGCCTGAACCGCTCAACCCCGATCACCTGGCCGGCGGTGTTCGAGCAGTTCGGCGCCGGATACAGCCGCCTGCGCGATTTCCGGAAGCGGTTCATCGAGGCTCTGCAGCTTGCGCTTGCGGTTTATCCCGACGCACGGGTCGATGTGGAGGAACAGGGGCTGATGCTGCACCCCTCGCCGCCGCCGATCCCGGAGCGCAAGTTCGCGCAGCTTTGCCGGTGACGTAGCCTTCGGCGCGCCGGCTTGTCGGCCTTCCGGCCGGCCGGACCTGCGCTTCGTCTGCACGGCTCTTACGGCAACATTAAGTCTCTGGAACCAAAGGAACTTTTTGTCATTCCCGCGAAGGCGGGGATCCAGGAAGCGCCGCAATCAAACGGCTGAAACGGATGGATTCCCGCTTTCGCGGGACCGTGGGCTTGCAGACGGTCGAGCCTGCGGCGACGGTTTCTCTCCCCTGCGACAAGACTCCAAACTCCGCCTCTCAGGGATTGGCGCGCAGCGCCCTCGCCAGCGGGCCGAGCAGGCGGTGGAGCATTGAATCCAAAAGGCTTTCGTCCAGGCTGCCGGACAGTGCCAGAGCCTGCGGCGGCATCATGAAGAAGGGCGGGCCGCCGGCGGATCCGGTACGCTGGAGGGTCGCCGCGAGCGACAGGAGCCGCCCGTCCTGCCCCTTGTCCTCGGGCCGCAGCGTGGCATGGACCAGCAGCAGCAGGGTAGCGGGATCGGCGATGCGGGCATCGTTGGGGGCGAGCGCCGTGACGGCCGGTCCGGAGGCCAGCAGCCCCGACAGCACCGCGGCGGCCCGGCCGCACAACGCTTCGTCGGCAAGGCCGGCCGCCGTCCCGCCGTCGGCATCCACGGCGCAGAGCAGGCCGACGCGCTCGACACGCTGGAAGAAGGACAGGGGCGACATGGCGGCGGCCTCCGGGATGTGAAGGAGCAGGCTGGCGGCGAGCAGCAGCGCCGGGCGGATCCGCATCATCGCACCTCCTCGGGGTCGGCGGTGGGCCGGCATCGTCCGGCGGGCGGACAGCATATGGGCGCAAGGCGGCAGGGACGGAACGGATCCTTCCTGGAAGGGCCGAGAAGGGTAGAGAAAGGCCGAGGGGCTCCGAAGGGGGACTGCTCAGGCCGACACCGGCTCCCGGTTCATCAGGAGACTGTTGACCGCCTGCTCGGCCAGTGCCAGACGGAGCATCGGCTGGCCGTACAGGTCCGCCGGGACAAGCGAGCGGGCACGGTCGTCGCTGACCACGTCCACCAGCAGGACGATCCGCTGCTCGTCCGGGGCGTTCTCCACCTGATGGGGGAAGGTGAAGTCGCCGACCCACGGCGTGCCGGCCGGATAGGCGGCCGGGCTGTCGCCGATCCAGGTGACGGCGGCGGGCGGGGCGATGATCGGCACGATCAGCCGGGCTTCGGACAGGTGCAAGCCGGCATTGTCGTAATGCCAGCGGAGCAGGCCGCCCGGCTCCTGCCGATGGACGTAGCAGGACAGGATGCGGCAGCCCAGCCCCTCCAGCAGGGTGCGGGCGCTCGGCATCGTATCCAGCGCCGGGGTCGGTCGGCCGGTGGCGCGCCGGCCGTCGGGGCCGAGCCCCTCCTCGACCAGGGTGATCGACGACCAGCTGCCGTCGCCGGCCATGAACATCCGCCCCTTGTCCCCCGTCGCCGCGTCGAGGGCCGCGAACTCGCGCTGGAGCGGGGCCGGGTCGGCACGGACGGTCAGGGGAGCATGCAGCATCAGGCCGCTGCCGACGGTGACCTGCTGCCAGGGATGGAGGGGACCCGGCTGGATGGGGTGCTGCATGGCGGGAAGGGCGTGCGGTTGTGGTTTCTTTAGGTTATTAAACTTTTCTGCAGGGGGATGCCACCCGTTCCCTCATGCCGCCCCGTCATAGGGCTGTCGGCCGGGCTGTGGTGTTATCCATCGACAGCGGCGCCGGATGCCCGCAGGCTATGGCCCCCCTTCCCCGTTTTCCAGGCAACGCCTTATCCATGCGGATCCTGTTCGTCCACCAGAACACCCCTGGCCAATACAAGCATCTCGTCCGTCATTTCGCGGCGGATCCGGCCCATCAGGTCGCCTTCATCGGCAAGACCAGGCGCGAGCTGCCGGGCGTGCGCATGGCGCTCTACCGGCCGACGCGCGAGCCGGGCGAGGCCACCCACCCCTATATCCGCATGTTCGAGGGGCAGGTCCTGCACGGGCAGGGCGCGGTGCGCGCCGGGCTGGCCCTGCAGAAGGCCGGCTTCACCCCCGATGTGATCTGTGCCCATCCCGGCTGGGGCGAGGCGCTGTTCCTGAAGGACCTGTTCCCGGCCGCCCGCCTGCTGCTCTATTGCGAGTTCTTCTACCGGGCGGACGGCTCCGACGTCGGCTTCGACCCGGAGCGGCCGGTGACGCTGGAGACGCGCTGCCGCATCCGCACCAAGAACACCGCCCTGCTGACCGGGCTGGATGCGATGGACTGGGGCGTCAGCCCGACGGAGTGGCAGCGTCGCCAGCATCCCGACGCCTTCCGCCCGCGCATCTCGGTGATCCATGACGGGGTCGACACCGCGCATTGCCGGCCGGATCCGGCCGCCACCGTCACCCTGCCCGATGGCCGCAGCCTGTCGCGCGAGGACGAGGTGGTGACCTATGTCGCCCGCAACCTGGAGCCCTACCGCGGCTTTCCCACCTTCATGCGGGCGGCGGCCGAGCTGCTGCTGCGCCGGCCCAGGCTGCACATCCTGGTGGTGGGCGGCGACGAGGTCAGCTACGGCGCCCCGCCCGAGGGCGGCGGCACCTGGCGCGAAGCGATGTGGCGGGAGACGATGCTGGACGCCGCCGGCGCGCCCAGGCAGGAGGCGGCGCGGCTGCATGTGCTGGGAAAGCTGCCCTATGAGGACTATCTGTCGGTCCTGCGCGTCTCGCGCGCCCACATCTACCTGACCTTTCCCTTCGTCCTGTCCTGGTCGATGCTGGAGGCGATGGCCTGCGGCGCCGTCATCGTCGGGTCCGACACGCCGCCGGTCGCCGAGGTGATCGAGGACGGGGTGAACGGGCTGCTGACGGATTTCTTCGATCCCATGGCGCTCGCCGACCGGGTGGAGACGGCGCTCGACGACCCGGACCTGCGCGCCACCCTGTCGGCCGCCGCAAGGCGGACGGCGGTGGAGCGCTACGACCTCGCCACCGTCTGCCTGCCGGCGCAGATCCGCCTGCTGGAGGATGTGCAGGCCGCCCGCCCGCCCGTCCATGACCTGCCGCCGGGGTCCCGTCCGTTGAGGACCTTGCACCGGGGGACGGAGTGAATTAACCCGATTGTCAGAAAGCACCGGTTACGGTCGGGTTCCATTTCGAACCCGATGCCGCGCCCGTTCCGGACCATCCGGACGGCGGATCCCGGCCCGGTGGCTTCGAGCGATGCGGCTTCAACGGACGGAACCGGCGGTGACGACACATTCCAGCAAGGCCAGCGACCCCAAGCCATGGCATCCGGATCCCGACGCCGGCACCGGGCTCGAGGCCGGCCTGCGCATGCTGGACGGCCGGTCGATCCTGGTGACCGGAGGAACCGGCTCCTTCGGCCGCCGCTTCGTCGAGACGGTGATGCGCCACGCCAGGCCGCGCCGGGTCATCATCTTCTCCCGCGACGAGTTCAAGCAGTACGAGATGCAGCAGCGCATGCCGGCGGAGTGGGCGCCGACGCTGCGCTACTTCATCGGCGACGTGCGCGACCGCGAGCGGCTGGAACTGGCGATGCGCGGCGTCGATTTCTGCGTCCATGCCGCGGCGCTGAAGCATGTGCCGGCCGCCGAATACAACCCGATGGAATGCATCCACACCAACGTCTACGGGGCGGAGAACGTGGTGCGGGCGGCGCTGTCGACCGGGGTGCGTCGCGTCGTCGCACTGTCGACCGACAAGGCGGCCAACCCGATCAACCTCTATGGTGCCAGCAAGCTGGCATCGGACAAGATCTTCATCGCCGCCAACAACCTGTCGGGCGCGCTCGACACCCGCTTCGCGGTGGTGCGCTACGGCAATGTGGTGGGCTCGCGCGGCAGCGTCGTGCCGCTGTTCCGCAAGATGATCGCCGGGGGGGCCGACCATCTGCCGGTCACCGACGAGCGGATGACCCGCTTCTGGATCACGCTGCAGCACGGCGTCGATTTCGTGCTGTCCTGCTTCGCCATGATGCAGGGCGGCGAGATCTTCGTGCCGAAGATCCCCAGCATGCGCATCGCCGACCTCGCCCGCGCCATGGCGCCGGACCTGCCGCAGAAGATCGTCGGCATCCGGCCGGGCGAGAAGCTGCACGAGGTGATGATCACCGAGGACGATTCCCGCCAGACCTACGAGCTGGCCGACCGCTATGTGATCGAGCCGGCCTTCACCTTCTGGCAGCATGCGCCGTACGAGCGGCTGAACGCCCGCCCGGTGGCCGACGGCTTCCGCTATGCCAGCGACGGCAACGACGACTGGCTCGACGGCGAGCGGCTGCGCGCCCTGCTGGCGGAAGCCCCCTGATGACAGGGCCCCTGCCGGGGGATCTGCCCTTCCTCCCCTATGGCCGCCAGTCGGTGGAGGAGGAGGACATCGCCGCGGTGACGGCGGTGCTGCGCGGCGACTGGCTGACCCAGGGGCCGGCGGTCGCCGCCTTCGAGCGGGCTTTGGCCGCGCGGGTCGGGGCGGCTGAGGCGGTGGCCTGCGCCAACGGCACCGCGGCGCTGCGGCTGGCCTATGCCGCACTCGGCATCGGTCCGGGCGACGCGGTGGTGGTGCCGTCCAACACCTTCCTCGCCACGGCTTCCGCCGCCCGCCATTGCGGGGCCGAGGTCGCCTTCGCCGACGTCGATCCCGACAGCGGCCTGATGGGCGTCGCCGAGGCCGAGGCCGCCGTCGCGCGGGCGCGCAAGGCCGGCTGGCGCGTCCGCGCGCTCGCCCCCGTCCATTACGCCGGGCAGACCGCCCCGATGGCCGCCCTTGCCGCGCTTGCGCAGGCCGAAGGGCTGGCGCTGGTCGAGGATGCCTGCCACGCCATCGGCACGGTCGATCTGTCCGAGGGACGCGAGAGGCCGGTCGGCGCCGGCCGGCCGGAGGTGGAGGCCGGATCGCTGACCGTCTTCTCCTTCCATCCGGTCAAGACCATCGCGGCGGGGGAGGGCGGGGCGGTCACCGGCAGTGACCCGGCGCTGATGGCGCGGGTGCGGCGCCTGTGCAACCACGGCATGATGCGCGTGCCCGAAGCGGGGGAGGGCTTCGCCGATCCCGACGCGGGCCTGGATGCGGAGGGCAACGCCAACCCCTGGTACTATGAGATGGCGGAGCCCGGCTTCAACCACCGCCTGTCCGACATCCATGCGGCGCTGGTGCTGAGCCAGCTCGGCCGGCTCGACCGCCTGATCGGGCGGCGGGCGCGGCTGATGGCGCTCTATGCCGAGCGGCTGGCCCCGCTGGCGCCGCTGGTGAGCCCGCCGGCCCAGCTCCCCTGGTGCCGGCCGGCCTGGCACCTGTGCGCGGCGCGCATCGACTTCGAGGCGGCGGGGCGGACCCGCTCGGCGGTGATGGCCGCCCTGCGGGCACTGGGCGTCGGCACCCAGGTGCACTATATCCCGGTCCATCGCCAACCCTACTGGCGCCGCCGGTACGGCGACCTCGACCCGTCCGGCGTCGCCTTGCCCGGCGCCATGGCCCATTACGCCCGCACCCTGTCGCTGCCGCTGTTCCCGGCCATGGCCGACGGCGACGTCGACCGGGTCGCCGCGGCGCTGGAGCAGGCCCTGTCCTGACGGCCGTTCCCGGATACGGGAGGTCAGGATCCGGACTGCTTCGTCAAAGCGATTCCGTTAGCGTTTTGGACAGGATGGACGGATAACAATGGCGTCGTCAGGAGGGCATAGGCCTAGGTCCAACGGCTGAAGAGCCGCATGGCCGTGGTCGGGTCATCCCGAACGCCGCTCCACAGTGCTTCGCGTACGGACCTCCGAATTTGCTTCGCAACACGCTCTGGAATCTGCTTGGCGAGGGGCTCCCCATGTTGGCGGCCCTCCTGTCGATTCCGTTGCTCATCTCCGCCGTCGGGATGGAACGCTTCGGCGCGCTGACCCTGATCTGGGCGCTGCTCGGCTATCTGGGGGTGCTCGACCTCGGGCTCGGGCGGTCGCTGGTGCAGGTCGTCGCCGACCGGATCGGCCATGCCGGTCATGCGGGAAGTCCGGAAAGCGAACCCGGAGAGGACAAGGCCGGACAGGACAGGATCGGAGAGGACAGGGGCAGCGTCGGCACGGCGGGCATCGCCGGTCCGGCCATCGCCCTGATGGGAGCCATCGGCCTCTTGACCGGCGGGGCGGTGGCGCTGGGCGCCGGGCTGCTGGCCGACCGCTTCCAGCTCGATACCGGCACCTCGCCGGACGAGATCCGGTCGAGCCTGCTGATCGCCGCCGCCATCGTGCCGATCGCGCTGGTCTCCGCCGGCCTGCGCGGCGTGCTGGAGGCCTACCAGCGCTTCCGCCCGATCAGTCTGGTGCGGATGACGGTGGGGGTGCTGAATTACCTGAGCCCGCTCTGCGTGCTGCCCTTCAGCCAGAGCCTGGTGCCGGTGATCGCCGCCATCGCGGTGGGGCGCTTCATCGGGCTGGTCGGCTATGGCGTGCTGGCCGTGCGCCAGATGCCGGACCTTCTCCATCCCGGTCGCTGGGGCCGTCCGAGCCTGCGCGGGCTGTTCACCATGAGCGCCTGGATGATGCTGAACAACCTGATCGGTCCGGCGATGCTCTATGCCGACCGCTTCATCCTGCTCAGCCTGGTGCCGGCGGCGATGGTCGCCTTCTACACGACGCCGTTCGAGCTCTTGTCGCGGCTGATGGTGATCCCCGGCGCCCTGTCGCTGGCGCTGTTCCCGCTGGCCTCCAGCCTGTTCCGGCGCGATCCCCCGGCGCTGGGCCGCATCCTGGACGCCGGCGGCCACCTGACGCTGGCGGTGTTCCTGGCGATGCAGGCCGCCACCATCGTCGGCGGCGAGACGGCGCTGGGGCTATGGCTGGGTCCGGCCTTCGCCGCCAACAGCGCCACGGTCCTGTCGATCCTGATGCTGGGCGTCTTCTTCAACGCCACCGCCTATGTGCCCAACACCCTGATCCAGAGCGTCGGCCGCGTCGACGTGACCGCCCGGCTGCAGCTGGCCGAGCTGCCGGTCTATCTGGGTGTGCTGTGGCTGCTGGCCGAGCGTTACGGCGCCGTCGGCGCCGCCGCGGCCTGGAGCCTGCGCACGGCGGTCGATTGCGGGCTTCTGCTGGTCCTGCTGCCGCGCGTGGCGCCGGGCACGGGGGCGGTGGCGCTGACCATCGGCCTGCGCGCGCTGCTGGCCGGGGCGGCGGGAACGGCCGGGCTGCTGGTCGGCGGGCCGGTGGGTGCGGCGATCAGCCTGACCGGCCTGCTGGCGGTCGGGCTGGGGGTGGCCGGCCGGCTGCTGCGCACGCGGTCCTGGGAGAAGCTGTCCGCCCCGCTGCGAAAGTCCCGCGCCGCCCGTCTGATCGACGGAACCGCGGCGGACCGCACGTAGTATGACGTGACGGCTTTCGATGGCGACCCATCGAAAGCCGTTGCCTCAATCGCCGGCGCGGGCATCCGCCCGCTTGGCTTTCGCGGGCATGTGCCCGCGGGGCTGCGGTTGCGGCCCTCCAGCGGCATCGGTCATGGGACCGGTGCCGCCGGTGACATCACCTTTTCAGGACACGGCCGGGTGGTCCGGGCGTGCTCGACCGTCACGGTGCGCGGGTGGTTCCTTTGCCGCCGGAAATGCGCTATGTGAGCGGAAACTCTGTGCAACGCTGGTTGGAGTTCGAAGGCCATGGCCGAGGGTACTGTGGACTATTACGCGATGGTCGAAGAGGCTTGGCAGCTCAGCGACACCGCGCGCGACTATGTGAAGAACGCCGGCCGCGAGGTGGACAACACCGAGCTGTGGGAAAAGGTGTTCGCCTCCTCGCCGCTGATCGACCTGGAGCGCACCCGCGCCGAAGGCGGGCAGCCGCTGCAGAAGATCTTCTTCAAGAACCCCTACGGCCTGCAGTACCGCGCCGACCACAAGGACTGGATCCCGTTCCGCCACGGCGCGCTCGATCCGGCCTATCTCCAGGTGATCTGAGGGCCTGGTCAGCTGACGGCCCGTTCCGCCGACCGTTCCCGAGCCTGACAGGCCGGGAGCGGGAGTGCCGGGACGAGGGGCGCGAGCAGGGGAGCGAGCATGGCGCGGCTGGTGGCGGGGCAGGGCTTCGCCCTCGATCTGGATGAGGCCCGGCTGGCGAACGGCTTCGTCGCCGATGCCTTCACCACCGTGCCGGCCGTCTCCTCCATCGCCTCCGGTGCCGGCAGCCTGACCGTCACCCGCACGGTCGCCGGCCGGGCGCACGCCACCCAGCTGGATTATGCCGCTTCCGGCAGCGGGTCGACCGCCGCCGTCCGCTTCACCGGGTTGAGCGACCGCGATGCGGGCGGGCTCTTGCGCTACCGGATCGAGGGGTTCGACGTCGCGCTGAACGGCGGGACGCTCGACCGGCTCGGCACCCGCATCTTCCAGCAGATCGACGGTTTCGCCGGTGCCGACGCCAACGACAGCGTCTATCTCGGCGTGGCCGGCGGGCGCAGCTTCGACGGCGGCGGCGGCGTCGACCGCGCCATCTACACCGCCGACCCGCGCCGCTATGCCCGGCAGGACGGAATCTACCGCGCGGAGACGCCGGTGGTGGTGGCGCTCGACGGCAGCGGCCGGCGCTATGCCGTGGTGTCGAGCCGCAACGCCGATACGTTGACCGACGTCGAACTGGTCACCATCGACGGCCGCACCGCCGCCCCGGCGGCGCTCGCCTTCGACGCGCGGAGTTACCTCGCGGCCAACCGCGACCTCGCCGTCGCCTTCGGCGACAATGTGGTGGCGGCCGCCGCCCATTATTCCTGGCACGGCCGGAACGAGGGGCGCAGCCTGGGCGGCTTCGATGCGCTGGGCTATCTGGGCGCCAATCCCGACGTGCTGCGCGCCGTCGGCGTCGACGCCGGCGCCGCCGTTCAGCACTATCTGGCCTATGGCGCCCGCGAAGGGCGGACGGCCGGTTTCGACCCCTACGGCTATCTCGCCTCCAACCCCGATGTGCTGGCCGCCTATGGCGCCGATCCGGCGGGGGCGCTGACCCATTATGCCCAATATGGCCTGCGCGAAGGGCGGACGGCGTCCGGCTTCGACGCGCTGGGCTACCTCGCCTCCTATTCCGACCTGATCGCCGCCTTCGGTGCCGACAGCCGGGCCGCGACCCGCCATTACCTGAGCAACGGCCGGCAGGAGGGGCGTGCCGTCACCTTCGACGCGGCGGCCTATCTGGCGGCCAATCCCGACGTCGCCGCGGCCACCGCCGGCAACGCCTTGGCCGCCGCAGCCCATTACATCGCCTATGGCCTGCGCGAAGGGCGGGCCCTGCGCCCTGCCGCTGCTTCCGCCGCTTCCGCCGCCGCCCCGGTGGCGGATCTGCCGCCGCAGGCGGCCCCAATGGGCGCTGCCTTGGGAGCGGCCTTGGGAGCCGCGGCGGCAGCGGTCGCGGTGACCGGCACGGCCGGTAACGACACGCTGAGCGGCAGCGCCGCTTTCGATGCGTTGGGCAATCCGATATCGGACGCGGTGGACGGGCTGGGCGGCATCGACAGCTTCGTGCTGACCGGCGCGCTCGCCTCCTATTCGCTGGCCATCGATGCCAACGGCAACCTCGTGGTCAGCGGCCCCGACGGCACCGACACGCTGACCGGCATCGAGATGCTGCAGGCCACCGACGGGGTCTATCCGGTGGGGTTGCTGGTCGGCTTCTCCCAGCCGTCGCTGACCGGGCTGACCGCTTCGTCATCGGCATCCTCGGGCGACGACTATCTGGTGGGCGGGGTGCAGCGCGACGCCATCGGCGGCGGGACGGGCAACGACACCATCACCGGACTTCTCGGCACCGACACGCTGTTCGGCAATGCCGGCAACGACCTCCTGCTGGGGGGCGACGGTGCCGACCAGCTGGAGGGCGGGGCGGGCAACGACCTGCTGTTCGGCGGGGCGGGGGACGATCTGCTGCGCGGCGACATCATCGACGTCACCGGCAACGACACCCTGCTGGGCGAGGACGGCAGCGACTGGCTCGATGCCGGGGCCGGCAACGACTGGCTGGACGGCGGCGTCGGCAACGACACGCTCTATGGCGGGCTGGGCGGCGACGTGCTGCGCGGCGGTGGCGACGACGACATTCTGTTCGGCGACATCTATTCCGACCGCAACCGCGAGATCGCGGTCAACGCCGACGACACCGCCACCGTCTATGAGGACGTTCTGCTGGGCGGCGCCGGCAACGACACGCTGGTCGGCGGCTATGGCGCCGACCTGATGGACGGCGGGGTGGGGGTGGATGTCTTCTCCATCCGCAACCTGAACGAATCCACCCTGGCGGCTCCCGACGTCATCATCGCCTTCAACGGAGCCGTGGTGGCGGAGGAGGCCCTGCAGGGGCTGGCGAGCTACGCCACCGTCGGGGCCGAGGGCGACCGCATCGACGTTTCGGAGATCGACGCCATCACCGGCACCACCGACAACGACGGCTTCACCTTCGTCGAGACCGCCGGCTTCACCGCGGCCGGCCAGCTGCGCTACCAGGCGTCCGGCGCGGTGACGCTGATCGAGGGCGACGTGAACGGCGATGGGGCGGCCGACTTCCGCATCCAGGTCAACATCGCCAACTACAGCTTCTCCGCCTTCGACTTCGTCCTGTAGGCGCGCGGCGGCCATCCTCATGATGTTCACCCTCACCAGGACCGAACGGTTCGAGCAGGAGATCAAGAAGAGCCGCTTCCTGGCCCACGCCGCCCCGGCCGGCAGCGAGGAGGAGGCCCGCCGCGTCATCGCCGCCGGCAGCAGCCCGGATGCCGGCCACAATTGCTGGGCGTTCCGGATCGGCGACATCTACCGCTTCAGCGACGACGGCGAGCCCGGCGGGACGGCGGGGCGGCCGATCCTGCAGGCGATCGAAGGGCAGGGACTGGACCGCGTCGCGGTGGTGGTCAGCCGCTGGTTCGGCGGCATCCTGCTGGGCGCGGGCGGGCTGGTGCGCGCCTATGGCGGCACGGCGGCGAGCTGCCTGAAGGCGGCGGAACGCGAACCGATCGTCGACTACGCCGCCCTGTCCGTCGCCTGTGCCTTCGCCGACGAGGCGCGGATCCGCTCCAGCCTCGGCCCCTTTCCCGGCACCCAGGTCGAGACCACGGGCTTCACCGCCGACGGCGTCCAGCTTCGCGTCACGCTGCCCCGCGACCTTGCGGAGGATTTCACCCGCATGGTCACCGACCTGTCCCGCGGTCAGGCGGCGATCGGGCCGGCCGGGGATCGCGGCTGAACGGAAGCGAGGCTGTTTTTCCATAAGGATGCTTATGTGTTTTTAATGTCATGAAATCATGACAATTGATGATGTGTTCTTGGTTTGGAAACTTGTCGCGGTGCCGGCGGGCCTGCCGTCCGGCGGACAGGGTCGAGAGACCATTTGGAAAGGTTTGGTCTTGAACGCTCTGCGTTATGCCAGCGGTCCCGGTGCCGTTTTCCGTTGGCCCGATGCGTCAGCGGCCGCCGGGAGTCCTGGCGCGGTCCGCCTTCGCCATGGACGGCAGGGCCACGTCGATCACCAGCCGGTGGCCGCGGTCCTTGTCCGGAGGCAGGGTGGAGACGGCGAGCAGGCGCACGGGGCCATCCTCGCCCGTGCCGTCGTCGTCGCTGAACAGCAGGCGGGTGCCGCTGCCATCCCGCTCGGCCCGATAGCCGAGCGCCGTCGCCGGCAGGCGGCCGGACGGGGCGGCCTGCCACAGCGTGCCGGGCAGCCTCACCTCCAGCCGGCCGTCGGGGCGCCGCACCGGCGTCTCGTAACGCGGGTCCTGGTCGAGGTCGAGCACGACGCGCAGCCCGTCCCCGCCGTTGGCGGTCCGGATCCGCTCCACATGACGCTGGGATTCCGGACGCTGGGGGCCGGACGGCGCCGCGGGCTGGAACCTGACGGGCTGGGCTGAAGAGTCGGGGACCGGCTTGACCGCGGGCCGCAGGACCTCCACCGCGGGTTCCGTCCGGGCGGGTGCCGCGTCGTCCCGGGGATCGGGCTTTACCGCCGGGACCGGCGCTGCCGGAATTGGAATTGCCGGAGACGGGGGCGCGGCGGGCTGCTTTGGCGGCAGGACGGCAGGTTGGGCGGCCGGCTTCGCATGAGGGACGGCCTTGGCCGCGTCTTCCCTGCCCGGTTCCGCGAAGCCGCCGGGGCGGCCTTCAGCGCGGCCATGCTGGACGTAATGGGCATAGCCGCTGGAAATCTGCCCGGTGCGGACGGCGGCGGCCACGTCGGGATTGGCGGCCAGATAGCCCCGTTCCCGCCAGCCGGTCGGCGGTGCCAGGGTGCTGTCGACCGGCGGCGTGCGGCGCAGGCCGGACATCAGCGACTCGTGCAGGCCCAGCCCTTCCACCGCCAGCGACAGCCACATGGGCGTCAGCAGCAGAAGCAGAAGGCGCAGCAGCTGGGGGATCTGCGACAAGGCGGGCGCGTCCGGCAAGGAGGGAAACGGCACCGGTCCCGTCGGCCCGGCGTTCCCCGCATGCCTACTCCCAAGCGCGCCGTCCGGTCCAGGAAAAGCCGCCAGCCGATCCGGCACGAGCCCCCTCCCCCCTCCCCTCCAATGGCCAGCCAGATCGGTCAGCCGGATGTCGGTGCCGCCGGCGCACAGGTCGGCGACCAGCCGCTGTCGATGACGACGACCGTCCTGCCGCTGCCGGTATGGGTACTGTGCGCCATGCTGTCGATCCCCGCTGTCTGCCGTCGATGAAGATGCGGGACGGATTGTGGGTGCGCTACCCTTATGCGCCGTCGCATAAGGATGGGTCTGGCCCTCTCCGTCCCGCATCCCATCTGTAGAGGGATGGCCGGGCAAGATGGAGCAGTGCCGTGCGAGGGGTGTGGATGAGGGTGCCGGTCCATTATAGCTGGGGGTTCGCCGCCCTGCTGTTCCTGTCGTCCGCCGGAGCCGCCCAATCCCCTGCCGCCCCTCCTCCCGCCCTTCTCCCCGGGGCGCCGGCGCTGGAACTCCCGGTGCGCTGCCGGGTCGGGGCGGACTGCTTCGTCCAGAACTATGTCGACACCGATCCGGGGCCGGGGATGCGGGACTTCGCCTGCGGGCGGCTGACCTATGACGGGCATAAGGGAACCGATTTCCGCCTGCCCGACCTGGAGGCGATGCGGCGCGGGGTGGCGGTGGTGGCGGCGGCTTCCGGCACGGTCGCCCGCGTGCGCGACGGCATGGAGGATGTCAGCATCCGGCAGAGCGGCGGCTCCCCCGCCGGGCGGGAGGCCGGCAACGCGGTGGTGGTCGACCATGGCAACGGCTGGGAAACCCAGTACAGCCACCTGAAGCGCGGCAGCATCGCGGTCAGGCCGGGCGACCGGGTGGAGGCGGGCACGCCGCTGGCTCAGATCGGTCTGTCCGGCAACACCGAATTCCCCCATGTCGATTTCGGCATCCGCCATCACGGCCGCACGCTCGACCCCTATACTGGCAAGGAGGCGGGAACCGGGGAGGCGCCCGCCTGTGCCGCCGATCGGGGCGCCGTGCCGGTTCCATCGGACACGCTGTGGAGCGACGATGCGCGCCGGACGCTGGCCTACCGGCCGAGCGCCCTGCTCGGCGCCGGTCTGGCGCCCGAGGCGCCGAAGGCCGAGGTCGCGCGGGACGGCGGCTATGGCGGGGGCAATGACGGCAGGCCCCTGCCGGCCGGCACGCCGACGCTGGGCGTCTGGGCGGAGCTGATGGGCGGACGGCAGGGCGACCGGGTGACGCTGGAGGTGGCCGGCCCCGACGGCCGCCGCCTGCTCCGCAGCGAAGGGGCGGTGCCGCGCCCGCTGGCCGTGCTGTTCTTCGGCACCGAGGTGAAGAAGCCCGCCCCCGGTCCCTGGACGCCCGGCCCCTACCGGGTGACGGTGACGCTCCGCCATGGCGACGAAACGGTGCTGCGGGAGGAACGGCGGGTGGAGTTGCGCTGAATGGGGGTCGAGCCGGATTCGGCCAAGACAACGGGAAGGCTGTTGCAAGTGACAACTGCCTGCTGCTGAACATTTGTCACGAAATTAACACGGGATCCCTGCGCAAAAGTGCATATCCGAAAGGATGAGAGTACCTCCTTATTAAGTGTTTTCGCCGTGAGATTGCCCTGTATCGGCAAGGCAATCCGGCAATGACAGACACTCAGCAGGCTTTCTACGTCGCGACCAACGGCAACGATTCCTGGTCGGGGCGTTTGGCGGCACCCAATGCCGACGGGACCGACGGTCCCTTCGCCACGCTGGAACGCGCGCAGGGCGCGATGCGGGCGACCGGCATCCGCGACACCTATGTCCGCGGCGGCACCTATGCCATGGCGCGCACGGTGACGCTGACCGGGGCCGACAACGGCGTCCGCATCATGGCCTATCCGGGCGAGACGCCGGTCTTCAGCGGCGGCGAGCGGGTCGGCGGCTTCACCGCCATCGGCGGCGGGCTCTATGCCGCGGCGACCTCCGCCACCGGGCTCGACCTCTCCATCGGCGGGGTGCGGCAGAAGGTGGCGCAGACCGGCGACTGGAATGCCGGCGACGCCCGCTCCGGCTGGTCGATCCTGGAGGAGGCTTCCGGCGGCGCCAGCAGGACCAGCCTGCGCGTCGGGGCCGGCGACGGGGCGATGGCGGCGGTGCTGGCCGCCGGGGTCCAGCCCGGCACGATGGTCCAGACCTTCGACACCGAACGGCTGTCCGACACCATCGTCGGCGTCGCCTCCACCGATGCCGGCAGCCGGACCGTCACCTTCACGCAAGGGGTGAAATACGCCCTGCGCAGCGGCGGCACCTATCGCCTGCTGAACGACGACGCCTTCATCCGCGATGCCGGCGAGTTCGCCTGGCAGGCCGAGACCGGCCGGCTGGTGGTGAAGCCGCAGGACCCCGGCACCCTGCTGTCCCAAGGCGCGGTGGTGGCGCGGCTGGGCACGCTCCTGTCGCTGAACGGGGCGAGCGGCGTCACCCTGCAGGGGCTGACCTTCGCCGACACCAGCTGGGACGGCTCGGCCCTGACGCTGACCAATGCGTCCGGCAACAGCATCGCCGGCAACCGCTTCGTCAATGCCGGCACCGCGATGACGCTGACCGGATCGTCCGGCAACGTGATCGAGGCCAACCGGCTGGAGCATCTGGGGGCCGGCGGCATCGAGCTCGCCTACGGCAGCAACGGCAACCGGATCAGCGCCAACAGCATCGACGGCATCGGCGAGGTGCTGAAGGACGTCGCCGGCATCCAGCTCTACGGCACCAGCGGCACGCTGATCTCCGGCAACGACATCCGCAACAGCACGCGCTACGGCATTTCGATCAAGAACTGGGACGGCGCCACCGTCAACACCGACACGGTGGTGGAATTCAACCGCATCTACAACACGATGACCGAGACCGCCGACGGCGGCGCCATCGAGATGCTGGGGCGGTCCAACGTCGACACCCGCACGATCATCCGCGGCAACGACATCCGCGGCGTCGGCGGGCTGGCGACCGACGGGTCGGGCTGGCTCGACCGCCACAAGAGCTTCGGCATCTATCTGGACGACATGGCCAACGGCGTCACCGTCCAGGACAACTTCATCCAGAACACCGGCTGGGCCAGCGTCTTCATCCATGGCGGCGATGCCAACAGCGTCGCCAACAACTTCGCCGTCCTGTCCAACCCGCGCGAACGCTTCATCCGGCTGGAATGGGTGCCGAGCGGCGGCGCCATCGGCCTGCTCGCCAACAACAGCGTCACCGGCAACGTCATCTCCTCCTCCACCGGGACCGATTACTGGGAGTTCTGGACCCCCGGCTCCTACAGCGTCACCGGCAACCTGCTGCAGGGCACGCGCGGGCTGAACGGCGGCGACAGGGTGTCGTCCAGCCTGTTCGTCGACCCGTCGGCCGGCGACTTCCGGCTCGGCAGCGACGCCGCGGCGGGGCTCGGCATCCATGACCTGGATTGGGCGCGGATGGGCAGCGCGCCGCTGACGGTGCCGGGGATCCCCGCCCCCGGTGCGGGTGGTGGCTCCGGGAGCGGTTCCACCGCCGCGACCGGCACGGGCGTCCCGTCGGGTCCGGCCTTCTCGCCGCTGGCCTACATCGCCTCCTACGCCGACCTGTCGGCCGCCTTCGGCACCGATGCCGCGGCCGGCGCCGCCCACTACATCGCCAACGGCAGGAACGAGGGCCGGACGGTCGGCTTCGACCCGCTGGCCTACATCGCCTCCTACGGCGATCTCGCCAATGCCTTCGGGCCAAACGGCGATGCCGGTGCGGCCCACTACATCGTCAACGGCAGGAGCGAGGGGCGGACGGTCAGCTTCGACCCGCTGGCCTACATCGCCTCCTACGGCGACCTCGCCGATGCCTTCGGCACCGACCGCAGGAGTGCCGGGATCCACTACATCGCCAACGGCAGGCGCGAGGGGCGGACGATCAGCTTCAACCCGCTCGCCTATCTGGCGGCCAACAGCGACGTGGCCGCCGCCTTCGGCACCGATGCCACCCAGGCCGAACTGCACTACCTGACCTATGGCCGGAAGGAAGGGCGGATGACCGGCTTCGACGCCTCCTCCTATCTGGCGGCCAACGCCGACGTGGCCGCGGCCACCGGCGGCGACCTGACGGCGGCGATGCGCCATTACATCGTCTTCGGCCGGTTGGAGGGCCGGGCGCTGAGCCCCGCCTCCGCCCCCCGCGCGGCCGGGCTGCTGCCGGAAAGCGCCATGCTGGCAGCATCCGGGATGGGGTGAGCATGGCCCGATCCCAGGTGAGGATGCTCCGGCTCCGGCCGGAGCTCTTCCTTATCCCAGGTTGTGCAAATTAATGGATCATTAGTCGATAACGGAATTATCCTTCTTCAGACATATCCTGTCGGGAGGGGGAGCATGGTCACGAAGGTTGCGCAGGAGGGCGCCATGTCGGCGCTCTCGTTGCTGGCGAAGCTGAAAGCCGCACCGGCTTCCCAGCTTCCCTCCGCCACTCCTTCCGCAGCATCTCCCGCCGCGGCCCCCTCGACCGCGTTGCCGGCCCCGGCAGGGAAGAAGCCGGTGAGCGATACGGTGTCGCTGTCGTCACAGGCGGTTTCGAAGATGAACGGGGTCGCCGACACTCCGGCCAAGCCGCCGGTGCAGCTGAAGATCGCAGGCGATGTCAGCTTCGCGGATTTCCGGGCGATGAGTGCGCGCGTCGAAAAGGTCATGGAGTATCACTCGGCGCGCATGGACTTCGTGCGAGACGCCATGAAATCCCTGCGCAGCCAGTTCGGTTTCGAGGCGGAGGGCGAAAACGCCGGCAATGTCTCGTTGAGCGGCGAGATCGGCAAGGTGGTCGAGCGGCAGGCGGCGTCGAGAGGCGGCGCCATGCCGGAAAAATCCCAGGAGGTGAAGGAGTGGGAGGCCGAACACCGGTCCGAGGCGTCGCCACCGCCGGAGGGCTGGGACACGACATCCCTGATCACGCTGTTCCTTCCGGGATCCCAGGGAACCGACGACAAGCAGGTGGAGATCTGGCTGGACAACCGGGCTTTCGAGAAGCTGGGCGCCATGTCGGCCGACGAGGTCAAGGCCGGTCTGGTCGACATGTTGAAGGGGCCCGATGCCGCTGCGTCCCAGGCGGCGGTGGACAATGGCGCGTTCGGCGCCGCGATGCGGCTGGACAGCCAGCACCATCCGGAATTCCAGCAATCCAAGGCCCGGCTCGGCTTCTTCGATCCCGAGCAGGGGACGAACGCCCAGCCCTGGCTGATGATCCAGTCGCGAAGCGAGCCGGGCTATGTCCAGGAGAATGCCGGCAAGCTGGTCGATACGGTCATGTCCATCCTCAAGGAAGGTGCCGCCGGGCGCGCCGCCGGCTGAGGCACCGGTTGCCTTGCGTCATTTCTCCTCTCCCGCCTGCCCTCTGCCGTTGGTTGGGTGACAAGCCGGGCGTGAGCCGTTAAAACGGCCCGTTCGGCGCCGCTGTCCCGCGGCACCCGGATTTCCATGCGGGGATGATGGCTCAGGCTCTTCTCGACACCCCCTTCGCCCAGCGGACCGGGCCCGGCCCGTTGGGCGAAGGCCCATTGGGAGAAGGTTCAGGCAAGCCGGCCGGCCGGCGGTGGCCGCTGCTGGTCAAGCTGGCGGTGACGGTCGTGGTCCTGGGCGCGCTCGCCGCCGGAGCCGACTGGCCGGGCATCCTCGCGCGCCTGTCGGGCGCCGACCCGCTGCTGTTCGCCGCCGGCTTCGCCGTAAAGGCGCTGACGCTGCCCTTCGCCTCGCAGCGGTGGCGGGCGGTCGGACGGGCCGCCGGATTCAAGCTGACCCGCTGGACCGCCTTCCGCCTGCAGATGGCCAGCGGCTTCCTGGGGCAGATCCTGCCGGGATCGGTCGGGGCCGACCTGCTGCGCGGCTGGTTCACCTGGCGGCTCGGCCATCCGGCCGGCCCGGTGATGCTGGCCCTGCTGGTCGACCGTCTGATGGCGCTCCTGGGCGTGGTGCTGATCGGGCTGGTCGGGCTGCCGCATCTGGCCGCGGTGGCGCCGCCCGCCGTCGCCGGCACCGTGCTGGCCGGTGCGCTGGTCCTGGCCGTGGCCATGGGGCTGCTGTTGCTGGCCGGCCGCCTCCCGCGCGACCGGCTGCCGATTCCGAAGCGGCTGCGCGACGGGGCGCCGGTGCGGACCGCCTGGGGGGCGGTGGCGCAGCTGCGCGCCATGGCCGGCAACCCCGCCGCCTGGGCAGCGCTGGGTCACAGCGTCGGCGTCCATCTCGCCACCATCGCCGCCACCATCCTGTTCGCCCGCTCGGTCGGCCTGCCGCTCGGCTGGCTGGATGGGCTGGCCATCGTGCCGGCCGCCATTGTCGCCGCAGCATTGCCCGTCTCGCTCGGCGGCTGGGGCGTGCGCGAGGGGGCGATGGTCGCCGGTTTCGCGCTGCTCGGCTTCGACGCCGACGCGGCGCTTCTGGTCTCGCTGCTGATCGGGCTGTCGATCGCCGTCCTGTCGCTGCCCGGCGGCCTGTTCTGGCTGCTGCTGCGCAACGAGACCGCCTCGCAGCCCGATCCTGTCGAACCCGGCCCTGCCCAGCCGGGTATCGCCGCGCCCGCTGCCCTTTCCACGGATTCCTCCCGATGACCGACCAGCCCCTGCCGACGCTCGACCGGACCGCCTCCCCGGAATCCGCCGCCCTGGAATCCGCTGCCGCGCCCCGCACCCTCTCCCCACGGCAGGAGCGCATCCGTGGGCTGTTCGATGCCATGGCCCCCCTGCGCGACCGCTGGGCCGAGCGCAACCGCGCCTTCCATGAGGCCGACCGCGCCTATCTGCGCTTCCTGATCCCGGAAGGGGCGGCGGTGCTGGAGATCGGCTGCGGCGTCGGCGACACGCTGGCGGCGCTGAAGCCGTCGCGCGGCGTCGGCATCGACCTCAGCCCGGCGACCATCGCGGTGGCGAAGGCGCGCCACCCGGAGCTGGAGCTGATCGCCGCCGACGCCGAGAATCCGGCGACCATCGCCGCCGTGGAAGGTCCGTTCAGCCACATCCTGCTGTCGGGCACCATCGGCTTCCTCGACGACATCGAGGAGACGCTGCGCCTGTTGCGCCGGGTCGCCACCCCGAAGACCCGCATCGTCGTCAGCTATCACTCCCGCGTCTGGGAGCCGATCCTGTGGGCGGCGGAAAAGCTGGGGATGCGCATGCCGCAGGGCCAGCAGAACTGGCTGTCGACCAGCGACATCGTCAACCTGCTGGATCTGGCCGGCTGGGAGCCGGTGCGCCGCGAATGGCGCCAGCTGATCCCGAAGCGGCTGTTCGGGCTGGGCACGCTGGTCAACCGCTACATCGCCCCGTTGCCGGGCATCCGCCGGCTGTGCGTGCGCAACTATGTCGTCGCCCGGCCACAGCCCACCGTCGAGGCGGTGACGGTGGACGGCAAGCCGGCCTCGGTCACCGTGCTGATCCCCTGCCGCAACGAGCGCGGCAACATCGAGAACGCCATCCGCCGCCTGCCCCGCTTCGCCCCCGACATCGAGGTGATCTATGTCGAGGGCAACAGCCAGGACAACACCTTCGAGGAATGCCTGCGCGTCCGCGACGCCTATCCCGACTGGGACATCAAGGTGATGAAGCAGCCAGGCAAGGGCAAGGGCGACGCGGTGCGCGCCGGCTTCGCCGTGGCGCGCGGCGACATCCTGATCATCCTGGACGCCGACCTGACGGTGCCGCCGGAAACCATGGGGAAATTCTATCAGGCCATGGTGTCGGGGCGCGGCGAGTTCGTGAACGGCACCCGGCTCGTCTACCCGATGGCGCCGGAGGCGATGCGCTTCCTGAATTTCCTGGCCAACCGGGCCTTCGCGCGCATCTTCTCCTTCCTGCTGAACCAGCGATTCACCGACACGCTGTGCGGCACCAAGGTGCTGTGGCGCAAGGATTACGAGACCATCGTCGCCAACCGGCATTATTTCGGCGACTTCGACCCCTTCGGCGACTTCGACCTGATCTTCGGCGCCGCCAAGCAGAACCTGAAGATCGTCGAGGTGCCGGTGCGCTACGCCGACCGCAGCTATGGCGAGACCCAGATCTCCCGATTCACCCATGGCTGGCTTTTGGCCCGCATGGTGGTCTTCGCCTGGAAGAAGCTGAAGGCGTTCTGATGCCCCCAGGGTATGGCGGGTTCAGTGCGGCGTTGATGGGGGACCTCGCGGTTCCACCGGAAATCGCCTGTGCGGTTTGGCGCAATCACTGTACCAGAGCGATCCCTTGCGCATTATCCGTTGAGCTGTTTACCTTGGCCCTGTTGAATTCTGCGCGATCGATAGGTCTGTGGGATTGACGAAGATACGCTGCGGCCGGTGGAGCCTCTCTCGGGGAACGGAATGCACTTTCTCGACAATCTTAGATATTTGAAAAAGCAGGGTTCCGGTAGCATGGCGAGAGAGCGATGAACGAAGCTGACATCGAGATTTGGCGCCGAAACATTCGGCAGGATACGCTCTTCCGCTACCACTACGCTATGGCCGATGCTCTGGAGCGCAATGGGGACTTAAGCGCTGCCATCGCCGCTCTGGAGCGTGGTTTGTCCATCGCTCCAATGCGGGCCGAGGCTGTCGTCCGTCTGCGCGACATGCTGGAGCGGGTCGGGCAGACGGAGCGAGCGGCTGCTCTGCACGCCGATGCAGAGGCAGGATTCCCACATTATGAAGTGACGGGTTGGACCCGGGTTGGTGATCTGGCCCGGCAGGACGGAGCCTTGGAAGGCCGCCTGGATCTGGCTATAAGTTCCTATCGATCCGCTCTAGCCCGGCAGTCGGGCTTCATGGAAGCCCGTTACGGGCTGTTGTGCGCTCTTCTTGACAAAGGGGAAAACTCTGTTTCTCAAGAGGAGTTGTTGACACTGACGGATCAGCCGATCCTAGATGAAGAGAGAAAGATATATTGGGCAGGGGAGTTCCAAGAGATTGCCGAGAAAAATCTCGGTATTGGCCACACTGATCTTGCCGCCAGTCTTTTTCGTTTGTCCCGTAATTTGGATCCGAGTTCCGGCCGTCCGGACATGCAGCTTGGTTTGATTGCACTGGGTCGCCTTGACATTTCCGAAGCTTACGAGGCGTTCATGGCGGCCATACGCCACGACTCCGGGCTGGCGGATGCATTTCTTTATCTGGGCTTCTGTCATCTGGCAGTGGATCGTGTGGACGATGCCATCGCGGTGCTGCGTCAGGCATGCTCTCTGGACGCGAATGGCGTGACGATGGGCGCGCTCGGATTGGCCTTTCATCGGGCGGGCTGGATCGGCGAAGCAACAACCTGCTATTCTAAAGCTCTCGAGTTGTGGCCAAATTCTGCATCTAGCCATGTTTATATGGCGTTGGGGCAAATGGCACAGGGGCAGATGGAACGCGCCGATGCCTCACTGGAGACGGCCATCGGCATCAAGGCCGATAGTTTTGCATTCATGCAGCGGGCAGTGCTGTCGTCTCGTCTGGGCAAGACTGCCGATTCGCAAAATGCATTGCGCCGTAGCTTGGAGCAGCCGGAATGGGTGCGGCTTCAGGTCGCAATCCACCCGTTTGCCCGTGAGGAACTGACGGATGCCTATAGGGAACTGGGCATCGACGTACCTTCATCCATCGATTTGAAGTAGTGGCGCGCAAGATAGAGGGGATAGGCATTGACGGCTGTGACGACGCCCTGGAGCGATGCCAGAATGGGGCCATAGTGCATCGAGGCGACGACGACAAGGTCACCTGGACGCCTCTGGGCACGATAATGATCGTAGCGCAGACGGGGAAGCCCAGCGATCATGCCTTCCTGCCAGCTGTCGAGAAAGCCTGAGACGATGATGTTCCGGCGGCTCAAATAATCTAGCAGCCAGAGCCCCGCTTCTCCTGATCCGTATAGGAAAATCCGTTCTGCCCCCGCCAACGTTGCCGGATCCTCCAGGATGGGCATAGCGTCGTCGCAGTCCCGATGCTCGCGAATCAGCTGGGCAATGGGGCGCAGCAAGTCCAGATCCGCTGCTGTCCATGATATTTCCGGATGCTGTCCCGCCAGAAGTTCATCCATGTCCACATGATGATGTTCCGGTTCCGACAACAGGTGCCGGAGTACAGGCAAACCCTCAACGTATCTGTCGACTGCGGAGAGGGCGGCGGCGCGGGCTGCATCCTGGGACAGACCTGCATCGCCGACCAGATTGCGGATCCAGCAATCCAGGAATCGATTGAAAACAACTGGCTCCGCTCCATCTCGGCGCATTTGGAGCAGGTTCGCGTAAGACGTGCCCGCCTGTGCGCCACTCGACAGCGGCAATGCTTGACGTACTGAAAACAGCAAAGGCAGGGTGTGAATCTCGCCTGCCGCAGCAGCGGAAAGCGTTATGTGGAACTCCCGAAGTTCGGGATGTTCAAATCCAGATTGTACCTCGGCCATCGCCCTTTTCAGGACCGGTGTTCGGTGAACGGCATAATAGGCGTGCATGTAGAGCTTCATCACCTGGGCTTGGCGCTCATGCGGTGTTGGAGCGTCAATGGTCCAGTCGCGGGCATAGGCATAAGACTGGATGCAGGAGATGCGGTCTAGGTCCCGGATGAAGCTCAGGCAACGTCCTTGGACCGCAGCCGTCTCCGGTATGGCATCAAGTCGACGGACAGCGGCCTCCAATCCTGCCATTGTGATGAAGTCGTCGTCGGCGCAAATGACCACGTATGGAGTTTTCACCTGCTCCAAGCAGCGTGTCATCTTGGTCGCATAATCTATTTCCGGCGTATGCAGGTAGCTTCCCAGCGGACTCAGCGCGTTGCCATAATTGACCGCCATTCGGCTGGAATCGGCTACCAGGATGCGCAGCGGCAAACCCGCATAATAGCGAAGCAGGCGTGAGCAGAATTTCTCCCGTTCATGGGTGGTGATGATCAGGGTAAGCCGCGTCGTGATCGTCTGGTCGTCTATCATGCCATTCTCCTGCTGGCGCTTCCCAGAGGCATCCATTTATGAAAGCTCGTCCGGTCACCGTCTACTCCCATCGACGCATATTGGGGTGCGGCACGGTGCGGTGAGACACCCGACTGCGGTAGATTGAACCGCAACCGGAGGTCTGAACGATGGATGAAGAACAGGGGCGTAAGCCCGAGGGGGCGCCGGAGCGCACCCATCCGCATTCTCGGTGCAGAGGGCCAGCTTGAACGATACTGTTCAGGCGGCTTCGAGGACGCGATGGCGCAGCAAGTCGAAGCCACCGCGGCCGTTCATCGTGCGCTTGATCGTCTTCAGCCTGCTGATCTGGCCCTCCACCGGCCCGGTGCTCCACGGCAGCGACAAGGCCGCGCGCACCGCCGCCAGATCACGCTTCAGGCCGCCGGCGAATCCCGCCAAGGCTGTGCCGTCGGCCGCCAGCAGCCAACCATCCAGCTCTCCGGCCCGTTGTTCGCGGACCATTGTTCGGAAGGCCCGAGCCAACGCGACGATCTGGGCCAATTTCGCTGAACGGGACAGCAGGGCGGTGACGAAGGCCTGCTCGGTCGCGTCGATCTCGGTCTCGTCGGCGACCACCAGCCATGCCGCTCGTCGCCGCGACGGCACCCGCCATGAGGCCGAGGCTGTGGAGGTTATGCCTGGGACGACCTGTCGCAGAGGCCGTGCCCATTCCCGGACCGCGGTCCGCTGACCGGTGAAGCCGAGGGCCTTGATCTCCCGCCACAGCCGTGCGGCGTTGTGGCAGCCTTCGTCCCAGCGCCGTCGCAGATGGTCGCGGAAGGGATCGAGTTGGCTGCCCTTGGCCGGTTGGCGCCAAGGTGGTGGCTGCCCGGACCGCAGCCACACCCGCACCGTCTTGCGGTCGAGGCCGAGCGCCTGGGCGATGCGGGTTTGCGACCAGCCGCGAGTGTCCAGCGCGACGACCTCCTCGAAACGGGCCTGGCGGGCGGCCTGGATGACGACGCTCCTCTGCTCGCGACGGGTCGATGGTTTGCCACTCTTATCGGGCTGCGGCGCGTGCACCTCTTGTCCGGTTTCGTCGACGGGAGCGACGGCCAGATTGGCCGCCGCCCGCAGATCCCGATGATGACCGGTGAGAACCTCACGCAGCGCGTCGGTGAGATTGTGTAGGAGGTGCCACCGGTCGGCGACCTGAACGGCGGTCGGTACGCCTCGGCGGATGCCGTTGGCATAGGCGCCCGCACGATCGCGGGCAACGATCTCGACGCCGGGATGCGCCTTCAGCCACGCGGCGACGGTGTCGGCATGGCGGTCGGGCAGCAGGTCGATCGGGCGGCCGCGTTCGAGGTCGACGACGATGGTGCCGTAGCGTTTGCCGCGGCGCCACGCCCAGTCATCGATGCCGATGACGCGCGGCGTCGGAATCGGCACCATCGGCTCCGCCCGGATCAGGCGCAGCAGCGTGTCGCCACTGACCGGCATCGCAAGGCGGGTGGCCAGCCGGGCGCCGGGATCGCCCCCCGCGCTCAAGGCGATGGTGCGCTGCGCCTCGGCAAGCCGGCGGGTGCGCCGGACCCGCGGCGCCGCGACCGTGGGCAGGCATTCGGTGAAGACACGGCGCGGGCAGTCCGCGGCCGGGCACCGGAACCGGCGGACTTGCAGACGCAGTTCACCCATACGGCCCTGCCAGGGCAGATCGCCTAGGTGGCGATTGTAACGACTATGGACGCGACGCGATGGTCGGCGACACAACGGGCAGGAGGCCGTAGCGGCACGTACATGGGCCGCCACCACGACACGATCGACGTCGACCGTGACCTGATCAACGACAAGCCCGGCCGGCAGCAAGGAAAGCAGCGATTTGGACAAGGAAGCGGGTGCTCATGCAGGAAATGGTTCCCTTTATGTGCTCATTCCGCCTCCCATTTGCATCCGGCCTGCACCGGGAATGCGGATGGACCCAGTTTGACGTGTCGCCTGACACCCACCAGCCCTCTTGTCGCCCAAGCGTTTGGCCTGGGCTCTGGTAAAGCCGGCCGAAGCCCGCGACGACGAGGAGGCTGCGGCCGTTGCCCAGGCCGAGCAAGATGCCGAAACACAAACAGTGGCCGGCCTCGCGCGCCGCTTCACGGCACTCGTGCGCGCGGCCGGCCGAACCGCGGAAAGCGACCATTCCGCCGCCGGACTGGAGGCTTGGCTCACCGAAGCAAGTTCCTGCGGTATCACCGCAGTTCAGACGTTTGCTGCCGGCTTGGAGCAGGATGGCGCTGCAGTTCGGGCGGCACTCACATTGCCATGGAGCAGCGGGCAGGCTGAGGGGCAGATCAATCGCCTCAAACTGCTCAAGCGTCAAATGTACGGCAGAGCCAGCCTGGATCTGCTCCGAAGACGAACCCTCCTGGCCGCGTGATCCACGCAAAGTGCGCAAGAACCGGTTCAGTGGACACCTCAACTAAGCTCCGATTAGAGCGGGAAGGCGTCTGATGACGAAGACGAGGCGATCCTTCACGGACGAGTTCAAGCGTGAGGCTGTTGCCCTGCTGGAAGGGAGCGGCCGGCCGCTGGAGCATGTGGCGCGGGAGTTAGGCCTCCAGGCCTCGGTGCTGCGGAAGTAGCCCAAGGCCACCCGCTGCGCTCACGGTCCGGCGCCCCGGCGGCATCCAGCACTGCCATGCCGGCTAAGCCGGACGAGCAGACGACAGAAATCGCGCGGCTGCGACACGAGCTGGAGAGTGTCCGCCAGCCGCTATTACGCGTGGCGTTGGCGGTCGAAAAGCCAGCGGATCGCCGCCAATCGACAACTTCTGACCGAGGTCCGACGCCTCCATTGTCGCCACCATGGCCGGTCGGCCGCCCGGCCATGGTGGCCTGACCAAGCCGGAACAGTTTATCCGCCGTCTCACTTGGCGGGGGCGATCCAAAACCCTATTCTGTTCCCAGTCCTGTCAGTTGGGCCGGAGCACGCCCAGGGTTCGGTTGCGTCACTATGCCGTTGCCCATGCTCCGGCTGCCGGGTAAGATGCCGCCGGTATCAAAGGTGGAAAAGCCAAGCGACTCTGAAAGCGAGCCGGCACCACGGACAAGCGGGAAATTTCTGTCATGACACTGAGCTGCCTGGAAACGCTGGAAGCCATAGCAACCCTTGCACAGGCATATCTGGAGCGCGAGATCGACACGCGCCTGTCGCCAACCGACACCATGGCCCGCCCGCCGACCACTCTCGATCAGTACCTGGCCAGCGGCAGGACCGCAGTGGACACCATTCTTCAGGCGATGGTTGCCGCCAATGTCTCGCATGTCGACAGTGTCCTCGACATGGGAAGCGGACACGGTCGGGTATTGCGCCACTTGGCGGCTCTGTTTCCGAACGCGGAATTGACGGCCTGCGATATCGACGTTCCAGGAATCGAGTTCTGCGCCGAGGCCTTCGGCGCGATTCCGGTGCGCTCCCGTGATAATCTTGCCAATCTCAAATTTGATCGGACTTATGACCTCATCTGGTCAGGGACCTTGTTTACCCATCTCAACCATCAGATGTTCATGGACGGGCTTGCGCTGTTGGCCGGCTCTTTGTCCGACCGTGGAGTGGCAGTCATATCGTTTGGCGGGCGCTACAACCGCTCGATCCTGTCCGACTCCGATAACTTCACCAATGTCGGCCGGTGCTTTGATGATATTGGTTTCGGCTGTGATACCAACGGTCCGATCAACACCTTGACACTTGCCGCGGCATCCTATGTCGTGAAGGCCGTGGAAAGTCTCGATGTCCGCATCGTGAGTCTGATGGAGCGAGGCTGGGCTGGTAGTGATGACATAATCGTTCTGGCCAAGCCCGGCCCGAAGGGCTGGAGCTAGGGCGCGGCAGGAAATGATCTGCGCAGAACGACGGTTGGCGAAGGAAACGCCACTGGTGCAGAATACAGGTCGGGGTGGCGAACCATTCGCCGCTGGCTACCCGATTTCCCCCTTGGCCGTGGCCGGTCATCTTGCAAGTTGGCCGAGGTTGGCGCGCCTGCCATGCCCAGATCGTCTACTTGCCCAAGGGGGAATGCGTCTTTGATGCCGAAAGGCGCCAACTCCTCATGGCGACGCACACTGTCTGCTAGGTATGAGACCATACCATATTGCAACAAACAATCTGGAGTGACAAATTAACAGATACTTTCCGGCCATGTTCAATCTCATTGGTTATTTTAAGAATACAGAAAATATAATTTCCGATCCAAAACTGAGAGTTCCTAATCCTACAGTTCACGCCCATCAATCTCACAGGCTCAACTGTATGATTAACCTATGCCCCAGGACCAAAAAATATTTACACTTATGTATACTTTTGGTAAAATATAAAAGGCGTAGATTTTCATAGAAAAGGTGCTCATATGCAAAATGAGGAAGACGGTATCAAGAAATTTGAAATAGAGGCGCAGTATTCACCGCTCCAAAATCCATGGGAGAGAATAGAGACTTTCGGTCTTATTGATAATGAATATAATAAAGCTCGCACAAAAGAATTTTATAGAAAATTTGGAATTGTCAAAATTAAGAACGTTTACTCTCCAGAAGAAGTTAAATTTTTCCTGAATTTATTCCAAGAAATAACCGGAATACAACCGTCAGATTTTATTGATATTTCCAAAGGACACCGCTCTAATTACGTACGGCCTGGTGCAATCGGTTACGATTCTAGACTTTGGAAACTGGCAAATACGAAAAAAGTTGTGGAGGCCCTAGGCAGCATTCTGGAGGAGGATTTCGGTCTTATCAACAGCTCCCTGGCAGTTTCCTACACGGCATGGGGGCTGCATCGGGATGGTGACATTTTCCACTTGGATGATTCCCCACATAATCTCCTCGACGATCCCCAACACACAATCCCACAAGTTCTGACGTGTTTCAATCCGCCTGGCCGGCCAGGAAGCCGGCTGTATTTTGCTCCATTCACGCACAGCAAAGCGATCTACGACGTTCAAGCTGCCAGCATTGGGCTCGACATTCCATTCGCTTACTACGATTCTCATAAGGCCGCTTTGGTAACTGCTATCCGCACCGGAGATTGGACACTCCTGCAGGAAATTGAGCGCTACTGCGTTCCGGTTGATTGCGATCCTGGAGACTTGCTTCTCTTCGACGGACGTCTTCTACACAAAGGTGACCGCCTGACCGGTCCCAAATACATCACCATTCTGACATACGCCAAAGAAGATCCAGTGCTGCTCCGCCGCATCCGTGCGAGCGTAATGAACAATGTGCCAGACGGAAACGCTGACTTTCCGCCGGACTTTCTGGAATATTTACAACAGCATAATCTGATGCTGCCGGGTGTGGCGGCTCTGGCGCGTCTCAAGCAGGCTCAGCCGACTTCGTTGTCCGATCTCGACCGAAAACGACCGATCTTCATCTATGGCGGGGGGCAAGCCGGGCGCGCCGTCCGTGACGCCCTTGCGCATCTTGGCTTTCCCCCGATTCGTGGATTCATCGACAGTTTTGCAAGCGGCATGGTGGACGACGTGAAGAAATATGCCTTCGAGGACTATCGCCACTTTCATTCTGAAGAAAATGTCATCCTGATTGCCTCACAGTACGCCGGGGAGATCATCGACCGGTTAGAAGAGGCTGGTCTCTTTGGCCTCAACGTAACCGGCCTCGTGGCATTACCCGGCGAAGTCTCAGCTTGAACGCGAATGGCTCCGTTTCAAGCGGCAGCCTCACACAGAGGGGGGCAAAAGCTGCAAGTCAGCATCGAGTTCCCCCTTCTCCATGCGATGCTGCAGCTGCTTCAATCGGATGAAAAGACGGGACTGGAAATCCCGACCGGCCAAACTCCCCGCTGAAAGCCAAGAACATAGTTCCTCGCAACCTCGCTCCAGCGTCCAGTACGGCTCGAACCCCGGAAGCTTGGTCAGCGCCTTGGTGAAATCCACGCGGTAGGAGCGCGGATCGTTGACGGTTTCCCCGGTGAAGCTGACTGTCGCCTCCGGCTGCCGACGGCCAACCGCCAAGGCGATGTCGCGTACCTGATAGTTCGCATCCGCCCGTCCGATATTGAAAGCCTGGGCGTGGATCGCATCCGCCGGAGCGGTGACTGCGGCGAGCGCTGCACGGCTGATGTCCTCGATATGGACCAGAGGCCGCCAAGGGGTTCCGTCGGACAACACGCGAATTTCCCCGGTCGTCCAGGCCCATCCCATGAGGTTGTTCAACACGAGATCAAAGCGCATGCGGGGGCTGACCCCAAACGCGGTGGCATTGCGCAAGAACACGGGCGAAAAGCCTGGCGCCGCCAGTTCACGCAGCACATCCTCACCAGCGACCTTGGAAACGGCATAAGCGGAAACCGGATTGAAAGGCGCCTGCTCGTCAAGCAGACCACCATCGGCAGCCGCGCCATAAATGCTGCAGGACGATGCGAAGACGAACCGACCAACTCCGCACTCACGGGCAAGGTTGGCCAAGCGTCGCGTGCCGCCGGTGTTGATCCGCTCGGTTAAACCCGGATCGAGAGCCCCCATCGGATCATTCGACAGCCCCGCCAGATGCACGACCGCGTCGGCTCCATCAAGGTGCTCCGGTTCTACCTTGCGGATATCGCACAGGATCTGCCGGTCGGGGGGAGCAAGTCGGCGCCCGTCAGGAACCAGGCACTCCTCGAAATAGCCGGTGTCGAAACCGGTCACATGATGCCCCGCCTGTTTGAACAGGTCGACCATGACCGGGCCGATATACCCAAGATTTCCGCTGATCAGGACGCGCATGGAAGGACCACTTCTCCACATTTACCCGATCTTCTCTCTACCTCATAATGCCCGCTTTGTCCCACAAGGCTTATAACCCGTTAGGATTTGGAGACAACACGCCAATGGCTGGAATCCGTATCATTGCCCGCCTGGACATCAAGGGAGAGAACCTGATCAAAGGAATTCATCTGGAAGGACTCAGGGTGGTGGGTTCACCCCATGATTTTGCCCTTGATTACTACAGACAAGGAATAGACGAAATCATCTACATGGATGCGGTAGCCAGCCTCTATCGTCGCAACAGCCTGCATCATGTGGTCGAGCAGACAGCCAAGGACATCTTCATTCCGCTGACCGTCGGGGGCGGCGTGCGCAGCATTGCCGACGCCGAAGCGCTGCTGCGACGGGGGGCGGACAAGGTGGCCATCAACACCGCCGCCCTTGAACGCCCCGCTCTGATCACCGAAATCGCCCAACGCTTCGGATCGCAGTCAATGGTTGCTCAGATCGATGCCAAACGGATAGGGCAGGGCCGCTGGGAATGCTATTCGGACGGCGGCCGCGAACACAGCGGACGGGACGTGCTTGACTGGGCCCGTCAGTTGGTCGACTTGGGAGCGGGGGAAATCCTGCTGACCTCCATCGACCGGGAGGGTACACGCAAAGGATTCGAAACCGACCTGATCCGGGCTGTGGCCAGCACTGTGCCGATCCCGGTGATCGCAAGCGGAGGCATGGGAAAGGCGCAAGACATTGTCACCGCCGTAGAAGGCGGGTGGGCCGATGCCGTGGCAGCCGCGCATGTCCTGCATTACCGGGTCTGCAGCGTCGACGACATGCGGGCAGCCGCAAGGAAGGCCGGCATCGATGTGCGCCCTATGACGGAGACTGCAGCATGACCACTCCGGTTGTTCTCATCGACTATGGAATCGGCAACATCTTCAGTGTGACCCGCGCCTTGACGGCGGCGGGTGGTTCCGTGGTGGCATCGGACGATCCGATGGTCATTGCGCAAGCCAGCCGTATCGTCCTACCCGGTGTCGGCGCTTTCGGAGATTGCATGGCGGAATTGGAGCGCCGCCGGTTGATCGGCCCCATTCTGGATTATGCCGCATCCGGCCGGCCTCTCCTCGGCATCTGTGTGGGCATGCAGGTCCTGATGCGAACAGGCGAAGAGTTCGGTGTCCATTCGGGCTTGGGGCTGATCGACGGGGTGGTTCGTCAGATCGGGCCGACCACAACCAACGGCTTGCCGCGCAAACGGCCGCACATCGGTTGGTCGAGCTTGCTGCCGCCGCGGCACAGGGACTGGAACGAAAGCCCCCTGACCGGAACCGCGGCAGGCACTTCATTCTACTTCCTGCACTCCTTTGCCGTCGTTCCCGACGAGCCCGCTGATGTCCTGGCGGAAACCAAGTATGGGGGTGAACATTTGTGCGCCGCAGTACAGCGGAGCAACGTCCTGGGGGTGCAGTTCCATCCGGAGAAAAGCGGTCCAGCAGGGCTTGCCCTGCTGCATGGCTTCCTGACTTCGCCAGGATCGGCCGCGATGCACGGACAAACACGGAATGATCGGCCGGCAAAGCCATCCCGGACCGGCAACGCTTTCGACTGGGATTCTAAGTTGGAACCACCTATGATGACAAAGCCCTCCTAAGGAAAGGGTATACGGGGCAAAACGATCCGGCGGAGTGTGGACTCTATGGGTTGGGGTGAGGGCGAGCGGCAGGGTCCGGGGGTGTGCTCCTGCCGAGGCTGCGGCACTCCGCTCAGCCTAGCTTTTGCCGACCTTGGCTTGTCTCCGATTGCGAACGCGCTGAGGCGGGCAGAGGATAACGGGCGTCCGGAAATCTTCTATCCGCTGCAAGCGTGGGTATGCGAACGGTGCTGGCTGGTGCAGTTGCACCACAAGCTGAAGCCGGAAGAGCTGTTTTCCAGCAGCTATGCGTACTTTTCCTCCTACTCCAGTTCCTGGCTGAAGCATGCCCGCGCATTCGCCGAAGAAGCCATCACACGATTCGCTTTGAAGACTGACAGCATGGTGGTCGAAGTTGCCAGCAACGACGGCTATCTTCTCCAATATTTCAAACAGGCAGGCATTCGGATCCAAGGGGTGGAGCCGGCAACCAACGTCGCCGATGTCGCAGAGCGCGAGCGGGGGATTCCTTCCCTTCGTGCCTTCTTTGGACGCGATACGGCACTGAAGATGAAGGCCGCGGGACTTGTCGCCGACCTCATGGTGGCGAACAACGTGCTCGCGCACGTCCCGGATGTGAACGACTTTCTTACCGGTTTTGCGATTCTGCTTAAGCCTGAAGGCGTCGCCAGCTTTGAGTTTCCACACCTGCTGCGCCTTATCGAAGAGGTACAGTTCGATACGATCTACCATGAACATTATTCGTACCTTTCCCTGCTGGCAGTGGAGACTTTGCTGGCCCGCCAAGGATTGCGTGCTTTCGATGTGAAAGCACTGCCGACCCACGGAGGATCATTGCGCCTGCTGGTTTGCCGGACCATGGCGCCTTACGGCACAACTCCTGCGCTGGCCGCCCTGCGCGCCGCGGAAGCCGCAGCCGGCCTGAACCAGACAGAGACCTACCTAGCCTTCACCGATCGCATTCGCCGCACCCGCCGCAGCCTGTTGCGCTTTCTGATCCAGGCACAGGAGGAAGGCTCTATGGTCGCCGGCTATGGTGCGCCGGCAAAAGGCAACACGTTGCTGAACTATTGCGGTGTCGATGCAAGCTTCATCGCCTTCACCGTAGATCGCAGCCCGCACAAGCAAGGAACCTGGCTGCCCGGAACCAGAATCCCCGTTCTCGCTCCGAATGCCATCGATGTCGCGCGCCCGGATTATCTGCTGATTCTACCCTGGAATCTCGCCGATGAGATCATGGAGCACATGGCCCATGTCCGTGAATGGGGCTGCCGCTTCGTTATCCCCATACCCGAGACACGCATCCTGGCATGACCATCGTCACCTGGGTGACCGTTTTGCGCCATCCGTCGAGTGAGAAGGAGAGATCATGATCGCAGACCAGCGCGTTCTGGCCCTGATTCCAGCCAGAGCGGGCTCCAAGCGCCTGCCAGGCAAGAACATCCGCCCACTGAACGGCAAGCCTTTGATCGCATGGTCGGTGCATGCCGCACGACGCTCACGCCATATCGACCGGATCGTGGTTTCCACCGATGATCCGGTCATCCGCGACATCGCCCTGACGGCAGGTGCTGAGGCTCCCTTTCTACGCCCTGCGACCCTGTCGGGGGATGAAGCCGGCACTGCCGCCGTCGTCGCCCACGCTCTCGACCAGTTGCAGGACGAGGCGACTTGGCTGGTGCTGCTTCAGCCCACATCACCCTTGCGCGAGGCAGAGGACATCGACGGCTGCCTATCGCTGGCCTGGCACAGAAAGGCCACTTCGGCATTGAGCGTGACTCCTCTAGACCGCCCCGCGGACCTTCTGTTCCGGTTGCGTAGGGACGGTGGGCTGTCGGGTATGACAGGAGCCGGCTTGGCAGCCATCCATGGACAGCGCAGCCAGGATCAATCACAGCTCTTCGTGCTCAACGGCGCGGTCTATGCCGTTTCCATCCCCTGGTTTCGACACAGTGCACGGCTATTCGACGATGCGACCCTGGCTTACGAAATGCCTCCGGACCGCTCGATCGACATCGATACGTCACTCGACTTCCGGTTGGCTGAAATCCTGATGGCCGAACGGCACATGCGGCCTGATGGCGCCTCTTTCTCTTCTTTGGTATGATAACCTGATCGCATGGGGTCCGCCATTCCGTGCAACTGGAAAAATTGAGGTGCTCCTGTGTCGGCTTCGAGTCTGGAAACGGTCATTCTGTGCGGCGGCATGGGAACACGTTTACGCGAAGAAACGGAATTCAAGCCGAAACCAATGGTAGAGATCGGAGGTTATCCGATCATCTGGCATATCATGCGTCATTATCGCCATTATGGCTCGAACCGCTTTATTCTTTGCCTTGGATACAAGGGCGACATCATCAGGAACTATTTTCTTAATTATCATCTTTATACAAAAGATCTGCAAATCGATCTGGAAACAGGCAATGTCGAATCCTTGATGCCAACCGATAATCGGGTAGATTGGAAGGTTAACCTGGTGGAAACCGGACAGGCTTCTCTTACTGGACGGCGTATTTACCGTGCTCTGAAATATATCCAGGGAGACAGCTTCCTGGTCACATATGGGGACGGTGTGTCAGACATCGATCTGGACGCGGTGGTTTCCCAGCATCGTCGCCTCGGACGACTGGCTACGGTGACCGCTGTCCACCCTTCCTCCCGCTTCGGCGAACTCGGTTTGGATGAAGATGTGGTGCGAAGCTTCCAGGAAAAGCCTCAAGTCAAGGATGGCTGGATCAATGGCGGCTACATGGTCTTCCAACGCCGCGCCTTCGATTTGATGGAACCGGACGAAAATGTCACCCTCGAAGGAGGAATCCTGGAGCGTCTGGCCTCTATCGGAGAACTCGCCGTCTATCGCCATCATGGCTTCTGGCAATGCATGGACACCTTTCGGGAAATGCAGCTTTTAAATGATCTATGGGCTTCCGGACGAGCGCCCTGGGCTTTTTCGCAGACGACTCCCATGAATGTTCCAGACTGATGCCCGGGACCGGCCACGACGGCCTCCATCATCATGATAAGAATGAATGCCTGGCCCCAGAAGAGATGACGCTCCCGTGGATGAGACACCCTTCACAGTTTTCGGAGCTGGCGGATTCATCGGATCGCACATCGTCGCGCTTCTAAGGCGGCAGGGGCGAACATGCCGTCCTATCTATCGCGGTTCTCCGCCGGAACGGGGAGCATCATTGGGGCATGTGATTTATTGCATCGGCCTGACAGCGGATTTCCGCAGCCGTCCCTTCGACACCATGCAGGCGCATGTCGGTATGCTCACAGAGACGATGGCGCATTACCGATATACCTCCTTTCTCTATCTCTCCACCACACGGCTTTACATGCAGATGGCTCGGGCCGTGGAGGACGACATCATTCCAATCCATCCCACCAATCCCGACCAACTCTACAATGGCTCCAAGCTTGCCGGCGAATGCCTGTGTCTGTCGCTGCCCGATCCAGCGATCCGGGTGGCACGACTGGCGAACGTGTACGGCACCGACTTCAGCTCGCAGAACTTCCTCCCCAGCATCATCATGGATGCCCTGCGCACAAGACGGGTGACTCTGCGCACCGGTCTGGAGTCGGCCAAGGACTACATCTACATCGATGATGCCGCCGCCGCACTGGTCGATATCGCCATCGCCGGTCAGGAGCGCCTCTACAACGTGGGGGAAGGGCGCAACACCTCGCACAAAGAGATCTGCGATCTGCTGGTGGCGGAAACGGGCTGCCAAGTGGATGTTTTGCCGGATGCACCGGATGTCGTCGCTCCGGTGCTGAACACGGAACGGCTGCGGTGCGAGTTTGGCTTCTCTCCCCGAACTGTCGCACAGGCGCTGCCTGAAGTGGTGCGCCGCTACCAACAGGAGTGGCTGCATGATCACGATTGATGAAACGGCCGGCACGGTAACCATCCAGAATCCGGACGGAACGCGCACCCTACCGATGGCCTCCACCGAAGCATTCGAAGTCGTATCACGCGCTTGGCTGCGCTGCGGCTGGGACGTTAAGCATGTCTACAGCTTCACATGGCTCGGACGCCCGATCATCCAGCTCCCCGAGGATATGATGCGTGTCCAGGAAGTGCTGAACGGCCTGCGCCCTGATGTCATCATCGAAACCGGTGTGGCGCATGGCGGTTCCCTGGTTTTCTATGCTTCGCTGTGCAAGCTGTGGGGCAAGGGACGAGTAATCGGCATCGACGTGGAAATCCGTCCTCACAACAGGGCTGCCATCGAAGCGCATGAACTGTTCCCCTACATCGACCTGATCGAAGGCAGCTCGATCGATCCAACGACGGTGGACCAGGTCCGTTTGGAGATTCGACCAGGGGAAACGGTTTTCGTCATGCTCGACAGCAACCACAGTCGAGCCCACGTTCTGGAGGAGCTGAAGGCCTACGGCCCCATGGTGACACCCAACTCCTATATCGTCGCCTCCGATGGGATCATGGAACAGGTCATCGGCGCGCCCCGCACCGCCCCCGACTGGGACTGGAACAATCCCAAAGCGGCGGCCGAGGAGTTCGTTCGTCTCGACCCCCGTTTCCAGCTGGAACAGCCGCCCTGGCTTTTCAATGAAGGCCTGGTACGGGAGCCCGTCACCTACTGGCCGGGAGCCTATCTGAAGCGTATTGGTTGAACGCGACTCGTACGGAAAACCAAAAGGGCCGGAAACAGCCGGCGCTCCAACAAGCCCCCGGCTGGCTACCGATTAGGGTCTGTTGACATTCACCGTGTTGCCAAGACGGTAGCGACGAGGTTGATGGCAGCGGCGTAGCTTGTGTCTGTTTTGTCGTATCGCGTGGCAATACGGCGAAATTCCTTGATTTTGCAGAAGAAGTTCTCGACCAGATGGCGCCATTTGTACATTTCGGCGTCATGGGGAATCGGAGTGGTGCGGCTGGTCTTGGACGGAATGACGGCGACCGCGCCACGCTCGGCGATCAAGGTGCGGATGGCGTTGCTGTCGAAGGCTCTATCAGCCAGCAAGGCGGAGAACTCGATACCGTCCAGCACCGGTTCGACGCCAACGCTGTCATGTCGTTGGCCCGGCAGCAGGATGAAGCGCCCAAGGTTTCCCAACCCATCGACGACGGCCAGGATCTTGGTCGTCAGTCCGCCGCGAGAGGTACGCCTCCGGTGAGTGCCGCCTTGGCAAAGTAGGGTCCGGCGTCTGAGTTTTGCGTTGCGCGTCATCGCGCGGACGCAAACGAGTTGCAAACGTCATGGCTTACCAGCGTATCGAGGTTTTGACGGGCCGGGAACGGCGGCGGAGCTACACGCCGGCGGAGAAGGTGCGGATGGTTGAGGAGGCGTTCCGGCCCGGCGTGGTGGTGACGGAGGCGGCCCGTCGGCTGGGCGTGCACGAAAGCCTGCTGTATCGCTGGCGGGACCTGATGAAGGTCGGCGGGACCTCCGTGGCCGAACCGCCCAGCTTTGTCGCGGTGACCATCGCGCCGGAGCCGAGCGTGATGGAACCGCCGGTCGCGGAGCCTCATACGCCATTGCCGCCTCCGGCGGCGCCGGAGATGAGCCCAGCGATCCTCGAGGTCATCCTGCCCAGCGGGGCACGTCTGCGTCTGGAAGGGCCGGTCGACCCGGCCCTGGCGGCGGCCGTTGTCGGTGCCCTGGCATGATTCCGGTGCCGAGTGGCGTGCGGGTGTGGCTGGCCAGCGGGCACACCGACATGCGCAAGGGCTGGGCAAGCTTGGCGCTGCTGGTGCAGGAACGCTTCGCCCAAGACCCGCACAGCGGTCATCTTTTCATTTTCCGCGGGCGCCGGGGCGATCTGGTGAAGATCATCTGGTATGACGGCCAGGGCAGTTGCCTGTTCATGAAGAGGCTGGAGCGGGGCCGGTTCATCTGGCCGAGGCCGGCGGACGGTGCGGTGTCCATCTCGGTTGGACAGATGGGCTATCTGCTCGAGGGCATCGACTGGCGCAACCCGCAGAAGACCTGGCGCCCCGAGGCCGCGGGGTGACTGCGACACGGTGAATCGACGCACCGGTTCAGGGGCGATTGCGGCGGCTCAACGGCGCGTTTCCAGGTAAACTGGCGCCATGACCGCCGCCCCGCCCGACGACATTGCCAGCCTGCGCGCCGCCTTGGCGCAGGCCGAGGCGCGGGCGGACGCGGCGGAAGCCGACGCGGCCCGGGCCAGGGCGATGGCATCCAACACCGAGGCGCTGATCGCCAGCCTGAAGCTGGAAATCGAGAAGCTCCGGCGCGAGCTCTACGGCACGCGTTCCGAGCGCAAGGCGCGTCTTCTGGACCAGTTGGAGTTCCAACTCGAAGAGCTGGAAGCGACGGCCAGCGAGGACGAGCTGGCGGCCGAGCAGGCTGCGGCCAAAACTACCGCGGTGGCGGCCTTCACCCGCAAGCGGCCGTCGCGCCAGCCCTTTCCCGAGCATCTGCCGCGCGAGCGCGTCGTTGTGCCGGCCCCGGCGAGCTGCCCGTGCTGCGGCTCGGACAAGCTGTGCCGGCTGGGCGAAACGATCACCGAGACGCTGGAGGTGATCCCGCGCCAGTGGAAGGTGATCCAGACGGTGCGCGAGCGGTTCTCTTGCCGGGCCTGCGAGACGATCAGCCAGCCACCGGCGCCGTTCCACGCCACCCCGCGCGGCTGGGCCGGCCCCAACCTGCTGGCCACCCTGCTGTTCGAGAAGTTCGGCCAGCATCAGCCGCTGAACCGGCAGGCCGAACGCTTCGCACGGGAGGGTGTGCCGCTCAGCCTGTCCACCCTGGCCGACCAAGTGGGCACCGCCGCGGCGGTGCTGAAGCCGCTGCACGACCTGATCGCCGCGCATGTACTGGCAGCCGAGCGGCTGCATGGGGACGACACGCCGGTGCCCGTGCTGGCCAAGGGCAAGACAGACACCGGGCGGTTGTGGGTGTATGTGCGTGATGACCGGCCATTTGCCGGCCAAGCCCCACCGGCAGCGCTGTTCCACTATTCGCGAGACCGCAAGGGCGAACATCCCGAACGGCATCTGGCCGGCTTCACAGGCTGGCTGCAGGCCGATGCGTTCGCCGGCTATAACCGGCTGTACGAACCCGACCGCCAGCCGGGGCCGATCAGCGACGTGCTGTGCTGGGCGCATGCCCGGCGCGGCTTCTTCAAGCTGGCCGACATCGCCGCGAACACCAGACGTGGCAAGGACGCCCCGCCGATCTCACCGCTGGCCCTGGAAGCCGTAAGGCGCATCGACGCCCTCTTCGATCTCGAGCGCGCCCTGAACGGCAAGCCAGCGGCCGAGCGGCTGGCGGCCCGCCGGGAACACGGAGTCACCCTGGTAGCCGCGCTGGAGGACTGGATGCGGACGGAACGCGCCCGGCTCTCCCGCCATGCCCCCGTGGCCAAGGCGATGGACTACATGCTGACCCGCTGGGACGGCTTCACCAAGTTCCTCAGCGACGGCCGGCTGTGCCTGACAAACAACGCAGCCGAACGTAGCCTGCGCGGGATCGCTTTGGGCAGAAAAGCGTGGCTGTTCTGCGGCTCCGATCGCGGCGGGCAGCGAGCGGCGATCATGTACGGCCTGATCATCACGGCGAAGCTCAACGACGTCGATCCCCAGGCGTGGCTCGCCGACGTGCTCGCCCGCATCAACGACATCCCCCAGACCCGCCTGCACAAACTACTGCCCTGGAACTGGAAGGCAATCCGCGAGAAGACGAAAGCTGCCTAACCGCGGCATTCACCGGATGCGTACCGCGAGAGCGGCCAATGGCCTGAGCCTGAGTCCCCCCCTTGCGCCGGTGCCGTGCTGATGCACCCGGACAATCGTTCCATCGATGATCGCGTACTCGAAGTCCGCGTCGCTCGATAAGGCGGCGAAGACCTCATCGAAGACACCGGCCTTGGCCCATCGGCGAAAGCGTTGGAACACCGAGTTCCAATTACCGAAGGCTTCGGGCAAGTCCCGCCAGGGTGACCCAACACGGACGATCCACAGGACCGCCTCCAGAAACAGCCGATTGTCCGCCCCCGAGCGGCCGGGATCGCCGACTTTGCCCGGAAGAAGCGCCGCTATCCGCTCCCACTGATCGTCCCGCAGAACCATCCGATCCAAGGATACCTCCTTTTTGGAAGCCTTGAATCAGATTTCAGAGGCCAGCGGAATCCCCTTTCGTTCCTCAAATGTCAACAGGCCCTAGAAACGAATCGCCTGCCCGGCCAAATGACGAGCAATATGGCCGGGCAGTGCGGCGGCCAATGAAGCACGAGGCCGATCAGCGGCGGACAGGGCGGCCAGGACACGATAATGGCGTGAACACTCTGAGCGCACCGAAACGCCGGAGTCCTCACATTGGAAGGCGAGATGGAGGAAATCCTGGATCAGGGCTTCCTCCACCCGTCCGGTGTATGCAAGAGCAGCGAAATGAGCATTGAACAGCCCAATGCCGATATGTGCCATACGCTCCGCCGAACACCCAGCCTTGAGATCATCCCACAGGGCCCGAAGTGCCGCACAATCTGCAGCCGTATCCTCCGCCGCTGCTGCGGATATGTCGGCGGAAGATGACGTCTCTTCCAGCCTGCCTGCCTCACGGGCGCAAAGCAGATGGTGCGGTGCGAATTCTCCTGTGCCCGGCCGGCCGAGGAAAACCGGAAAGTCAGGGGGGCGGGCAATCACTCTCCAACCATGCTCCCGCACCTGCTGTTCCAGTTCGACCGCGCTGTACCACCGGATGATCGGTGCCGTCAGATCATCGCGAGCCCGCAAACGGGCGGCGGGGCAAAAGAGGCCGGACGCCATCGTGAATTCGGCCACCTCCTCATAAAGCACAACCTCCCGCACCAGACCGACGATGGTCTCGCGTACACTGCCGCGGTCATAGGCATAAACTAGCAAATGGGATTGCGGACCCGACGCGGCTGCGCTCAGACGCTCAAGCAGCAGCCCGGGCTGACCGACATGATGAAGCACGCCATAGAGCCAGACATGGTCCACGTTGTATGCCAAAGGCTCCACCAGAGCATCGCCATGGATCACCTCAATGCCAGACAGCTGGTCCCGGTGGAGAAAATCGGAAAAACGGCGCACATTGCCTTCAGCCGCATCAATGGCCACCACGCGTCGGGCCCCCGCTTTGCGGAAAGCCAATGCCCAATTGCCACGGCCGAACCCATAGTCAAGCACGCACGCACCTTCAAGTCGGTCGCCAAAGACGACACGCAGGTAACGGGCGCAATCGTCGATCCAACGAGGATGCAGACGATCATGCTGAAACATGGAGCCGGCATAAGCATCCAAACGCACAGAACCGGGCGAGAGAACACTACCGGACATGGGGTCAACGGACAAAATAAGAGATTCGGCTACAGAAAGGCAGACGCTTCAACTCCACCTGCCCAAGGTCCATGGTTCTCAGCAATGCCATCGTTTCGCCAGGATAGGCCGGTGTGTTCAACTCATCGAACGCCACAATTCCTCCCTTCGGCACACGCTCCAGCAGAGTGTCCAAAACGATGCGGGTGGGCTCGAAAATATCGATGTCCAAGTACAGCATCGCAAAAATCACATGAGGATTCTCTTCAAGAAAGCGGCTGACGCTTTCCCGGATATCTCCCTTGACCAGAGCAACCTTAGGCCGGTGACCGATGAAGCGGTTATGATCAAACAGCGCAATGGCCTGGGTTAGGCGATCGTAGGAATCCACCCGGAAGCCGCCCACCCGGATGTTCTCGGCAGTTCCGGGGGCAGCGTCTTCCTTACTCACGTGGGGAACGCCTTCGAAGGTGTCGAAACCGTAAATCACACGCTGGACATGGTTGGGCTCCAGGATGGCGCTGAACTGGGCGAAGCTCATCAGCCCCTGGCCATTATAGACACCGAACTCTGCAACGCAGCCCGGCACATCCAGAATTTTCTTGAAAAGCTCGTAGCGGACCAGAAAATCCGTAACAGCTTGGCGTGGAGCATGAACGGCAAATGACCAGAGCTTCAGCAACGCTCCCGCAGGATCGGCATCGTAAGTCTTGGCCAATTCCTCGTAGTAGTTGAGCGTGCGCTCATCGTTCCGCGCCCGCAGCAAGCCGACTTCCTCTAATGCCTGAGATGCGGTGGGGGACGTATCGGACATGGGATCTGCTCTGGAGTCAGTGGTGGAATTTGGCAAGATAGGGGCTCCGGAAAATCGTCGTCGCATCGCCCATGGGGAATCCTGCCTCCCGGAAGCCAGCCTCATCCAGATCGGCAAAACGGGCTTGGACGGTCCAACGGATGCATCTGGACCGGTTCGGGGTGCTGCGATGAAGCAGGAGTTGGGAGAACACCACGATGTCCCCAGCCTCGGCTTCAACCTCAATCCCCCCCTCCGGCTCACGCTCCAGCGCCAAATCCGCAGGAGACAGCGCGGCATTCTTGTCCATCACATCCGGCCGGGTGGCAATGAAGGGCCGGAGACCGGCTCGGTGGCTGCCGGGCACGACCTCAATGCTACCGAGACCGGGACCAACCCGACCCAGTGGAATCCAGGCGGTCACCGCATTGTGCGATCCAAGGAGATAGGTGGAGTCCTGATGCCATCGGAACAGGTGGCGGTCGGCCTGCGGACGATCCATGCGCAAGTTGTAGCAATGCATCACGACTGGAAAGCCAAGGCCAAGCTGCTTGGCCAAATTCAAGAAAGCATCACAGGCTGCCAGCCGCGTCAAGGACGGCAGGTAACGCAGGCCGCGATAGAAGGTGCCCAGGTCTTCTTCGCCAATGCTCTCAAGCCAGGAATCGCTGTCAAGGTCGAAAGCCGCGGTAAAGCGGCGTCCATAGCGCTGCACTTCGTCGCGCAACGCCTGAAACTCGGAAAGTCCAGCAGCAGCACCGCGAAGGATCAGATAGCCGTCCTGCGCAAAGCGCTCCGCCTGCCCGGAAAGATCAATGGCAATATCAGGTGTCATCGACACAGAATCTCCTCGGCGGCAGGTTTGAGAACCAGTCGCTCCCCAATCAGAAGAGCATCGATTTCGGTGCCCAGGAAGCAGCGCACCGCGTCCTCTGGCGTCTCGACGATCGGCTCGGCATTCACGTTGAAGGATGTGTTCAGCAGCACAGGCACCCCGGTCTCCTGCCCAAAGGCCTCGATCAGCGAATAAAAAATAGGGTTGTCCTCCTTCGCCACCGTCTGCAACCGCCCAGTGCCGTCCACATGGGTGACCGCCGGTATCAGCGAGCGCTTCTCCGGCCGAATGACGGCCACCATCAACATGTGAGGACAAGGCCTGTCGAGTTCAAAATACTCAGATACATGCTCCACCAAAACCGCAGGAGCGAAGGGACGGAAATGTTCGCGGTGCTTGACCCGGTTGTTCAGACGATCCTTGTTGTCCGCGATCAGCGGATTGACCAGGATGCTGCGGTTGCCAAGGGCGCGCGGTCCCATTTCGGAACCTCTCTGGAAACATCCGAGGATGGCGTCACCCACCAGCAAGCGGGCGGCTTGGCACACCACATCGCCATCCAATACGGGGAGGCCGATGCTGGCGAGCGCCCGGTCAATCCGCCCCTGATCGTAGACAGGACCAATATAGGGAGAGATGCCGGCGCGCCGATGGTCTGCTTTCCCTTCCACATGATAACCGTAAAGGGCCGCCCCAAGTGCAATGCCGGTGTCCGAGCAGGCCGGGTTGACGAAGACATCTCGGAAAATGCCTGACTGCAGCACTTTGTAATTGGCGACAGAATTCAGCCCCACACCACCGGAGATGCACAAATATTCCTCGCCGGTAGCCTCGCGCGCATGGCGAGCGAGGTGCAGCATGGCCCGCTCGCACTCATCCTGCACCTCCCAAGCAGCCTGCGCTTTGGCTGCAAAACTGTCCAAAGGTGGATGAGAGGCTAGAATATCATAACTGCCCCAAGCGCAGAAACCGGCATAGTCGGTGACGATCCCATCGAAGACATGCGGAAACTCGAAGATCCTCGCCCCCTGCCCACCATAAGGGGCAAGCCCCATGGTCTTGCCTTCCTGCAGAAGGCCGAAACCGATGGCCTGAGTAACTGCGGCATAGAGCAGCCCGATGCCGATGCAGGTGGTGTGCGAGACGAGTTCCAGCCCCTGGGGGCCGGCACGCCATAAGCTCTGTGTTTCATCGTTCGAACCGCGCCCATCCACAACCAGGACGGCCGCTCGAGGAAAAGGGGATGAATAGAAGGCCGAGCAGGCATGCGCCAGATGATGATTGATAATGCGCAGCCGATCAGGCGGAACATCGGCAAGGAAAACATCGGTCCGGCATGGCTGGCGGAAATGATCACGGCGCCAATCCGTACTATCGCGGATGTGGTCCATCACAACCAGATCCAGGTTCTCCACGCTGCCAATACCTGCGGCGGCCAGACAGGATTCGATGGAGCGCTCTGGAAAAGCCCTGGAGTTCTTAATCCGGTCCAACCGCTCCTCGGCGACATGCACGTAACGGGGGCCATCACCGTCATCCCGGATGACGGCAGCCCCGGTATCGTGCCAAGGATCCTTGTGAATCCCCAGAATCTTCATGGTTAAGCTCCCGCTCAGGTGACACGGTGGCGCAGCGACCACCGTGCATCCGAATGTTGCCAAAGATGAGGGGAGCGAAACCGATCCGTCAGGTTCTCGAAAGAACTACGGGTCATGATAGGCTGCTCGAAATGCCGTGCCGCTATTGGAAATTCAGCATCCGGCAGGCTGAGGTAGGACAAGATCTCGTCGAAGAATCGTTCCGGAAATTCACCGTCAAAGCGCTGAACCAGCGCCACCCCTTCATCACGCGTGATGTCTTTCGAACGGATCTCCTGTGCTGCATCATAAGAAGCCCGCCCAATACCAAATTTGATAAAGGTCGTATAGTAATGCAGATCGTCGATCCGATCGTCGATGCTGTTGTATTTGCTATATGTGCCAGGAGTACGTTCGGGAGAAGCCTGGAAATTTCCATGTTCCACGGCGTAATAGTAGCAGCTCTGCGGATGCCATTTCAGGTAATATCCAAGATAATGCACCTGGACATTCTGGTCGGAAAGCATCTGAGGATCGCATGGCATGTAGATCTGCATGTCGCTACGGTCGATACCATACTCCTCCGTCAGTTCGCGCACGGACACTCCGCTCAGATGCACCTGATCCGGGTCAGACAATGCGAAATATTGCCAGTCCCGCTCCGCTCGTTCGGCATCTTGGATGGGATTGCCGTACTCGGCTTCGTTTTCACCATAGAAGACCAGCGGAATGTTCATGAGCGCTGCCATACGCGGAGCCAAAGCCTTCTGGCCGATCATAAAAGGCTGGAAAGGATGGAAAAGATTTTCCACCGCGAGCCTGGTCAGCAGACGATGAGTGCGTCCACTGGGCGTGGCCAGATAATTGTCGAACCCCGCTCCGATCCAGGCCTGGAAATTCTGCCAGCCCCACTCCGTATAGACATGGGGGGCCCACGTCACGGTAAGAGGCTTCATACCGTAACGGTGCTTAAGAATATGCGCTGCATAAAAGCTATCCTTCCCGCCGGAACCGGGAACCAAGCAATCATAACGCCCGTCGTTGCGCCGGAAACGGTCACACAATTCCCGCAGTTCACGGTCACGCGCGTTCCAATCGATTTCCATACGCTTGCGTTCCGCTTGGCGGCAGGCATCGCAAAGCCCATCCTCGCTGAAATGGATGGTTGCCTTGGTGCTCTGCCGGGTATGTCGATATTCGACCGCGGAATTGGGGCGCTGGTTGGAAATGACACAGGACCGGCAGAAAAGAACCGTCTTCGGCAAGCCATAAAGCGCTGGAGGCTCCGGATGATCGGGCCGAAAAGCGTCAAGGTCGATGGCTTGGTAGGCAGGATAACGGAACACGTGCGACTCCTGGTTCAGGGAGTATCGGCGGACAGCGTCTGGGATGTGTGTCCGGGCTGGGGGAACAGTTGCATGTACTCTCGGTTGGCGCGCTCGAGATCGGACATTCGGCCTATGTCGATCCAATATTCATCGATTGGAAATCCCCCGACAGACCAGCCGGCGTCAATGGCATCCTGCATCAGCTTCGGCATGTCTGTGGACATGTGGCGAGGCACCAGCTCCAGACAGCGTGGATCCAGCGCATACACGCCGCAATTGATGGAATACCGATGAGTAGGCTTCTCCATCAACCCCGTCACACGCTGGTTGTCCAAAATGACAACGCCGTAAGGTATCTCTACCGCATAATCACGAATCCCCAAAGTTATAGCATTGCCAGCAACTTCATGATGATCAAGCAGTTCCTGAAAGTTTACTCTCGTCAACAAATCCCCATTCATTACGATAATAGGTTGCCGCGGTCTCTCAGGAAGAAGAGAAAGGGCGCCAGCAGTCCCCATTTTATCGTTTTCTTTTAAATAATTGATTTCAACATTCCAAAAAGAACCATCTCCGAAATACTGCTTTATCTTATCTCCAAGGTAGTTAATGGAGATATAAAATTTATGAAACCCCTGATCAATGAACTCCTGAAGTATCAATTCGAGAATTGGCTTGGTGCCGATGCGGACCATCGGCTTGGGGCAGGTTTCGGTCAAAGGCCGCAGACGGCGGCCCTCGCCCCCAGCCATCAACACGACACTGTTGTCACGCGTAGGCATAATCAGATCCTGCAATCCCTGCAGGGCCTGAACCCGGCCATGCTCGTCCACAACCGGAATATAGCGGATCACATGATGGCGCATCAGTCGGAGCATCGCCGGAGCAGAGGTCCCGGAACGAACCTGGATAGGGTGCTTGGTCATAATGGCTTGCACCGGGCTCTGCAAAGTCAGATTGCCGAGAAGCGCCCGACGGACATCACCCTCCGTGATGGTTCCCAGCAGCCGGTCGTCAGGATCGACGACCAGACAAATCTGCTCATGGTTGTCCTCAAACCGACGCAAAGCGTCCAAGATCGGCTGTTCCGGGCCCAACGCCATCAGTTTCCAGTCGAGCATAGAGCTTACCATCCACTTCCTTCCTTCACCCGGATCGTTTCAGCCCAAATTGTCCAGATGTCGATACAGCGACCGCACGGGGCATTGTTCAGCCTCCCGTTTCAGGATGGCTTCCTACTCCATTTGATCATCAGCCATATCTCAGGGAAAGATATTTCCAGCTCAGTCGGAGCCAGCCTTGCCGTTTTCATGCTCTCCTTGCTAGTTAGAGCCCGTTTGAAAAGGGTTGGCTGTAACGGCGTGATATGATTCAAACTTCGAATGTGGACCGAAGCGACGCGCAGCCGAATGGCCAGGATTGAGAAGAAGACGAAGCGGTATTCGACGGACCTGACCCGATGAGGAGTGGTCTCTGATTGAACCGCTGATGCCGCAGAAAGCCGACACCGGCCGTCCGAGGTCTGTGGACCTTCGGGAAATCTTGAACGCCTTACGCTACTTGGCCGGACGGGCTGTGGCTGGCGGCTTTTAACAAAGGACTTCCCACCGTGGCAGACGGTGTATTGGTGGTTCCGGCATCTCCTGCGGCGCTTGCTGTTTCAGACGATCCACGACGTGGCGTTGATGATCGACCGTGAGCGGGCCGGCCGCGAAGCCAGTCCGAGTGCCGGGGTTGTGGACAGCCAATCGGTAAAGGCTCCCGCTGCCAGAGAGCGCGGCTACGATGCCGGCAAGAAGATCGACGGGCGCAAACGGCACATCGCGGTCGACACCGTCGGCCGCCTGCTGATGGTGAACCTGACCACCGCCGACATTTCCGACTCCGCCGGAGCCCAGAAAATCTTGGAGACGATGCGCAAGCGTTGGCCGTGGATGAAGCATCTCTTCGCCGACAGCGCCTATGATCGCAAGAAGCTGATGGACAAAGCAGCCTTCCTCGACTTCACCGTCGAGGTGGTCCGGCGAACCGATACCGAACCAGGGTTCAAGGTACCCCTCCGCCGAGTGCCGCCTTGTGAGGGCACTGGAAAGCTGAATCATGGGGTCTGTCCCTATGGCTATCCCTATGGCAGACCCTATGACTATCCAACGCGTCGAGGTGATCACGGGCCTGGAGCGGCGGCGGCAGTTCAGCGACGAGGAGAAGCTGCGGCTGGTCGAAGAGGCGTTCCAGCCTGGCGTCAAGGCGACTGAGGTCGCCCGGCGCCTGGGCGTGGACGTCAGCCTGCTGTACCGCTGGCGCCGCCAGTTCTTCGGTCAGCAGCCCCGGCTGCCCGCCTTCATGCCGATCACCGTCGCTACCGACGCTCCGGCACCGGAGGAGATGACGGAGCCGACGGCGGCGCCCGCGGGCCCACCAGCCGGCCTCATCGAGGTCGAGTTCGCGACGGCGCGCGTGCGCATCACCGGCGCGGTCGATCCGGCCCTGGTCGGCACGGTGATCGCCGCGCTGTCGGGACGGCCGGCATGATCCCGGTCCCCTCGGGCGTTCGGGTCTGGCTGGCCGGCGGGATCACCGACATGCGCTGCGGGATGAACTCGCTGGCGCTGAAGGTCCAGGAAGGTCTTGGCCGCGATCCTCATGCCGGCGATTTATACGTCTTCCGTGGACGTCGCGGGGATTGAGCGTCATTCAGCATACAGTTTCGAGTCGGCTCGCGTGGAGTATCCGTGGCACCCGCTGTACGGGAAGACATTGAGGGTGGTGAGCCGGACAGTACGTGGTGGCCACTCCGTCCTGTGGCTCGAGGAACGCCCCGATACCGCCCGGGAATTGCCGGCCTGGATGTGCGACCCGGCTTACTGCCTTGATATGGCGGCATTGGGTCCGCCGCAGACCACAGTCGCAGCCCTTAGCGCATTGGCGGCAGTTCTCTCGGATCTGCGGGACTCGATCGGCGGCGGCGCAGCATCGGACAACTCACCCACGGAGGAGGTTGCCGATGACCAGACGACCGCGGCCGACGTCCCAACTCTTGCTCGACCTCACGGTTCCACTCCCGGGTCTCGTGGTTCCGGACGAGGTCGTGCAGGTCCTGGCGGACCTCCTCCTGGAAGCCGTCGGAGCCCGGCTGGGCACGAAGAAAAAGGAGGACGGCCATGAGCCCCAAGATCACCGCTGATCACCTCGGCCGCGGTGCCGCGATCTATGTCCGCCAGTCCACACCCGGCCAGCTGATCAATCATACGGAAAGCCGTCGTCGACAGTATGACTTGGCTGACGCCGCACGGGCGGCTGGGTTCGTCGATGTCATGATCATCGATGAGGACCTTGGCCGCTCTGGTTCCGGCCTCGAAAGCCGTCCTGGCTTTCAGAAGCTGGTGGCGGCGGTCTGCGCCGGCACCGTCGGTGCCGTCTATTGCATCGAGGCATCGCGGCTGGCCCGCAACGGCCGGGATTGGCACCACCTCATTGACCTCTGTGCTCTGGCAGGGGCGTTGGTCGTCGACCCAGATGGGGTCTATGATCCAAGGCTGCTGAACGACCGCCTTCTGCTCGGCCTGAAGGGAACAATGTCGGAGTACGAACTCAGCCTGCTGCGTCAACGCGGCATCGAAGCCCGAGACGGAAAAGCCCGCAGGGGGGAACTGCGGTTCACGCTACCGCCCGGCTACTGCTGGAACGAGGCCGGACGGATCGAAATCGATCCTGACGAGCGCGTTGCCGGCGCGATCCGGATGCTGTTCAGCAAGTTCCGAGAACTGGGCAGCGCCCGCCAGGTTTTTCTCTGGGCGCGCGCCGCCGAACTGTCGCTCCCCGTCGTGCGGCGCAACCTCATCGCCTGCAAAATCCTCTGGCAGCCGCCGGCGTACCACACGGTGATCCAGGTCCTGCAGAACCCGATCTATGCCGGCGCCTATGTGTTCGGCCGGCGGGGTAACCGGACTCGCGTTGTCGAGGGCCGGGCTCGGAAGACGAGCGGGCATAAACGGGAGCGCACCGAGTGGAATACCCTGCTGCGCGACAACCACGAGGGCTACATCACCTGGGCCGAGTTCGAGGAACATCAGCGCATGCTGGAGGAAAACGCCCACATGCAGAAGCGTGCCGCCCGCAAGGCCGGCCGGGGCGGCCGGGCACTGTTGACCGGGCTGGTCCGGTGCGGGCACTGCGGTCGCAAGATGCGGGTCTTCTACGGCATGCAGTCGGGGCATGCCCACCGTTACCAATGCCGAGGTGACGATGCCCATGTCGGTGTCGGTCTGTGCATCGGCATCGGCGGTATTCGTGTCGATCGGGCGGTCGTGGCGCAGATGCTGGAAGCCGTCTCTGCCAGAGCGGTGGAGGCTGCCCTGCTTGCCGCCGACCAGGCGGCTGCGGCGGGGGCGGAAGAGCGGGCAGCGCTGGAGCGCGAGTTGGAGGCGGCCCGCTATGATGCCTCGTTGGCGGCTCGCCGGTACGACCTCGTGGAGCCGGAAAAGCGCCATGTCGTGAGAGAACTGGAAGCGCGCTGGAATACGGCTCTGGAACGGGTGGCGCAGATCGAACGTCGGATTGCCGAGGCCGAGGCGCGCTCATCGGCGCGCCCAAGGGTGAACAGGGCGGCTCTTCTGGGGTTGGCTCACGATCTGTCGGCGGCCTGGAATGCACCGACAGCGGACGCGCGAACTCGGCAACGTCTGACCCGGCTACTCGTGGAGGAGGTGGTGATCGACCTCGACGACGCGGCGTACGAGGCGGTGCTGCGGATTCATTGGATAGGTGGCCGACACACCGAACTGCGTGTCCCACGGGCCAGGACCGGGCGTCGAGCGGACAAAGCACATCCAGGAGCGGTGGAGGTCGTGCGCAAGCTGTCCGGACATTGGCCGGATCATGAGATCTCCGTCACGTTGAACCGCATGAAGTGCCGGAGCGATAACGGAGAGACCTGGACGACCGTGAAGGTTCGGCTGTTGCGGGAGCGACTTGGCCTTTCCGATTTCGACCCGACCGTGCCCCGTCCCGAGACGCTGACGGCCGACAAGGCGGCGAAGCGGCTCGGCATCTCCATTCCCTCCGTGCACCGCCTTATTCAGCGTGGGATCCTGCCGGCAACGCAGCTTGTCCCATCAGCCCCGTGGCACATTCCCATGGCAGCCTTGGACACGGACGCCGTGCAAACGGGCGTGAACGAGATTAAGGCGCGGCGCCCCAAGAACCTCATTGATTATCAAAGAGATGAGACGATGCTGTTGCCAGGATTGTGAAAGGAGAGATGCACTATGTCACGCGATTTGCGCGCCGCCCCCGGAACAGAAAGCGCCCAGTCATCCACGCCGATGACGCGCGGCGGTTTAACGGTCGGCAAGGGCAATGCCCGGATGACACGTAGCAGGGTGTCCCTGCTGACTGGCATCCCAAGCCCGCGGGCGAGCCGCGCCCCCGCAGCGCCCCCGAGAGCAATCCCGACCCGGCTCAGCGCCTTGGCCAGCCGCCGGGTGCGTCGGGCGTGAGGGGCTACAGCGCCGGCAAAGCACTCGGCGAACGTGCGTTTGGGGCAGGTCGCTTGCCGGCAATAGAACCGCCGGACCAGCAAGGTAACACGGAGCTCATGCCCAAAGGCCGGGAGGTCGGCAGGAGATCGCCGGTACCGGCTGTGAACCAAGCGGCTGACAGCGCCACAGTGCGGGCACGACCACTACCTCGGCGACTTTCTGCAAGAATGACAAAGGAGCCGCGGCTGCCACGCTCGATCTGAAGCACGCGGCAGCCCGGAAGGAAAGAGAACTTCTGCATGCTCCTTCCATGTGGGCAATAACCGGTCTGCTCGCCACCACAACCCGGACCATCCACGCAAAGTGCGCAAGAACCACTGAACCGGCGCAACTCCAGCTTGGGGCCGGTCTCCTGGCATCTATGCTCTGATGGTCGCCGGAACGGTGAGCGCCTGATAGCCGTCACGCTGTTCGGTCAGGCTCAGTAGCAGGTCGTTCAGGCTGTCGCGGGCGAAGGCATCGTCGGAGGCGGCCAGCCGGCGGCGGACGACGGCGATGAACTCCTCCAGCACCTCCAGATGCAGGGCGGCAGAGGCTAGGACGTCCTTGGCGATGGGGGCGGCGATGGGGGAGGGCATGATGACGGTCTTTCGGAAGAAAGGGAGCGGTCGGATCAGGCGGCGAGCGCCGTGACGGGCTGGGCGGCGGCGAGCACGGCGCCGTAGGTCTCGCGCTGTTCGGTCAGGCCGGACAGCAGGTCGGCCAGGCTGTCGCGGGTGAATTCGCTGTCAACGCTGTTCAGCTTCGACTGGGCGATGGCGATGAATTCATCGACCATATCCAGGTGCAGAGCGGCGGACTTGAAGATCTCGGCGGCGCAATCGGTCTTGGACATGGCGACGATCCCTGTATTCGTGGCGGAGGCTTTTGCCCGCTCTGATGAGCTTATTGAGCCATCCGGCCAGTTAACGAGGTGTTAAGATCACCGATTGGTCCCAGGTCGATTGGTGATTACCACTTCCAAGAAAAAAGCCGCCGAACACCACTGTGCGATTTGGCGGTAGAGTTACTTCTTTTGATCGAGGGCATGAAAAAACGCGGCCGGTTGCCCGGCCGCGCTTCCTGTCGTCTCGAAGGTCCGATGGACCGCCTCGGTCAGACCGTTACCATCAGACGGCCTGCGGCAGCCCGTGGATGTAGCCGACGCCGCCGCTGCGGCGGTTGCGGTAGGCATCGTCGATCAGCGAGGCGACGCTGTCCTTGACCTTGTCGTGCAGGCCCTTCTCCCAGTCGCCGGGGTGCTGGAAGTTGCTCATGATGTAGGAGAAGCCGTTGACGTCGTCGGCCGCCTGCAGGCCGGTCGACTCTGCCCCCGCCGGGCAGGACAGCAGGCGGGCCAGCTTCTTGCTGTCGACGTTGTAGGCCCACAGGAAGTTGTTGACGTGGTTGCCGCTGTCCTCGCCGATGAACAGCGTGCGCAGCTTCTCGGAGAACTTCAGGTTGTCCGGGTTGGCGATCAGGTCGGCGTCGGCGGTGTTGCCGATGGCGTCCGGGGTGGCGAGGTCGCGGCCGACCAGGGCGGGGACCGGGCTGAAATGCACCGGCACCCAGTCGCTGGCGATGGCGGCGCCGGCGAGGTCGGTCTGGCCGCCCTTCATCGGCAGCTGATAGACGGCGCCGGCGTTGATCGCCTTCACCTTGATGCCGCTCTTGCCGTCGCTCATCGACTTGTAGATGTAGGACACCGCCATGTAGGCGGTCTTGTCCTTGGCGTTGACGGTGACGCCTTCAAGCTTGGTCAGGGCCAGCGTGGCGCCGACGGTCGGGGCGTAGCGGTGGGTTTCCAGGAAGGCGGCGGCCTTCTCCATGCCCGGCTTGAACTTGACCCACTGGGTCTTGCCGTTGAAGCCGATGGCGGTGAAGGACGGGTCCTTCGGATCCTCCTTCTTCACCTCGACGATGTCGGCGGCCTTCAGGCTGTCGGCCAGCTTCTCGATCTCGGCGCTGGTGGCGTGGCCCAGCTTGACCCACTTCAGCGCGAAGGCGCCGCCCTTGTCGATGTCCTTGCCCTCTTCCTGCTCCATCTTGGCGGCATAGAGGGTGCCGGCCGACAGGTCCTTCGCCTGATCGGCGATGAACATGAACAGGCCGCCGTTGGTGGTGTCGTCACCCATCAGCACGGTGCGCTCGTCGGGCATCACCTGCACCAGCTCGTGCGAGATGCGGCCGAGATTGTAGTGCTTCTTGATGGTGCCGGTGCCGTCGGGGTTCACGATCACTTCCGGCAGGTGGCCGTAGTGATAGGGGTTGGCCTTGGTCTCGTCGCCGAACAGGTTCTTGCTGTAGGCGCGGAACTGGTCGTCGAGCGCGGTCGCGTCCGGCTCGTATTCCTCGCTCGACAGGTGGGTGTTCCAGGGCGACAGGCTGGCGCCGCAGGTGATCCACAGGCCGTGCGCCGGGCTGGTGTCGACATTGTGGTACTGCACCAGCTTCAGCGCGCCGGTTTCCTTGTTCTGGTCCAGCGTCAGGACGGCGATCGGCGACGGCAGCTTGCCGTACATCGAGGCGTCCTTGGAATCGCGGGTCGCATATTCGAACTGGACGACGGCGAACAGGGTGTTGCCGGTGACGCCGGCCACCTTGGCACCCGGGACCGGGGCCAGCAGGTTGCAGCCGTCCGGGCAGTCGGAGAAGAACTGGGTCGGGGTCGCCATCGACCGGTCGAGGATCGGCTTGCCGTCGATGTCGGTATAGCCGCCGGCCAGGATCGTGCCGCCCTTGCCGTCCGGAACCATGTCGCCGGTGATGAACAGCGGCTGATAGCCGAGAGCGAAGCTCTGCTTCGAGCCGTCGGCCCAGGTCACGACCATGCTGGACTCGACCACGGTCCTGGCTTGCGCCGCAGCAGTGGTGGGGGCGGCCATGCCGACGAACTCGACGGCGACCGGCGCGCCCTTGGCGGATGCTGCTTCGGCGCCCGAGGCGAACAGCAGTTCTCCGGCGCCGATGCCGGCGACCGGCAGCAGCGGCAGCCCGGCAAGGGCGCGGAGCACCGAACGGCGCGACGTTTCAGGCAATTGGACGGGCAGGTTGGTCATGGCTGGTGTCTCCCGAACCCTCAACAGGGCAAGCGGCTGGCGTGAGCGGCGTCGCCGGACCCGGAGGGGGCCCGTTCGGCGCGGCCTTGTTCTTGGCGAGCGTCGGGAAGCTACAGCGGGGATGTTACAATTTGGCGGTCGCCGCCCATTCGATTGGATGCGGCCACCCATCGGTCAGTGGGCCATGCTCAGCGCGCGCTGAGCATGCAGGTGCGGTCGGACGGCATGGGCAGGACCATCGGCTTGCCGTCGGCCCCGGTGCCGCGCACCTCGCGCCCGGCCGGTTTTCCGCCGGTGGCGGGCCGATCGACGATCTCCGGGTCGCCGACCTGCCCGGCGACGGTCCATTGCCGGGTCTGCGGATCCTGGCAGCGCAGCTCGTAGCGGCCCTTCATCGGCTCGGCGGCGGCCGGGAGTGCAAGAGCGCCGGTCAACAGAACGGCCATCGGAGCGGCGACCATCGGAATGGACAGGGCGAAGCGGGTCATCCGGTTTTTCCTCGACTGGCTGTGTCTGGCGATGCTGTGTCCGGGGAGTGGGTGCGGGACAGCACCCGCGCGATGTCGGCCTGCCAGACCATGCCGACCAGTGCGATCTGGGTCAGCAGGTGCATCTCGCCGCGGCCGATGGCCTCCAGCAGGTCCTGCCGGGTCAGGAGCAGGATCTCGGTGTCCTCCAGGTCGTCGGTTACCGGATCGGCGACGCGGCGGCAGCCGGTGGCGTGGAACATGTGCGACCAGGCCCCGCCCTGGTTGGCGTTGACGATGTAGGCGCCGAGGTCGGTCCAGCTCTCCGCCTCCATCCCCGTCTCCTCCATCAGCTCGCGCTTCGCCGCGGCCAGCGGCTCCTCGCCGGGCGACAGATGGCCGCCGGGGAAGACCAGACCGACCTTGCGCGGGCCGTGGCGGTATTGGCGGTAGGTGACGATCCGCCCGTCCGCCGTCTCGGCGAAGATGCAGGCGAAGGAGGGCTGGTCGAACTGGTAATAGTCGTCGATCCGCCGCCCGTCCGGCAGCTCCACCGTCTCCACCCGCACCTTCAGGAAGGGATCGGCGTCGAGCAGCTCGCGGCTGTCCAGCACGGTCCAGGGGCGATGCAGGCGGTAGGGGCGATGTCCGGGCATGGAATGGCCTGTTCTGGGACGGGGGCGATCACCACAGCCGCGTGACGATGCCGTCGAAGGCCGCGCCGGCGGAGACCAGCGGCAGCTTGTAGTGCATCGCCGTCGCCGCCAACAGACTGTCAAAAGGATCACGGTGAGGCCAGTCCATCATGCCGGCCGTCAGGCAGACCGCCGGATCGAAGCCGGCGACCAGCCCACCCTGCTCGGCCAGCCGCGCATCCAGGGCGCTTCCTCTGAATGCGACTGATAATTTCAACCCGTATTGATGAAAATTCCTCGGTTCCGCGGTGATGCCTCGGGAAACGGGAAGAATTGTGGTGGAGGGAACTGAAAGCATTTTCTCTAACGGCGTGTGTCGAATAAAACGGGTTGTGACAGATTAATTCAGAACATCCATTTGCATTGAGCCGCTTCGGCAAAATGCTTATCGGTTTGCGCTCCATTCCCATCAAGAGCCATGCAGACTGAAGCCAATTCCCCCATTCCGCGCCTGATCCACCAGACCTGGAAGACCCGCGACGTTCCGCCGGGTCTCCAGGCGCTTCAGCGCAGCTGGACCGGGCGCAATCCCGGCTTCGCCTATCGGTTCTGGACCGACGACGACATCGGGCGCTTCATGGCGGAGGAGCATCCGGCTCTGCTGCCGGTCTTCCACGGCTATGCCGATCCCATCGCGCGCATCGATCTGGCCCGCTACCTGATCCTGCGCCGCTTCGGCGGGGTCTATGCCGACCTCGATTTCGAATGCCTGCGTCCGATCGACGGGCTGCTGGAGGGCCGGAGCTTCATCGTCGGGCTGGAGCCGGAGGAGCATGGCCGGCTGGCGAAGGCGGCGGAGCGCGGGCTGCCGCGCATCCTCTGTCCGTCCTTCCTCGCCTCGGTTCCCGGCCATCCCTTCTGGGACCATCTGCTGTCCCGGCTGGTCGAGGCGCGGCATTGCGGGGACGTGCTGGACGCCACCGGCCCCTTCCTGCTGACCCGCGCCCATGCCGACTATGCGGGAGCCCGGTATGAGGATGGCCCGGCCGCGGTGACGGTGCTGCCGCCGGAGCTGCTCTACCCCGTCACCAAGGACGAGTGCTGGAGCGGTCGCCTGTTCGATCCGGTCTTCTGGGAACAGGCGACGCGCGACGCCTATGCCGTCCATTACTGGGAGGGGACATGGTTCCGCGGTGCTGCGGAACGCGGCGCCGGACCGGCTGCCGAACTGCCCCGGCAGGTCGCGGCGGTGGTGACCGACGGGCGGCCGGACGGAGAACGTCCTGCCGGGGGGACGGCGGACGGCTTGCCGCCGATCTCCTGCCTGATGGTCACCAGGGGGCGGAGCGGACTGCTGACGTTCGCCATCGAGGGCTTCGCGCGCCAGACCTATCCGAACCGCGAGCTGGTCATCGTCTGCGACAGCCCGGCGCTGCCGCAGGACGACCCGCTGGAGCGCGCCATCCGCGACGCGGGTTGCCCGAACATCCGCCTGATCCGAGTGGAGACCGGCTCCCTGCCCGGCAGCTTGACGCTGGGCGAGCTGCGCAACATCGCCGTCGACCAGGCGGCCGGCCGCTATGTCTGCCAATGGGACGACGACGACCTCTACGACCCCTGCCGGCTGGAGATGCAGCAGCGGGTGCTGGCCGCCGCCGGCGCCCAGGCCTGCCTGCTCGGCCGCTGGATGATCTGGTGGCCGGCGGAGAACCGGCTGGCGGTGTCCTGCGAACGGGACTGGGAAGGCTCGCTTCTGTGCGAGAAGGCGGCGATGCCCCGCTACCCCGCCCTTCGCCACGGCGAGGACACGCCGGTGGTCGAGCAGCTGCGCCGCAGCGCCCGTGTCGTCCGCATGGACCTGCCGCGGCTCTACACCTATGTCGTCCATGGCGGCAACACCTTCGCCGCTTCCCATTTCGAAGCCCACTGGCAGGCGGCCACCGCCCGCTTCGACGGTGGGCGCTGCCGGGCCGTGCTGGAGGAGATGGGCAAGCGCCTGCCGGTGGAAGGCTACCGCCGGGCCGTCCCTGCCCCTGCCCCGTCCCCTGCCCCTGCCCCGTCCCCTGCCCCGGCCGACGCCGCGGCGCGGCAGGACAGCGTGCTGGTGCTGACCCCGGTGAAGGATGCGGTCGCCCATCTGCCGCGCTACCTGGAGCTGCTCGGCCGGCTCGACCATGATCCGTCCCGCCTGTCGCTGGGCTTTCTGGAGGGGGACAGCCGCGACGGGACCCACGACTGGCTGGCCGCAAGGCTGCCGGAGCTGCGGCAGCGCTATCGCCGGGTGACGCTGCTGCGCCACGACCACGGCTTCCGCCCCGAGGGGCCGCGCTGGGCGCCGGCGATCCAGCGGCGGCGGCGGGAGGTGCTGGCGCGCGCGCGCAACCGGCTGCTGTCCGGCGCGCTGGGGGACGAGGACTGGGTTCTGTGGCTCGACGCCGATCTGGTCGATTACCCGCCGGATCTGCCGGCCCGGCTGATCGCCGCCGGGCGCGACATCGTCGTCCCCCATTGCGTCCTGCCCGACGGGCGGACCTTCGACCTCAACAGCTTCCGGCTGGAGGGGGAGACGGAGGACCCGCGCCATCTGGCCGACGGCATCTTCCAGCCGCCGCGCGGCGCCGGACGGCGCTATCTGGGCGATTTTCCGGGAGAGGAGGCCGTGCCGCTGGACGGGGTTGGCGGCACGGCGCTGCTGGTGCGCGCGGACCTTCACCGCGAGGGGCTGTGTTTCCCGCCCTACAGCCACCGCGGCTACATCGAGACCGAGGGGCTGGCGGCAATGGCGCGCGACATGGACGTCACCGCCTGGGGCCTGCCGGGCCTGCGCATCGTTCACGCCGATCACTGACAGGCCAAACATCATGCCGACCACCCAGCGCCCCGCCGCCGCCGTTGCCCCGGAGATCGCAGTCAGCATCGTCATCTGCACCTATCGGCGGCCCGAGCTGCTCGGCGCCTGCCTTGACAGCCTGATCGGGCAGCAGGTGGGCGGCGCCTCTTCAGGCTCCGCCCATGAAATCCTCGTGATCGACAATTCCGCCCTGGCGGAAGGGCGCCCGGTCGTCGAGAGCCGGCAGGCCGCCTTCGCCTTGCGGGGGGTGCCCCTGCGCCATGTCCTGGAGACCGGGCCGGGCGTCAGCTCCGCCCGCAACCGCGGCGTGGCCGAGGCGGTGGGAGAGCTGATCGTTTTCATCGACGACGACGAGCGGGCCTGCGACGGCTGGCTGGAGCGGCTGCTGGAGCCGTTCCACCGGCTGGGCGATGCCGTCGACATCGTTGCCGGCGAGGTCGAACCGGATTTCGGCGCCCTGCCCAGGCCCGACTGGCTGGCAGACGACATGATGCATTCCTTCTCGTGCCGCTGGGGGTGGGACAGCGACTCCCGCTTCCTGCGGGAGGGCGAATGGTTCGGGGAGGGAAACTGCGCCTTCCGCAAGCGGCTGATGGCCGGGCGTTCCTTCTCGACCGATCTCGGCCGCAAGGGGGACGGGCTGCTGACGAACGAAGGCATGGTCTTCATGGAGATGCGCAGCGCGGGAGCGGCGACCTATTACGTGCCGTCCGCGACAGTGTTCCATCTCATCCACCCCGACCGGCTGAACCGTCGCTGGCTGATGCGGCGGATGTTCTACCAGGGGGTCTCCAACCGCCTGACGCAACGGCGATATGGGCTGAGGGAACAGCGCTGGGACTTCAACGTCAATCTGGCCAAGCTGGCCGATATCGACGTCGAAACCCTGGAAGGGGAACCCCTGCGGGCGTTTATCCGGCTGTACTACCAGCTCGGCTATGCCTCGGCTCTGGCGATGAATTGAAGCTGCGGAAAGGGCAGCCCCGTCCTCTCCCTTACGGCGCCACGTAGATCCTGTTCACGAAGGGGTCCAGCCCGTCCGGCAGGTCCGCAGAGCGGCGGTCGAGCGGCGGGACGGTCGGGCCGTGGGGACTGCGGTTGACGTTGTACTGGGCCGTCAGCAGCAGGCGCCGGCCGCGCCGCGGCAGGGCACCCTTGTGGACGCCGTAGGTATCGCCCAGGAAGCGGCTGCCGGCCGCACCGGTCATCGTCACCGTGCCGGCGGTGCCGAAGGCGGCCTCCACCTGCGCGTCGGTCAGGGCGCGGCCGGTGGAGAGCAGGCGGCTGCGGTGGCTGCCCTTGACGAAGACGTGCGGTCCGCCGTCCTCGTCCACGTCGGTCAGGTAGAAGAAGATCTTGAAGCCGCGCAGGCTGTCCAGGTCGCGGTGGTGGCGCTGGGTGCCCTTGGCCGCCTCCCGCCCGCCGAAGTTCTCCCCACCCCAGGACCACCAGCAGCCGATGTTGTCGAGGGTCGGCTTGCAGCCGAGATACAGCTCCGCCGTCTCCAGAACCTGGGGGTCGTTGAAGAGAGACAGCACATGGGGGGCGCGCAGGATCTGATCGATGCCGTGATAGCCCATGTTGGAGTCGGGGCTGGGTGGGCTGTCGGGCCGGAACCAGCCCAGATGCGGACGGAAGGGATCCTGGCAGGGAGTGTTCTCGAAATAGGCGCGCATGCTCGCGACGATGGAGGGGGCGACCGGCGGCAGCAGCGGAGTGATGCCGTCCCTCTCCAGCGTCCGGCACCAGTCCCGTGCCTCCAGCGACGGGTGGAAGCCCGGTGTGCGCGGCCGCCGTGCCGCGATCGGCGCCGCCAGCCGGTCGCGCAAGGACGGATCGGTGACGATGGGCAGGATGTCGTAGATGGCATAGCGTGGATCGGCCTTCACCTTGCGCCAGTAGGCCCGCGGCGAGGCGATGCGCGTGCGCACATTGTCCAGAAAGCTGCCGATGGGAGCGGAGGCGGGCAGGAAGGAGGAGGCCATGGATGCTGTGCCGCGTTATTGGAGAATTCTTGCGACGGATACTCTCCATAAGGGCATCCGCCTTTCAAGGCGCATCTCCTTCGCCGCACCGTCATGCTGCTGAGGCACGGCGTCGCGGGGTATGATACTGGCGGTCATTGACGATGACCGCCAGTATCCGTGCCGACCGGCACGCCGGCATAAGGTGCACGGTCTTTCATGAACGGAGGAGGCAGGAGACCCCGATGGCCATGGCCGGTGTCGAACATCGCGTGCTGTACCGCGATCCGCGTTTCTACGCGTCCTTCCCGTCGCTGACCGCGATGCCGGACGGTTCGGTTCTGCTCGCCTTCCGGCGGGCGCGCGACCATCGCTGGCTGCGCGGGCCGGAGTACGGGGCGGGAGAGGCCGGGTTCAACCATGTCGACCATCTCGATTCCCGCTCCCAGACCGTTCTGCTGCGGCTCGGCCCCGATGCGGAACCGCTGGGGGAGGCTGTCGCCCTGTCCCCCGACCCGCAGGCGGCCGACCAGGACGCCAGCCTGCTCACCTTGCGCGACGGCCGCATCCTGCTGACCGGCTTCCGCTGGTACCCTGTGCCGTCGTCCCAAGGGGACGATTTGCGCGCGCTGGGGATCGGGCTGGCCGGCAGCCCGCAGAAGACCGGCGACCTCTACATCTTCTGGGGCGGCTACAGCCGGCACAGCGACGATGGCGGGCGGAACTGGACCCCGCACCGCGACCTGCCCCCCCTGCCCGGCCATCCCGACCTCGTGCCGGGCCGGCGGCCCTTCCATGGCGGGGCGGTGCGCGGCCGGGCGGTGGAGGCGCCGGACGGCACCATCCTGCAGACCGGCTACACCCACCACCCCTCCACCGGCACCTATGCCAGCCATCTCTTCGCCTCCACCGACCGGGGCGAGAGCTGGGTGCACCGGGCAGTCATCGCCATCGATTCCGACGCCAAGGCCGGCTTCTGCGAGACGGCGCTGCATCTGGACGCCGACGGCGTGCTGCACGCCTTCCACCGCACCACCGGGCTGGACGATTGTCTGGCGACCTCGCGCTCGACCGACCTCGGCCACAGCTGGGAGCCGTGGCGGCGTCATGCGGTGGTCGGCCATCCCTATGACGCCTGCCCGCTGCCGGACGGCCGCCTGCTGCTGGTCGGCGGTTACCGCCATGCGCCCTACGGCGTGCGCGCCCGCCTCTACGACCCGCGCCGCCAGCAGCCGGACGAGGTGCCGGAGCTGATTCTGCGTGACGACGGGCCGGCGCCGGATCTCGGCTATCCCTGGGCGTCGGTGCTGCCCGACGGCCGCGCCATGGTCGCCTATTACATCTGCGACGCCACCGGCTCGCGCGGGATCGAGGCGACGCTGTTCCGGCCCTGACGGCAGGTGCATCCTGCGACCCGCTGTACCCTGGACCGGGCGGCGGGGAGCGGGCTACCCTTCGCACCCATGGAAAAGACCCTGCCCTTCGCTCCGGCGAAAGCCGTCCCCGGCATTTCCCCCGCCTCCTATCACGACCCGGAGATCTTCCGGGCGGAGGAGGAGCGGATCTTCCGCCGTTCCTGGGTCTTTGCCGGCTTCACCGACGAGCTTGCCCGGCCCAACGACTATCTCACCCGGCGGATCGGCGGGCTGGACGTGCTGGTGCAGAATTTCGACGGGGAACTGCGGGGCTTCCGCAATGTCTGCACCCACCGCTTCGCCCTGATCCACCGGGCGCCGCGCGGCAACGGCATGCTGCGCTGCGGCTATCACGGCTGGACCTTCGACCGCGACGGCGTGCCCTACGGCATTCCCGGCAACGAGGCGAATTTCGGCCTCGACCGCGAGGGCCGCTGCGGCCATGCCCTGACGCCGGTAGCGGTGGGGGTGTGCGGCCGCTTCGTCTTCCTGCGGGTGGCGGCGGAGGGGCCGGGCCTCGACGACTGGCTGGGTGTCTATGGCGACGTGCTGCGCCATGCCTCGGAAATCTTCGTCCGCCCCTTCGACGAGCAGGCGATGGAGTGGGCCGCCAACTGGAAGATGGGGGTGGAGAGCGTGCTGGAGGTCTATCACGCCGACCTCACCCACCCCACGACCTTCCGCAAGCTGGTGAAGGGCGACTGGCGCTGCGATTACGACGGCGCCCATTCCCGCGGCGTCACGTCGGTGTCGGACAAAAGCGCCCGCTGGTGGGACGGTGTGTCCGAACGGCTGGGCTTCCGCCCCAGCCCGCTTTTGCGCGAGTACGACCACCTGCACATCTTCCCCAACCTGGAGATCGGCTTCACCCGCGGCGCGGTGATGAGCGTCCAGACCTACGATCCGCTCGGCCCCGACCGCTGCGCGCTGAACCTCCGCCTGTTCCTGGCCGATCCGGAGGGCGATGCCGATGGCAAAGGTGGCCGGGGCGGTCCCGCCGCCCGCCGCCTGATCGAGGAGGGGGCACGGGATCTCAACGTCGCCCTGCTGCGCGAGGACCAGGAGGCGTCGGAACTGGCCTTCCGGGGCTGCCGCCAGACGGAGCGCCCCGCCCTGCTCGGCCTGAACGAGGAACGCATCCAGCAGTTCCACGCGGTCTGGCGGGGGATGATGGGGGGCTGACGCCCAGGCCAGGCAAAGCCAGTTCTTTTCAGGACGGCAGCCTCAGCTTTCCCACGGGTTGACGATGGGAACCCCACAATCCAGGAAATCCGCCACGTTTCTGGTTGCCAAGGCAGCGCCACGGGACGCTGCGACGGAGGCGATCTGCGCATCGAAGGCTCCGGTTGGCCGACCTTGTTGCCGTCGTCCCGCAGCGATGGGCGCGAAAGCTTTTGCCGCCATGCTGTCGAAGGGCAGTAGCCGGCCGGCGAAGTCTTCGGCAAACATCTGCTCCGCCGCCGTCAGGAGATCGCTGCGCCGCCGCCCCTCCGGCAGCAGGGCAAGGCCGTACAGGATTTCCGCCTGGGTGATCGTTGTCGTGAACAGGGTGGCGGCGGAGTGCCCGGCGAACCAGCGGAGTACGGCTTCGGACGGGGTTGGGCGCATCAGTTCCGAGAGCACGTTGGTGTCGAGGACGATCATCAGTCGAAGCTCGGCGGCGTCCGCAAGGCTTCGCGCTTCACCTCCGTCACCTCGACACCGCCGAGCCGCGCGAACCGCTGGTGGATGGCTTCCCCGAGATTCGTCGCCGCCTGGCTCTCTTCCGTGAGTGCCGCGCGCAGGATGTGGCGGGCCTCATCCTCCATGGAGCGGCCGTGATGGGCGGCGCGGATTCGCAGCCGGGCCTTCAACGGATCATCGAGGTTCCGGATCGTGATGCTGGCCATCGGTCGTTCCTGAGCATGTCGGAAGGAGAAGATTAGACAGCGATTGCATCGATTTCAATGATTGCACCCTGCCTCCCCTACCGCCACTCCCGCCCGTCCATGTCCTGGTAGATGCGGAAGCGCTCGCGCACCGTCAGCCAGTCATCGGCCAGCATCTCGAAGATGTGCAGGTCGATCTCCTGCCCGTCCTTCACCACCTGGCGCTTCAGCACGCCGACCGGGCGGTAGCCGATCATCGGCTGGCCCTTCAGCAGGCGGGGGCTGTTGGTGCCCAGTATGTGGTTCACCACCTTGCGCAGCCCCATGGTGAAGAAGACATGGTTCAGCATGTAGGCGAAGTTCAGCGGGGCCGCCCCCATCCGCCCTGCCCGCTCGCCCATCAGCACGCCGAAGGTGGCGATCCGCCACTCCGGCTCGGTCACGGTGATGGAGACATGGCCGGCCGGCACGCCGTCGACGCAGAGGATGCGGTGGACATAGTCGTCGCGCTCTTTACTGCGCCGCAGCCACGCCTTCTGCCGTTCCACGTCGTAAGCCACGCTGCTCAGCATCTGGCCGGCGATGTCGGGCCGGGTGCGCCAGTCGAGCAGCATCTGGGCGTGCTCCTCCGTCGGCTCGATGAAGGTCAGCGAGCCGCTCATGCCAAGGCTCCCGCGATGGCTCCCGACCCCGTCCGATTGGCCCGTCCGATTGGCCCGTTTGATTGGGGGCGCATGGCGGGTCTCAGGCGGTGCGGCCGCCGTCCACCGTGACGATGGACCCGGTCATCCAGCGGCTGGTGTCGGCGAGCAGATAGGCGATCATGTGGGCGATGTCGTCGGGATGGCCGAAGCCCAGCGGCTGGAGCGTGCGCAGATGCTCGTACTGCTCGGCGGTCAGCTTCTGCTTGCCGCGCTCGATCAGCTCGGTCTCGACGATGGAAGGGACCACGCAATTGACGCGGATGCCGTCGCTCAGCAGCTCCACCGCCAGCCCCTTGGTGGCGGCGATGATGCCGCCCTTGCTGGCGGCGTAGACGACGTTGCCCGGCGAGGCCGCCGTGGCAGCGGTGGAGGAGATCAGCGCGATGGCCGCCCGGTCGGCATGGCAGCCCTTCTGCCGCAGCCCGCGGGCGAGCGCCAACGCGCTGCCCAGATTGGCCCGCATCACCTCGTCGAAGAAGGCGGCGGAGAAGATGCGGATCGGCCGCAAGGTCTGGATGCCGGCGCAATGCGCGATGCCATCGAAGGGGGAATCGTCGGCGCACAGCCCCTTCACCCAGCCCGGCACGGCTTCGAGATCCGACAGGTCGAAGGGGGCGATGGCGTGGTCCTCGCCCTCCAGCCGGTCGGCGGTTTCGGCCAGCCGTTCCTCGTCGCGGCCGTTCAGCACCAGCCTTGCACCGAGCTTCGCCAGCACCACCGCCGTCGCCCGGCCGATCCCGGCCGACGCCCCGGTCACCAGGATGCGGCGGCCGGTCAGGTCCATGGGGTTGTAGGCGGCCGGGGAGCGGGCTGTCATGGCGGGAGGGTCCTGGTTGGTGGCGTATCGGGACGCGGACCATAGCACGATGGCCGGCCGACATCAGCGCGTCCAGGGCCGCGGCCTTTTGGTGCGGGGCGTCCGCCCGCATCCCAATCGGCGGAAACGGCGTCGTCGATGTCGATCCTTCGATAAAACATACCATTTCATTGGCGCTTTATTCGAGAAAACCTGTATAAACGCTCCATTGAAGTGGAATGCTTCTCTGAGGCAAGCGGCCATGGGCGACGGTGCAAGCCTGACTGTCCAGGTTCATCATCACGGTGCCTGGCACGATGCCGCCGATCTGGCGGTCGCCGATACCCGGGCCGGGATCCGCTCGCCCACCCGGCTCGAGTACGACCCTTTCTATTTCATCGCCTTTGGCAATGCGGAGTTTGCCGCCGGACGGCCGGTGACCGACTGGCGGGCGGTGTCGGTGCGCGACCGGGTCGATGTGGCGGCGCATCGCCGGAACCATTGGCCGCCCTTCCTGCTCGACCTGCTGCCCCAGGGCCATGCCCGCCGCCGTCTGGCGGAGGAGATGGGGTTCGGTCCCGATGACGGGAGCTTCGCCTTCCCACTTCTGCTGCGCGGGGCGGGGAGATCGTCGAGTATGTGCTGCGCGACCTGCTGAACCGGGCGATGGGCGACACCGACAACCATGGCCGCAACACCGCCTTGCAGAAGCGTCCCGACGGCTGGATCGGCCTGACCCCCCGCTTCGACTTTGCGCCGATGGTGCTCGACCCGGGGGTGATCGCGCCGTCGACCCGCTGGGAATGCCTGCGCGGCGGCGGCTTTCCCATCCGGTTCGAGCGGATTTGCGAAGCCGTCGCCGCCGTCACCGGGGACGACCGGCTGGGCCGGCGGATGGCCGGAGCGCTGTCGGCCAAGGCCGATGCGGTCGCCGCCCTGCCGGAGACGGCACGCGCCCATGGGGTGCCGGAACCGGTGATCGCCCGCGCCTTCGCCGCCTGCGGCGAGCTTGCCGCCGCGCTCGCATCCCTGCCGTCTAGCGATACCGGACTCGAGGATGGCGATGCCGCGCCGTAAGCCACCCAGCCGCGAAGCGCTGCTCGAGGCGCGCCATGCCCTTCTGCGGATGGCGGAGGGGGGCGAACTGGCCTGGGCCGAAGGGGGGCGCGCCATGCGCCGCTGCTTCGGCATGACCCAGGCGGAGTTCGGGCGAAGCTTCGGCCTCACCACCCGGCAGGTCTCGCAACTGGAGACCGGGGCCGCCAACCCGACGGTGGCGACGCTGGAGCGGCTGGCCCGGCCCTTCGGGCTGACCGTCGGCCTGATCCCGGAGCCTCCTGCAAGGGAACTTGGCGCAAAGGAGCCGGAGCGATAACGGCGGGGCCATGTGCCGCAATCAATCTTCCGGAAACCAATCCGGCGTCACTGTGCGCTATGGTGCCGGCCACCGATTTCCGAAGAGGCCCTTGCGGGGCCGCGAACACGCGAAGGACAGGACTGCCATGAAAGCCATCATCGACGGCATCCGGATCGCCGGCCTGCGCGCGGTGGTGCCGCCCCAGCGCCATTCCTTCGTCGAGGATCCGGGCATGTTCACGGTGGAGGAGGCGAAGAAGCTGGCCGCCACCATCGGCGTGCAGGAACGCCGCGTGCTGCCGCCGCCCTATTGCGCGTCCGACCTCTGCCTCGCCGCGGCGGAAGGGCTGATGCAGCAGCTGGGCTGGGACCCGGCGACGGTGGAGGTGCTGGTCTTCGTCTCGCAGGATGCCGATTACGTGCTGCCGGCCACCGCCTGCATCATGCAGCACCGGCTGGGGCTGCCGACCAGTGCGGCGGCCTTCGACGTGCCGCTCGGCTGCTCGGGCTATGTCTACGGCCTGTGGATCGCGGCGAAGCTGCTGGGCGGGTCGACGGCCAAACGGGCGCTGGTGCTGTGCGGCGACAATCCGACCCGCCACCTGCACCCCGAAGACCGCGCCACCCTGCCGCTGTTCGGCGATGCCGGATCCGCGACGGCGCTGGAGGTCGACGCGGCGGCACCGCCGATTCCGGTGGTGATCGGCACCGACGGCGCCGGCGCGCCGCACATCTTCGTCAAGGCCGGCGGCAAGCGCCATTGCCTGATCCCGCCGGTCGGCACCGCCGGCCGGATCGCCGACGAGGAGGCCGCCGCCCAGTTGGAGCGCGACTCGCGCCTGACCCTGAACGGGGCGGAGGTGTTCTCCTTCACGCTGCGCGCCGTGCCGCCGCTCTTGCGCGAGGCGATGGAGCATGCCGGCACCGACGTCGACGGCATCGACCGCTTCGTCCTGCACCAGGCCAACGCCTTCATGCTGGAGCATCTGCGCAAGCGCATCAAGGCGCCGGCCGACCGCTTCGTCATCGACATGCAGGGCTTCGGCAACACCAGCTCCGCCTCCATCCCGCTGGCGATCTGCCACAGCATGGGGGCGCAGCTGGCGGCCGGGCCGGTGAAGACGCTGATGGCCGGCTTCGGCGTGGGCTGGTCCTGGGGCGCCATGGTGGCGGAGCTGGGGCCGATGCCGGAGCCGCAGGTGGTGGATCTGCCCGACGGCTATCCGGTGCTCGCGGTGTGATGGAGCAAGGGGAAGGCTTGGGAGGGAGAACCTTCTCACGTCGGGAAATGACACCTATACTTCGCCGTAGGTTGAATCAGAGGACTGGCACGTGACCGAGAATTGGGACGAGGACCGAGAGTTTTCCCGTGAAGTTCGGGTTCAAGCCGCTGCTATGGCGGCCGACGCCGATTTCGCTGCCCGTGCCCACGACATCCTGATTCGGTCCTTCGACTACGACAGCAGCTACCAGTGGCGTTGGCTCGGGATGCCGTTCATCCAGTTGCCTCCCGACGTGATGGCGTTGCAGGAAATCATTTGGAACTGCCGTCCGACAGTGATCGTCGAAACCGGCGTGGCACGCGGCGGGTCTCTGATCTTCTACGCGTCCATGATGCGTCTTTTGGGTGGCGGCCGGGTGGTCGGGGTGGAGGTCGCCCTGCGGCCCGAAAACCGCAAGCGTTTGGCCGATCATCCATTCGGTGCGGATCTCGAGATTATCGATGGATCGTCCACCGATCCGGAGGTGGTTACACGGCTGCAGGACCGGATCGCTCCGGACGACAGGGTCATGGTGGTTCTCGACAGCAACCACTCGCACGACCATGTCCTGGCCGAACTCCGCCTGTACGCCCCGCTTGTTACGCCTGGGCAGTATCTGGTGGTGTGCGACACCATTGCCGACCATATCGTCCCGCCCCCCCGTAGGCCCCGTCCCTGGGGGCCGGGCAACAGCCCGCTGACCGCCCGAAACGCGTTTCTTGCGGAGTGCCAGGATTTTGCCGTCGACACCGAGATCGACGACAAGCTGGTGATGACGTCGAACCGTGGAGGGTATCTGCGGCGCCTGAAGCTGACGGATTGATCCACGCCCATGAGCAGTCCGCCGGCCCTTCCGTCAGCTTCCGACGGCATGCAGTTGCTTTTCCATCCGCCATTCCCGGATCCGGACTGCCTGCGGCGGTGTTTCATCGAGCTTGCCTGGCACTATCGGGGCGTCAGCACGCTGATCTCCTCCGTCATCTTTACATGCGACTTCCAACCCGATCCGGGGCTGGCCGAAACTCTTGCGGACGGTGGTGGGAAACTCGACGCTGCCACGGACCCGGCCGTTTTGCCTTTGCTCGGTCGCTGGCGCGGCAAGCTGCATGTGTATCCTCAAAGCGCAGTCCCGTCGCCGCCCGGACCTCGGCAGGTGTTGATCTGGAAACCTGATCCGGACAGGCTGGACGAGGCGAAGGAGTTGGCGAATGGCGGGCGCAGCCTGGAGCTTGGGCCTGCTTCGGTTCGACCAGCCGGAGGCAACGCCTCGCTGGATTTCGCCTTTTTCGCCACCGCAGATTTTCTTCTGGCCGCTTGGCAGGCCGACACCCGCCGCATCCAGCATATCCGACGATCACAGTCACGCTTCGAAGCAATCTGCCGGCGTTTTGGCCAGGCGCGCGAGGTTTTCCTGATCGGTATGGGACCGTCGATCGATCAAACCCCTCCGCCTCCTCCCGGAAGCCTAACCATCGTTTGCAACAACATCGTCTTCAAGACCAGTTTCCTGGAGACGCTGTCCCCGGACATCCTTGCGATCTACGACGACGACCTCCTTGGAGCGCGTTGCTGGACAGCCGGCTTCCGTCAAGCCCTTGTCGCCACCATGACTCGGTTCGACAGGCTGATCCTGGTCACTCCGGCCGCCTACGTCCCTTTTCTGGAGGATCTGCTACCGGAGGTGCAGCATCACCGTCTGCTTGGGATCCCGCTGACGGTGGAGCGGCAGGTCGATGGCGACCTGTGGCAGGAATACTGGCTAAATCCGACCAACAATGTGCTGACGACCCTGATGCTGCCGCTGGCTCGGCTTTTTGCCCGCGGTGGTGGTCAAGTGATCCTGATGGGCTGCGACGGGCGGCGCTGGGATGTCGAGGCATTGGATTGGGCACACGCCGCCGGAAGCAAGAATCAGGACCGCCGTGACTGGGAACAGCGGGCCAAACTGGTGTTCCTACCCTATGATCAGCGGGAGGTCATGCTGCATTACCTGTGGTTGGATCGGCAGGTCGCGGCATTGGAACAGGCCGGGATTCCGGTCCGCAGCCTCACACCCACTCACATCCCCTGCTTGGCATCACGATTTCGCCATGGATGACACGCTTCCCCTTCTGAGGGATGGGCCGGCTCTGCGGCTACCGGCCCTGCGCTCCGGCAGTATGCCGCTGCGGCTGCTCGGTACGATGCCCGACAGTTGGTGGCAGGGCATGGCCCAGGGTGGCTGGCGGAAAGGCGGCAGCGAGGCTCCGGCCGTCTGTGGGGTTGGTGCCCACTCGTTTTCCACCCTGCGCGATGCTGCTGCCGAACCGACGGTCAAAGCCGTGCTGTGGCTGGGGGTTCCTGCCGGATCCGTTGCGCAGGATGGGTTGGACGCGCTGGAACTGCTAGGGTTTTCCCCAAGCGTTGCGCTCTGGCAGCCGCTGCGGGCGGTGCTTGGTGACAGCAGGTATCGTTTTCCCCACGGAAGGCTTGGCCTGGATGTTCTCGAGGAGGCCATGCCCGGCCTTGCCGGCTGGGTGCCGACCAGGATCGGTCCTCCGCCGGAAAGGATGCCGGCCAGCGGAGTGATGGATGTGGTTGCGGTTCGCTGTCCCGACCTCGAGCGGGGCCTGCGCTTTGCCGCCGCCTTGACGGCTCCGATGCTGGAGCAGACGGCACAGCTGCGTGTCGATGCCCTGTTCATCACGAAATATGTCTCGATGGTCGAGCAGACGATGGCTGTTTTGCAGACCCCGGCATCTTCCGGACAAGGATCATGACCTATGCCAAACCCCGTTTCCATCGGCACCCGCCACATCGGCCCAGGCTGCCCATGTTTTGTCATCGCAGAGGCCGGGGTCAACCACAACGGTAACGTCACCTTGGCCCACCGCCTCATCGATGTCGCCTGCGAAGCCGGGGCCGATGCGGTGAAGTTCCAGACCTTTGTCGCCGACCGGCTGGTCACGGCGGACGCGCCGAAGGCGTCCTACCAGAAGGTCAACACCGGTCGGGACGATCCCCAATACGGCATGCTGCGCAGTCTGGAGTTGTCCCCTGAAACGCATCATGAGCTGCAGGCCCATTGCCGGGAGGCCGGCATTCTCTTCCTGTCCTCTCCCTTCGACGAAGAATCCGCTGATTTTCTGGCGGACATCGGTGTTCCTGCCCTGAAGATTCCATCCGGTGAACTGGTTAACCTGCCCTTCCTGGATCATTGTGCACGACTGAAGCTGCCGTTGATCCTGTCCACTGGTATGGCGGATCTGGCCGAGGTCGCAGTGGCCCTGGAGACGATCGAACGGGCAGGGGCAGCGGATGTCGTTCTGCTCCACTGCCTGAGCAACTATCCCGCCGACCCGGCTGAAACCAACCTGCGGGCGATGGCCACGCTGGAAGCGGCTTTCGACCGTCCGGTCGGCTATTCCGACCATACCGAGGGCATCGCCATCGCCACCGCCGCCGTGGCCTTGGGGGCTGCGGTCGTCGAGAAGCATTTCACGCTGGACCGGTCGTTGCCGGGACCGGACCATGCGGCGTCGCTGACGCCGGATGAATTGTCCGCGATGGTGCGCGCGATCCGATCCGTCGAAAGCGCCCTCGGCGACGGGCGCAAGCGCTGCATGGACAGCGAACGGGACACCCGTGCCATCGCGCGCAAGAGCCTGACCGCCGCCATTTCACTGGCCGCCGGCACCGTGCTGGAACGCAGCCACCTGATCGCCCTGCGACCGGGGACCGGTTTGCCGCCTGCCGACCTCGACCGGGTGCTCGGCCGTCGGACACGACAGGACATCCCAGCCGGAACATTGCTGGCGATGGACATGCTGGAGTAGCCGGGATGGACGACACCCTCTTCGTTCTGTTGTGCAAACGCGATCTCTGGAGCGAACAGGCGGCGAGCTTGGCCCATGTCCTGTTCGGGGACCGGCTGCGCTCCGAGGCCGGCACCGTCGGCGATCCCCTGCCCGCTTGCCTGTCGGAGCCGGCGGCCCTGTCGAGACGGCTGGTGGTCCTGTCCTTTCTGTCCCCCTGGATCGTTCCCGCGGCGGTGCTTGAGCACGCATCCCTGGCGCTCAACTTTCACCCCGGATCCTGCGACTATCCGGGAATCGGCTGCTACAACTTCGCGCTGTACGAGGAGGCTGTCACGTATGGGGCGGTGTGCCATCATATGGCGCCGCGGGTGGACACCGGGTCGGTCGTTGCCGAGCGGCTGTTCCCGGTCCTGCCGCAGGACAGCGTGGAGTCACTGAAGCTGCGCACCATGGTGACGATGCTGGACATGTTTCACGAAGTGGCGGGCCGGCTGGCGACCGGGGCTCCCTTGCCGGCTGCGACGCGGTCCTGGACCCGCCGGCCTTTCACCCGCCGGGAGTTGAACATGCTGTGCCGGATCGCTCCGGACGCATCGGTGGAGGAAATCCGCCGCCGCGTCCGCGCCACCAGCTATCCGGGCTATCCGGGAGCGGTGCTGGAACTGGGCGGCATTCCCTTCACCGCTCCGGTCCCGCAACGCCGCCCCTTGGCGTAACCCGAAGAGAGGGTTACCTTGCCGCACGCATCCATTTGAAAGGGGAGCCTTGGTTGTGAAGGCTGCGATCATCGGTCTGGGCCGGATGGGGCTTCGTCATGTTGCGGTTGCACGCGAACTGGGGCTGGAGGTGGTCGGCGCAGCCGATCCGCGAACCGACGCGCGCACCGTGGCGAAAGCCCAGTTCGGGCTTGCCGATGAGACGTTGTTCGAGGATGCCGAGGCCATGCTGGCCCGCACGCGACCGGATTGCGTCGTGGTCGCCTCCACGGCTCCCGCCCACGCCCGGCTGACCTGCGCCGCCGTTGAGGCAGGCGCCCGCATGATCCTGTGCGAGAAGCCGATGGCGGTGTCGCTTGACGACTGCAACCTGATGATCGACCGCTGCAGTGATGCAGGTGTGCGGCTGGCCGTCAATCACCAGATGCGTTTCATGGAGCAGTACACTCGCCCTCGCGACATCGTCGGCACGCCGGCTTTCGGCGGGCTGGCCAGCATGACCGTGATTGCCGGGAATTTCGGCCTGGCGATGAACGGCTCCCACTATGTCGAAGCATTCCGCTTCATGACCGGGGAGGCGCCGTGCCGGGTTGCCGCCTGGCTGTCGGACGAAGTGGTCCCGAACCCGCGTGGTGCCGAGTTTTCCGACGTGGGCGGCTGTATGCGCCTGACCACGCCGTCCGGGCGTCGTTTCTATCTCGAGGCCGGAACCGAACAGGGGCACGGCATGATGGCCGTCTATGCCGGGCGCAATGGACGATTGGAGGTCGACGAGCTGACGGGCCGGATGCGGCTGTCGACCCGCGCACCGCAGGACAGGGAGCTGCCGACCACACGCTACGGCACTTCCCCGTTGGTTGAGGAAAGCGCCATCCCGCCGGCGGATGCCCTGGAGCCGACCCGGGCCGTCCTGCAGGCACTTCTGAAGGGAGAGGATTACCCGGACGGGGAAGTGGGGCGCATGGCGGTGCGTGTCCTGCTGGCTGCCATGGTCTCGCACGAGGCGGGAGGGCGCGAGATCGACCTGGACCGTGAGACGTTGCCGGGAAGTCGCATGTTCAGCTGGGCGTAATCGTCGCGCTTGCCTTCATCCGGCAAGGTCCTTTCCCTATAGAGCATTGAAAATCTGAGAGGAATTGTGCCGCAAAATCAGTGTCGGGTGGCTGTGATCGGAGCCGGCTCCATGGCGCGCGAACATATCCGCGCCTTTGCCGATGTGCCTGGCGTGGTGTTGGCAGGGATCCACAGCCGTACCCGCTCGCGCGCAGAGGCTCTCGCCGCCGAGTTCGGCATTGCGACCGTATGCGATGACATCGCCAGCCTGCATGCGGCTACCCAGGCGGATCTGGTGGTGGTCACCGTCACCGAGCTGTCGATGGCCGCCGTCGCCAAGGCCTGCTTCGCCTTTCCATGGATGGTCCTGCTGGAAAAGCCGGCCGGCTACGATCTGGCGGATGCGATCGGCATTGCCGAGGCTGCCCGTGCCGCCGAATCCCGGGTCCATGTCGCGCTGAACCGCCGCCACCTGTCCAGCACCCGCGCCATGCTGGAGGATCTGGATGCCCGGCCGGAACCGCGCTTCATCCATGTCCAGGACCAGGAATCGATGGCGCAGGCGGCGGCCATCGGCCATCCGGAGCCGGTGGTGCGCAACTGGATGTACGCGAATGCCGTCCATATGGTCGACTATCTGCCGGTCTTCGGTCGGGGGACCGTGACATCGGTCACACCTGTCCAGCCATGGGATCCGGAGCGTCCGGGCATCGTGCTGGCCAGGATCGAGTTCTCCAGCGGCGACCTGGGGCTCTACGAAGCGGTGTGGAACGGGCCAGCCCCCTGGGCCTGCACGGTGACCACCCCGGAACGCCGCTGGGAGGTCCGCCCGCTCGAGAAGGCCGTGTTCCAGAACGCCGGGGAACGCACGCTGAATCCCGCCCCGCTTCACCCCTGGGACCAAGCCTTCAAACCCGGTTTCCGCCGCCAGGCCGAACTGGCGGTCCAGGCGGCCGTAGGCGGCCCGTCCGACGGCCTCCCAACCCTGGAGGACTCCCTGGCAACCATGCGGCTGATCGCCGCCATCTATGGCGATGAGACCCTGGGCGGGGACGGTTCCGGCAAGGTCGCCGGATGACGGCCGCGTCCCTGACCATCGTGGTTCCCAGCCACAACCGCCCCGCCTTCCTGCAGCGGACGCTGGAGCATTACGGGAACGGTCCCTACCACTGCGTGGTCGTGGATTCCAGTGCCGATCCCATCGTCTTCGAGGCCGCCGCTTATCCTAGCGTCGACTACCGCCATCGGCCCGGCGTTCCCTTCGCAACGAAGCTGCACGAGTGCCTGTTGACCGTCGACACGCCCTATGTCGTGTTGAGCGCCGATGACGACATGATCCGTCTGGACGCCTTGGCCGAGTGCGTGGCGTTCCTGGACGCCCATCCCGGCCACAGTTCGGTCCATGGCCACTTCCTGTTCTTCCTGCGCAGCCCCAACCGGGTGTGGGGCCTGCGCGCCTACTGGGCGCGTCATGACTGGCAGGTCGCACAGGACGATCCCCGGGACCGTCAGCTCCACCTGATGTCCAACTACATGCATCAGATGTACGCGGTGCAGCGAACCCCCTTGCTTCGGCGGGCTTACGGCCTGATGGATGGCCGCCTGCACAACAGTGAACTGATGGAATTCGTGGTCGGCCTGTCCGTGACGGCGGGGGGGCGGCACCGGACCCTGCCGATCTTCTACCAAGCACGCCAGGACATTCTCGATTCCTGGAGCCGCAGCCTGGGGACCGGCTATCCCAACCTGAGGCAGCTTCACGAGGATGGCGCCGACCCGCAGCAATACGAGCAATTTCTCGACATCTGCGCCGACATCCTGCAGGAGACCGCGGGAATGGAGCGTGGAGACGGAAGGCGGCACACGGTTCGTTGTATCGAAGCCTATCTGGCCAATGAGGCCGACCTGATCCGCCAGATGGCGGAGCCAGGGGTTTTTCATCGCGACCTGATGCGCATTGAAATGGAGGCGTCCTGCTGGCCCGACTGGGGCGGCGGCGCGCTCCGCGACATCGCGGCGATGGCGCAGCTGGCCTGGAAACACGAGAAATGCGGCTTGGATGCGGCCATTCTCGACGATTTCACCGAACTGGATGCGAGCCAGCCGATTCATATCTACGGAGCCGGTAACGCCGGCCGCGCTCTGGCTGCCCGTCTCGACGGATTGGGCCTGCCGGTCGCGGGATACATCGACAGCTTCCATGGCGGAACGGTCGAGGGGCGCCCGTGCCTGACCCTTCAGGACTATCGCGCCGTTCACCGGCCAGATGACTTGGTGCTGATCGCATCCTGCATGCATGGCGAGATCCGGCGCGGCCTCGACGAGGCCGGCATCACCAATTACCGTGTCGCCTATTTCCGGGCCATGCTTCCATGACGACCGAGCCTCTGATTCCTCTTGCCGTTCCCGATCTTTCCGGGCGTGAGGAGGAGTATCTGCGCGCGTGCATCGCCAGCACCTTCGTTTCGACCGTCGGACCTTTCGTTCCACGCTTCGAGGAGCAGGTCGCCGCAGCGATCGGGAGCCGTGGCGCGGTGGCGACCTGCAGCGGAACAGCCGGTCTGCATGTCGCGCTGACCGCGCTGGGGGTCGGGCAAAATGATCTGGTGGTCCTGCCGTCCCTGACCTTCATCGCAAGCGCCAATGCGATCGCCCAATGCGGTGCGCAGCCCTGGCTGTTCGACGTCACGCAGGAAAGCTGGACCCTCGATCCGGAGTTGCTGGAACGCCGCCTTGCCGCGGACACGGAGCGTCGGCCGGAAGGGCTGTTCCATCGCCCCAGCGGCCGCCGGATTGCCGCGGTGATGCCGGTCCATACGCTTGGCCTGCCGGCGGACATGCACGCCATTGTCCCGGTCGCCCGACGTTACGGTTTGCCCGTCGTCGCCGACTCCGCCGCGGCCCTTGGTGCCACCTGCCGCGGGAAGCCGCCGGGGGCTCTCGGTGCCGACCTGTCCGTCCTGTCCTTCAATGGCAACAAGACCGTCACCGCCGGGGCCGGCGGCGCGGTGGTCGGCGATGATCCGGAGCTTCTGGCGCTGGTGCGCCATCTGTCCTCCACGGCCCGCGTCGGCCAGGACTACGACCACGACCGGCCCGGATTCAATTACCGGATGACCAATCTCCAGGCCGCTGTCGGATGCGCCCAGATGGAGCGTTGGGAAAGTCTGGTTGCCGCGAAGCGGCGCATTCGCCACCGCTACGACCAAGCCTTTGCCGGTCTGGAGGGAGTGGAGCCCTTTCCCGCCCCGCCTTGGGTCGAAGGCGCCTGCTGGTTCTCCGGGATCGTCCTGCGTTCCCCGACGTGGGAGGGAAGGGAGGCCGTCTTGCGCAGCAGGTTGCGGGAACTGGGAATCGACAGCCGGCCTTTCTGGAAGCCTGTCCATCTCCAGGCTCCCTATCGCAATGCGCCGTGCACGGAAATGCCGGTCTGTGAAGAGCTGTGGCTCCGCGTGCTCACCCTTCCCTGCTCGGCCGGGCTGACGGACGCCGAGCAGGACCGGGTGATTGCCGCCCTTCTCCAGGCTTTTCAGTCCACCTGACGCTGCATCAGGTGGAAGACGGTATGGAAGGACCTGATGCCGTGGCGAATCAGGGTCTTCTCGATGGCATCATAATATTGCGAGGCGATCAGAATCTGGTGTGCCGGATCATGCAGGGCCGCATAGTCCGCCACGGCATGAAGCGGTAGGCCGTTGAAGCTTCCCGACCGTTCGGTATCGATGAAGCCGCTCACCGCAGGCAGGTTCAGGGCGGCCAACCTCTCCTGCAGCCGGGTGCCCGAGGAACCGGCGCCATAGATGAAGATCGGGGCATCGCGCCGGAGATCCTCCAGCCGCTCCAGCCGGCCGCGCAGGGCCGCTTCGATCGTTTCCTCCATACGCGGCCAGAACAGGCCGTGCTCTTTCAGGTAACTGCGGAAGGGGGGCGGGAAATCCCCGTCGCCGCCGTCGGCATGCCGCCGCAGGAGCCGGTGAATGCGTTCGAGCTGGATGTCATCCTCGGTCGAATAGCTGAGGATGCTGATGCACTTCGGTCCACTCATCAGCTCGCCGTAATGCAGCAGGCGGCCGTCGAACAGCAGCGCCTCTCCTGGATGGATGTCGATGAACACCGCATAGCGTTCGATCTCGTACAACGGACGCAAGTCCCCTGTCGCCAATGCCCGGTTCTTCACCGCGCCATGGGTGGCATAATATTCGAACGGCACATCCAGGCCGATCTCAGCCGCCATCCTGTCGTAGATCGATTTCTGGTGGGTGAATGGAATGATGCCGAGCCGGGCAGCCTGCCGCCCCGGTGGGCTGAAGGACAGAATGACCTGGGTATTCGTGTTCTCCGGATCGTCGATCAGATTGTGGGGCCGATCGTCCATACCGAAATAGTCGCCGTCGCGATGCAGACCGGAGGCGGCAAAGTTCACGCCGACGGAGCTGTTGATCAGGCCGAAGGGTCGCTCGAAGATCGTGTCCAAGGCGGGGCGGATGCGGGGATGGTCGACAAGCGGCCAAAGTTCCGGTACATGGCCGACGATGCCGGGTTTGACGTAATTGGCGCGTCGCCCTGCCGCGATCTCGGGGAAATCGCGATCCTCGATCCCGCTCAAGGTTTGGGCGATCCCGCGGTAGCAGGCGTTTTCCTCCCGCGAGAGGACATTGGTCAGCTTGACGATGCCATAGCGGCGGTATGCATCGCGCAACGCCGGCGTGACCTCGCCAGCGGGAAAGACATCGTAGGTCTGCACGGCGGCCCATGGATTCGGCAGGCCGGAGAAGCTGGCGGCGACCTCCGGTGGACGATCGTCATGCAGGTACAGATTGGGCACGGTCTTTCCTCCGGTCTGTCATCCATCCGTAGCGCCCCGTTCGTGCCGGCTTTCCTTCTGTCCGGTCAGCCCCGACAACGCATGGGGGGTGTAGGCGCCCTTGCAGGCGACTAAGAGCTTCATCCTATTAAACTTGCCTTAATCGGCCAGAGTCCACTCTGCCGCAGCCTCGGGAACGTTTTGGAATCCAGTCTCGTATGATCCGGCTCCGCCCCCGACTCGATGCCGTCCCGTCGACTGAATTGGTCCCTGATCCCCGGCATGACCGGACACGGGCTTCAGGCCATCGGCGCAGCGTTCTTCTGGTGGTGTTCGGCGAGTCCCATTTCCGGGAACTCTGGCGTGTGGCGGCGCTGCTCATGGGAACGGAGCATTATCGGCCCGTCATCGTCTTCGCTTACCGCTACGCTGCGCTCGCCCGGGATCAGGCAGTCTGCCGCGAAGCGAAGGTGTCCTGGCTCTGTTTCGAGGCACCGCCTGTGCCGGGGGGAGGGCACGCCGGCCTGCAGACGCTGCCGGGGCTTCTGGTCGCCCTGTCCCGCCGCTTGTCGCATGCCCGCCGTCTGATCGCCGAACAGGCTCCGGCTCTGCTGGTGTTCGCCGTGGATTACCCCGGCTGTGGTTCGGCGGAATTCATCCGCGCCGGACACGATGCGGGGGTGCCGTCGGTGATCGTGCCGTTTTCCATTGCCAATCATGAAGAGGCACTGTGCGCCTACGGCCATGACATCGAGCGCAGCGACCGGGTCTGGACCAACCGCGTCGTCGGTTGGCTGTTTCCGCGTTGGCGCATGCGGTTGCGCGGCCGCTCCGTCCTGCGCGAGCGCGCCTCGTTCGCTCTGGCCCTGGAACTGCTGGGTCTGGCTCCGCCTCTCCCTTGGGTGCAGAACAGCAGCCAGGCCGATGCGGTGACGGTCGAGAGCCTGGCGATGCTGGACTACTACCGGCGCAGCGGACTGGACGAGGGCCGCCTCGTTCTGACTGGAGCCCTCTACAACGACCTCCTGTGCCAAGTCCTGACCGAAGCCGACCAGCGCCGGGAGGCGCTCTATGCCGAGTTGGGCTTGCCAGCAGGCAAACCGATGATTCTGGTCTCCCTTCCCCCGCCGATCCAGATCGAGGGACGGGATTGCGAATTCATTTTGCATGACGAATGGCTGGAGGTCCTGGTTGCGGAGGCCGCGCGCGCCGGCGATTGGAACGTCGTGTTGTGCCTGCATCCGATGCTGCCCATCGAGGCTTGCGCATGGCTCGAGCGCGACGGCGTCCGCATCGCCCGGCAGGACACGGCATCCCTCGTTCCCTTGAGCGCCCTGTATGTCGCCTGCGTGTCGGCAACCATCCGTTGGGCCATCGCCTGCGGCATTCCATGCGTGAACTACGACGCCTACGCCTGCCGTTACTCGGACTATCGCGAGGTGCCGGGTGTCTACCATGTGGAAACCGCCGCGGAGTATACCGATGTTCTGCAGCGCCTGACCACCGATCGGGCATTCTACGAGGCGGCTGTCGCGGCGCAGGCCGAAGTAAAGGATCGCTGGGCCCTGTTCGACGGGGGGAACGCTTCCCGGCTTCTCGCGCTGGTTGATCGGCTGTGCGGGGTGGAGGACGCGCACAGGGAGCCGGCAGGCGATGCCAGCGGGGTGCGAGAACGGAACCGCGCTTGTGCGGACGGAAAGCCGGCCGGTATGATCCCGCCCGATACCGGGCCAGTACCGGGGAATGGCTGAAAGCCCGAAGCAGGCCATTCGATGGCTCGGCGAGACGCGAGAAAGGAATAGCATGCCCGATGTCCGGCGTATCTGCGTGGTCACCGGTTCGCGTGCGGATTACGGCCACCTTGCGCCGGTCATGACCGCCATCCGTGCCGAGGCCGGGATGATCCTGCAGGTGGTGGCAACAGGCATGCACCTGTCGCCGGACTATGGATTGACCCATCGGGAGATCGAAGACGACGGCTTTGCGATCGACGCCCGGGTGGAGATGCTTCTGTCCAGCGATACCGGTGTCGGCGTGGCCAAATCCGTCGGTCTTGGCATCATCGGCTTTGCCGACGTGCTGGATCGTCTGCGCCCCGATCTTCTGCTCGTGCTGGGCGACCGCTTCGAGATCCTGGCTGCCGCGCAGGCCGGGCTGCTGGCTCGCATTCCGATGGCCCATCTCTATGGCGGCGACACGACGGAAGGGGCCTATGACGAGGCGATCCGCCATGCCCTGACCAAGATGGCGCATCTGCATTTCACCGCCACCGTCGCCTCGCGCCGCCGCGTCATCCAGTTGGGCGAGGAGCCCTGGAGGGTCCATGCGGTCGGCAGCCCCAGCCTGGACACCCTGTTGCGGGTGGAGCGCCTGCCACCGGAAATGTTCTGGCGCGAGGTGAAGCTCAGCCCGCGCGCCCGCAATCTGCTGGTCACCCACCATCCGGTCACGCTCCGGCCCGGCGAGTCGGCGGCGGAGTTCGCCCAGTTGCTGAATGCGCTTCACGGGTTGGGTGATGAGGTCGGACTGCTGTTCACCCTGCCCAATGCCGACAATGAGGGGCGCCTGCTGGCCGGCATGGTGGAGGAGTTCGTCCGCGAACATTCCAATGCCGTCGCCGTCGCCTCGCTCGGTCACCGGCGCTACTGCTCGGCAATCGCCGCGGTGGACGCCGTGGTCGGCAACTCTTCGAGTGGCCTGGCCGAAGTACCAAGCTTTGGCAAGCCGACCGTCAATATCGGCGACCGCCAGAAGGGGCGGCCGCGCGCCACATCTGTGATCGACGTGCCCCCGCAGGCCGACGCCATCGCGGTGGCAATCCGGCAGGCCTTCACGCTCGACACGTCCGGCGTGGTCAATCCGTTCGGCGACGGCCATGCCGCTGAACGGATCGTCGGTGTCCTGCGGGAGGTGCCGGACTTCCCGGCCCTGATCCGCAAGCCTTTCCATGATCTTTTCCCGATGGCGGTCGATAATGCCTGAGTTCCGACCCTTCGATCCCTCCACTCTGGCCGAGGTCGCCACCGGCCGAAGCGACAGCCTGTTCGCGGCGGACATCGCCCGCAACCGGCTGGAGATCGAGGATGCGGTCGCCGGCCGGCGCATCCTTGTCGTCGGCGGCGCCGGCAGCATCGGCTCCCAGGTGGTCACGGAACTTGCCGCCCGCGCACCGGCCGCCCTGCATGTCATCGACCAGAGCGAGAACAATCTCGTGGAACTGGTGCGAACGCTGAGGGGCCGGCCGGCCGGGCTGCCGGTCGCCGACTTCCGCACCTTCCCGATCGACTATGGCGCCACCCCGACCCGCCTGTTCCTGAGCGAGCAGCCTCCCTACGATGCCGTGCTGAACTTCGCAGCCCTCAAGCATGTGCGCTCCGAGAAGGACCCCTGGTCCCTGCTTCAGATGCTCGATACCAATCTGGTCAAGCAGGCGCGGTTCCTGTCATGGCTGCGGCGCTACGGCCATGACCGCCGCTATTTCTCCGTGTCCACCGACAAGGCGGCCAATCCGGTCAACCTGATGGGGGCCAGCAAGCGGGTTGCCGAGCATATCGTGTTCGATGGGGCGCCGGGACAGACCCTTGCCCATGCCACCTCGGCCCGCTTCGCGAATGTCGCCTTTTCCGACGGCAGCCTTCTCCACGGTTTCTTTCAGCGCATGCTGAAGCGCCAGCCGCTGGCTGTGCCTCAGGAGACCCGCCGCTATTTCGTGTCGCCGGAGGAGGCCGGGCATATCTGCCTGCTGGCAGCCTTCCGGGCGCCACACCGCACCATCATCGTTCCCGACCTGATGCCAGAAACGCATCTGCGCGACCTGTCCGACATTGCCAAAGCTTTTTTGGCGCGCTTTGGCTTAAAAGCTGAATTTTATGAAGATGAGCGTTCTGCATGTCAAATCGTCGATCATGATATGGCTGTGGGACGCTATCCTGTACTCATCACCGCTCGCGACACCAGTGGGGAAAAGCCCTACGAGGAGTTCGTTGGTAATGACGAAACCATAATTGATCTTGGTTTCGATGCCCTACGAGGAGTCAGTTACACATCTGCCCCACCGAAGAGCGTTGAACGGTTGCTGGTCATGCTGGAAAGCGTCCTGCACGGCGGGGCGGCATTCGACAAGGCCATGGCCCTGGAGCGGATCTCTGCGGTTGTGCCGCATTTCCGCCATATCGAAACTGGGCGAAACCTCGACCAAAGGCTCTGAGGATCGTCAACGGTTCTGATTTCCATAAGCAGTCGGTCCTCCCGTCGCTCCGATTGCGAATTAACGCTCCGACCGACTGGCGACCGCCGCCTTTATGGTTCTGACACGACAAGCCTGCTACTCTGTCCATCCCCTCATCAGCCATCCGGTCCTCCAGAAGATTACCGACGGGGGAGGCTCTGGGGCGGTTCATCGGGTTTCCTTGCGAAAGAGTGCTCATGTCGGAAGCCATCAGAGCTCCCAAAGTCCTTTTGCTCTATCCGCCGCATCAGGCATGGCCAGGGTACATGTGCAAGCCTAACGGCTCCCTGGCCTATCCCAGCCTGGGGGGGGCCTTGCTGCAGGCCGGTATCGAGGTGCGCGTGTTCGACGCCTGCGTCGGCAATGAGAAGGATGAACTGGACCAGGTCTTCTACCGCTCCAGCAGCCTGCCGAGCGGCCTGCTGCGAACCGGGGTTTCCGAAGACAGAATCCTGGAAGAGGTTGCCGGCGCAGACATTATCGGCATCACATCCATCTTCACCGATCAGGAGACGATGGTCCTGTCGACGGTGCGGCTCATCAAGCGGCACTTCCCCGATAAGCTGGTGGTGTCCGGTGGTGTGAATGCGCGTAACCGGTTGAAGGTATTCTTCGCCGCCGGTGTCGATCTCGTCTGCTTGTCGGAGGCGGAGCGCACGATCGTCGCGATTGTCGATGCCGTTCGCCGCGGTGACAGGGACTGGGGGGCGATCCCCGGACTCGCTTTCATGGCGGGCGATCGGATTCTGTCGACCCCGGCTTCGGCCGGCGATGTCGTCTGGAACCTGGATGATCTGCCGATCCCGGCATGGGAACTGCTGCCCAACGAGCGATACTGGAAGATCGCCCGTCCGCATGGCGGTCATTTCAAGGAGGGGCAGGAACTCCGTTACGCCTCTATGATGACATCTCTGGGCTGCGTCTTCACGTGCAGCTACTGCCACATCTCGGGCGAGGCGGATGGCGATGTCGCTGGCCCCATCGGCAAGTTCCGCGTCAAGTCGACCGAGCGGGTCATGGTGGAACTCGACCGCCTGCGCGATCTCGGCGTGAAGCAGGTTTTCATCGAGGACGATTCCCTGTTCGGCATGAAACGGCGTGGCATCGATCTGATCCGCAGCGTCCGAACGTCAGGTTTTGAAATTTTCGACGTCAACGGCGTCAACATCATCCATCTGCTGCGCAAGAGCGGCACCGGCAACCGGCTGGAACCGGACATCGAACTGATCGAACTGCTCGTCGAATCGGGATTCAAGCAGGTTGCCCTGCCGTTCGAATCGGCCTCTCAGCGGATCATTTCCCGCTATGCCTCCTCCAAATGGAATGTGGAACGCTGCGACATCGAAGGCCTGATCCGCGCCTGCAAGGATCATGGCCTTGGGGTCACCGGCAACTACATGATCGGTTATCCCGACGAGACGAGGGAGGAAATCGAGGCCACCATCGCTATGGCACAATGGCATCGCGACTGCGGTCTCGATGCCGCCAGCTTCATGCTGGTGATCCCGCTGCCTGGAACACGGCTGTTCGATATGGCCATCGCCGGCGGCCACTTGTCGGAAGAGTACGATCCCGACCGGCTGAACTGGAGCCGGGCCAGCATGGTCAACACCTTGGTTTCGCCGGCCGAATTGGAAGACATCCGGCGCAGTGCCTGGGAACGGGTCAACGATTCGAAATTCGTCCGCTACAAGAAGGGTATGAACGCCGCGGAGAGCAACGATTTCATCGAAGCGGCCGCTCCTGAAGGGATTTGAGCGGTTGCAGGAGCGGAGGGATGAGCTCTTTTGTCAAGCAGCCAAAAACCAAGCTGCGGCCACCGTGGCGGTCAGAATCAGGGCGGCACGCAGCCGGTCCCTCCTGTAGCGAGCTTCCGCCAGTTGATTGCGAACGAAGGGATAAAGATTGTAAAGGTTGCGGACACCATGAGCTGCCAATTGGAGCTTGATCTCGTCCATATACATGCTGGCAATTACGACCGGCGTGTCCGGCTTGGCGCGCTCGAAGAACTCAGCCGGCGTGATGACGGGAATGCCGTTAACCTCACCACGCTTATAGGTATCGATCACAGCCTCGATACGCATCTGCGGCCGACGCCGGATGGCCCGAACCACCAGATGTCCTCCCTGTCCGGCGCCGAATACGAACAGCGGAACGGTCGACGGCAGATGAGCCACATCATCTAGGACCCGCATCATGCTGCACCCTTCCTTTCCAATGATCGGTCGCTGGGCTTTTTCTAGACGAGACCAAGCCGATCGGCAAATCCGGTGGCCACACACAGAATCCGCTTCTGGCGACCGGCAGCTTGGGGCAAGTTTCAGAGGGCACTTGCAGCAAGGCTGCCTTGCCCTCGTCCCGGTTCCTGTTGCCCCAGCCTATCGCCAAGCCGTGAGGGGATCATGAAGTTCCACGCCACCCCGCTGACCGGAGCCTGCCTCGTCGAACTGGAGAAACGTGGGGATGAGCGCGGTTTCTTCGCCCGGATGTTCTGCGAACGGGAATTCGGTGAGGCTGGCTGGCCCATCTCGGTGGTTCAGCTTAACAATTCGGTAACCAGCAAAGCGGGCACATTGCGCGGGTTTCATTATCAATTGGCTCCGGCGGCAGAGATCAAGCTGATCCGCTGCGTCCGCGGGGCTCTTTATGACGTGGTCCTCGATCTGCGCCCCGATTCGCCCAGCTATGGAAAGTGGTTCGGGGCCGAATTGAGCGCGGAGAACCGTTCGATGATGTATGTTCCCCGCGGTTGCGCCCACGCTTTTCTCACCTTGGCTGATGAGACCGAGGTGGTCTATCTGGTGAGTGAGGCCTATAGCCCCCAAAATGAGCGAGGGGTGCGCTTCGACGATCCTAGATTTGGCGTCGACTGGCCACTGCAGCCGACCGAGATGTCGGTCAAGGACCAGAGTTGGCCTGACTTTGATCCGGACTTTCATGGTGTGGAGCGGTTGCGGGGGCTGTTGTGAGAATTCTGCTGACCGGAGCCAGTTCCTTCACCGGCCTCTGGTTTGCCCAGGCACTCAGCGCGGCGGGGCACGAGGTGACAGCCCCCCTGCGGCGTTCCGCCGTCGAGTATAGCGGCTTGCGCGGCACGCGCGTCTCCGAGTTGGCCCGCGTTGCGGAGGTCGTCTGGGACTGTCCGTTCGGCGGAACGCGTTTCCTTGAGCTTGCCGACGGCAGGTGGGATCTGCTGTGTCATCACGCGGCACACGTCGGGAATTATCGCAGCCCCGACTTCGATGTCGCTGCAGCGGTGGCGGAAAACAGCCTTGCATTGCCCCAGATATTGCGCACCCTGCTCAAACGCGGACTGCGCGGCATTGTGCTGACCGGCAGCGTATTCGAACAGAATGAAGGCGCGGGCGATACGCCGTTGCGCGCCTTCTCCCCTTATGGCTTGTCCAAAGGACTGACCGCACAGGTTTTCGATTATTGGTGCGGTGTGCTCGGCGTTCCGTTCGGCAAGTTCGTCATTGCCAACCCCTTTGGCCCCTTCGAAGAGCCGCGCTTTTGCGCCTATCTGGTAGGGTGCTGGCAGCGTGGGGAGGTTCCGCGTGTCCGCACCCCGCTCTATGTTCGGGACAATATCCATGTCAGCCTTCTGGCCTGCGCCTATGCCAAGTTCGCCGAACGGGTCGCCAGCAGCCAAGGAGTGACGAAGCTGAATCCCAGCGGCTACGTCGAAAGCCAGGGCGCCTTCGCCCAGCGCTTCGCCCGCGAACTGGCGCCGCGCCTGGCGATGGATTGCCCATTGGAACTGCTGGAGCAGACGGAGTTCACCGAACCGGCCGTTCGCCTCAACACCGACCGCATCGATGGACATGCCCTCGGCTGGTCGGAAAGCGCCGCATGGGACAGTGTGGCCCTCTTTTATGGGGGCAATGCCGATAAGATGGCGACCGCCCGCAATCATCCACCGGTATCCGCAAGCTGACGAAGGTTTCCATGTCGCGTCCCGACCCCTCCTCTCGCCCCGCCTTTGATCCCCGCATGCTGTTCGACCTGACCGGCCGCACCGGCATCGTCACGGGGGGAGCGGGCATTTTGGGCACCACCTTCGTCGAGGCATTGCTCGCCCATGGCGCAAACGTGGTCGTTGCCGACATCGAAGGAGACGCAGCGGAGGCTTTGACCAACCGGCTCGATACCGTCCATGTTGGCCGTGTGGCCGCGGTCACCTTCGACGCCGCCGATCCCGTCTCTGTCGCACAACTCGTCCAGGCGGCTGTGGAGCGCTTCGGCGGCATAGACTTCCTGATCAACAATCATGTGGCTCCCGTCGTGGAGCCGGGCACGTTCTTTGCCCCGTTCGAAGATTACGATCTCTCCGAATGGCGCCGGATCATGGGAATCAACCTCGACGGCTATTTCCTGGTGGCTCAGGCCGTCGGCCGCCAAATGGCGGCGCAGGGCCGCGGCGGCGCCATCGTGCAGACCTCGTCGATCTATGGCGTGATGGCATCAGACAACCGGATCTACGAGGGTTCGGAGTACCGCGGCTATGCCATCAACAATCCAGCCATATATTCCGCCAGCAAAGCCGGCGTCGTCGGCTTGACCCGCTGGCTGTCCACCTATTGGGCCGATCGCGGAATCCGCGTCAATGCCGTCGCCCCCGGCGGGGTGTTCAGCGGAGAGAACGAAGCCTTCACCAAACGCTACTCCGCACGCATTCCAATGGGCCGCATGGCCCACCGCCACGAGATCGCCGGCACGGTCGTCTATCTGGTCGCCGATGCCTCCTCTTATGTGACCGGCCAATGCCTGATGGTCGACGGCGGCCTCAGCGCGTGGTGACAGGGATGCCCCGCATCCTGTTTTCCGCCCGGGATCCGGGAGCGGCCCAGGCGGTGGTGCCGGTGATCCGTTGCGCCCTGTCCCATCCACAGGTCGATCCCGTCGTCTGGGCGCAGGGGCCGGCGGCGGAGATCCTCGCCGCGGCCGGACTGCCTGTCCGCATCCTGGATCTTCCGGCCCTTCCTGCCCCGGACGCGCCCGGGCGCGACGCCCTGCTGGAGGCTGCCGGGAGCCTGCTGGAAGGCGAAAATCCAGACGCCGTGGTGACCGGACTCTCGGGCCCCGGGGCAGGGATCGACGAAGCGCTGCTCCATTGCGCAGTCGATCGGCCGTGCTACAGCATCCAGGATTTCGAAGGATGGGTGGTGCCCGGCTTCGGCCGGCCGGCTCCGACCTATTTCGTCGCCGATCCCGGAGCCGCCGACCGGACCCGGCGGCAGGCGGAACGGTTCGGCGGCATTCGCACGGTCGTCGTGGGATCGCTGAAGCACAGCCATTACGGGATGCTCGATCCGACGGCCCTGCGCAGGACGGGAAGGGCCGCACTTCCCCATCGGGACCGGCCGCTGGTTGGCTTCTACGGACAGCCGGCCTGGCAATGGCCGGGCTATGAACGCTCCATCATCCATCTCGCGCAAAGTCTCGCGGTACGGCTGCCCTCGGCGATCGTCGTTTACCGCCCGCACCCCAAGGAGAGCGCGGCGGAACGAAGCCGGAGCCTCGACATCTTCGCCTCTGCGGGATTGGCGGCTGTCGCCGATCCCAATCCGGCGATCGAGCAGTCGCTCTGCGCGGTCGATCTGGTGACGACCTGCTTTTCGACCTGCGGCATCGATCATGTCCATCTCCAGCGCCGCTCCCCCACCCCGCTGGGTGGAGTGGTGTTCGTGATGACCGAAGCCGACCTGCGCGACAGGCTGGAGCGGGAGACCGGCCTGCCGGTACCGTGGCCGGCCCACGACGGCTTGGCGGAGGCGGCCCTGTCCGCCGCCGACCTGCCGGACCGGCTGGCCGCGGCCATCGCGGAACCGGCGCGCCGGCGTGCATGGGAGCGGATCCGCTCGCGACTGGAGCCGGCGCAGACGGCCCCGGACACGGTGATCCGCCATATTCTCGACGATCTCGGCGCCCTGTCGGCCTCCCATCCGGGTCGTATCGCCGGCGGTCCGGGATAAGGGCATGGGACGGAGCATGCCGGAAGACGCCGAAAAGGCATGCGCATAGCCGCCAACCCGCTATCATCCGAACGCCGTCAAGGCCTCCCACAGCGCCCCCCGCATGCACAGGACCCGCCGACACCGTGTCTCCACCGTCCGCCCCGTCTGCCCGTCCGTCACGCGCCCTGGTCGTCGGTCACGGCTCCATCGGCGCACGCCACGCCCGCCTGCTCCGCGCCCTGGGGCTTGAGGTGGCGGTGGTGAGCCGCCGGGCGCCGCAGCTGCCCGGCGCCTTTCCCGACATCGCCGCCGCACTCGCCTGTGGTCCGGCCGACTATGCCGTGGTGTGTACGGAGACCAGCCTGCACCATCAGGCCGTCCGATCCCTGCATTCTGCGGGTTTCACCGGACGGATCCTGATCGAGAAGCCGCTGGGGCAGGCTGGCGAGCATGTTCCTGAAGCAAATTTCAATGCGGTCCGTGTCGGGTACCATCTGCGCTTCGATCCCATCCTTCTTGCATTGCGCGAGGCGCTGGAGGGCTGCAGGCCGCTGACGGTCGAGGTGCGCGCCGCCAGTTGGCTGCCGTCCTGGCGAGCGGGCCGGGATTATCGCGCCACCGAATCCGCATCCAAGGCGGCAGGCGGCGGCGTTCTGCGCGATCTCAGCCACGAACTGGACTATGTGACCTGGCTGTTCGGACGCTGGCGGCGCCTGACCGCGCTGGGGGGGCATCTCGGCTGCCTGGAGATCGACAGCGACGAGGCCTTCATCCTGCTGGCCGAAACCGAGCGCTGCCCGGTCGTCTCCATCTCTCTCAGCTATATCGATCATGGAGCGGAAGAGCGCTGGATCGCAGTGAACACGGCCGAAGGCCGATCATGGCGGGCCGACCTCGTTGCCGCGACGCTGAGCGAGAACGGGCGCCTTGTCCGGTCGGCCGATCCGGCGGCGCTGGATGCCCCCTATATCGCCCAGCACCGCGCAATGCTGAACAATGGTGACGGATGCTGTTCGATCGGCGAGGCCGAAGAGGTCGTCGCCATGATTGACGCCGCCGAGACGGCAGCTCGAGATAAACGATGGGTGTATCGATGAAGCGCCTGTGCAGCGTGTGTGCCCGCGGTGGTTCGAAGGGCGTTCCGAACAAGAACCTGCGCCCCCTGGCTGGGCGGCCGCTGATCGCCCACACGGTGATGCAGGCCGCCGCCACCGGCCTGTTCGACGAGATTGCCGTCAGCAGCGATTCCGAAGCGATCCTCAAGGCGGCATTGGAGGCCGGTGCGTCACGGGCCATCCTGCGCCCGGCCGAACTGGCCAGCGATACGGTGGACAAGAGTCCCGCCATCGTCCATTGCGGGCAGGAGGTCGAACGGCTTACCGGCCTGCGCTTCGACAGCTTCTTCGACCTCGACGCGACGGCCCCGCTCCGTACCCCGGAGCATATCCGCGAGGCTGTGGCCCTGCTGGAGGACAGCAAAGCCACCAACATCTATTCCGTCTGCCCGGCGCGACGCTCCCCCTACTTCAACTTGGTTGAAACCGGACCGGATGGCGTCCCGCGTTTGTGCAAGCCGATGGACCCGCCGATCGTCCGCCGTCAGGATGCACCGCCCACCTTCGACATGAACGCGTCCATCTATGGGTGGAGCCGCGCCGCCTTCTTCGACGCCGGGGCACCGGTCCATATGGATGGAACGCGCCTGTACGTCATGCCGGACTGGACGCTGTTCGACATCGACAGCGAGTTCGATTTCGAGATCGTCGAAATTCTGATGGAACGCCTGGCGGGGCGGGGAGACTGAGGGGCCAAGCCCTCCAGCTCCCCATACCGTCCCCTCTACCCCACGATCTTCCACGATCCGTCGGGCTGGCGGCAGGCGGTACCGAAGGCCTGTTCGGTGCGGCCGCCGACGACGATGGTCTGCTGGAACTCGCGGCAGTAGGAGCCGGAGTCGTCATAGCCGTCGCGCACCGGCACGATGACGCCCTGGTTGCCGGACTGCGGGTTGTTCCAGCTGATCCGCTGGCCGATGGGGGCGCTGTAGGCCTGGGTCGCGGCACGGTCGGCATAGACCTGGTCGGCGCGGTCGAGCGAAGCGCCGAGTTCCCGCCCGGCGAAGGCGCCCAGGAGCGTGCCGATGCCGACCGCCACCAGCTTGCCCGAACCGCCGCCGAAGCGCGAGCCGATCAGGCCGCCGGCGACGGCGCCGCCGACGGTGCCGAACCCCTCCTTGGTGCCCATCGAGCCGGTCTGGCAGCCGGCCAGCGTGGTGGACAGCGCAAGCACCGCGACGGCTGCGATCCGGGGGAAGCTGGTGTGGGCACGCATCGGAGGCTCTCTTCTTATCCGAGGGTTGTCCCACCGGTTATAGCGCAGGCGGCGCCGTTTGTGCAGCCGCCCGTTCCTTGCCTCCCCCAGCGCCGTCAGGGAGCGTCGTCGACGTCCTTCAGCCACTTCCTCGCGGCTTCCGAGATCATCGCCGGATAGGCCGGCAGCTCCGGGCCGATCAGCGGCAGGGCGAACTCGTCGAGGACGCGGGCGAGACCGGCGGCATCCAGCGGATCCAGCCCCAGCCCCAACGCCCGGGCATGGCGGGCGATGTCCATCTCCTGGCCCCAGAAATAGACGCGGCCGGCCCCGGTGTTGGCGGTCATGCGCTGGACCTGGGCCACGCGGCCCGGGCCGTTCAGCGGCATCCAGATGTCGGCCAGCAGCGTGTCCGCCGGGGTGGCCGGGGTGTAGGACAGCGCGTCGCCCTGGACCACCACGATCTTCGCCGCGGCCTCCGCCGGCAGCTGGGCGAAGATGCCGAGCTCGTCGATCAGCCCGATGACCTCCGCATCCTGCTCGATGACGGTGACCCGCGTCACCTCCGGCCGCAAGGCGGTGTTGGCCGCCGCCCACCCCATGCCGAGCCCCATCACCACCGTATCCCCGACGGCGGCGCGGCAGCCGAGCTCCTGGCTTTCGACCTCGCGGGCCGACAGGGACATCCAGGTGCTGGAACGCCCTTCGGCCTCCTTGCGCGCCAGGACCGCCATGTTCTGCATGAGGACGCCGCCGCTCCAATAGCCGACGCCGAGATTGAGGGGCGACACCGACAGGAACCAGTTGGCCCCCTCGCGCGGCTGGTAGGTGGGCATGAACAGGTCGGTCTGGAACAGGACGGGCATGGTCTGGGACATCGGTGTCTCTCTTCATCAAGGATTGCAGCAGGGCTCGGACAGGGCCGCCGCCCGGCGCGCGGCCAGGGCACGCAGATCCCGTTCGACCGCGTCGAACACCGGCTCCCACTCCTCCTCGGGACCCTGGCGGTAGAGGCGCATCGACGGATACCAGGGGGTCGTCGCACCGGACATGCCATAGACCCAGTACGGCACATGCTGGAGCAGGACCCACACCGGCACCCCCAGCGAACCGGCGAGATGGGCGACCGAGCTGTCGGTCATGACGACCAGATCGAGTTGCTCCACCACCGCCGCCGTATCGGCGAAATCGTCCAGTTCCGGCCCCAGTGCCGTGATCGGCGTGCCGGGAGGAAGAGCGCGCAGCTCCTCCTCCGGCGGTCCTTTCTGCAGGCTGTAGAGGCGGACGCCGGGGATCCCGGCGAAACGCAGGAAGCGCTCCAGCGAGGTGGCGCGGATCGCGTTGTCGGTGAAGGCGGCGCTGCCCGACCAGACGATGCCGACCTTCAGCCGGCCATCCTCGGGTCCCAGCAGCCGCGCGGCCTTGGCCCGAGCTTCGTCCGGGACGCTCAGGCGCACCGGCGGCGGCACGCTGTCGATGGTGGTGCCGAAATGCAGCGGCAGGCTCATGATCGAGCTGTGGACGTGGTAGATCGGCGTCGGCGCCGCATTCTCCGCGATGAAGGCGTCCACCCCGTCCATCGGCGCGAACAGGCGGCGCAGCTCGTCGCGAAGCTCGACGATCACACGCCGCGCGCCGCGCGCCTTCAGCATCGGCAGGTAGCGGGCCATCAGCAGCGTGTCGCCGAAGCCCTGCTCCAGCGTCACCATGACGAAGCGCCCGTCCAGCGGCCCGCCGTCCCAGCGCGGTCCGCGGTGGATGCGGTAATGATATTCCCGAAGCCAGTAGCGCCCCTCGTAATCGACGAAGCCCCGTGCATAATCGCCCTGGTGCAGGCGGACCTGCGCCCGCCCCCAGGTCAGGCTGGGATTGTCCGGCTGCAGGCGGACCAGACGGTCCAGCACCGTGAGATCGCTCGCGAAGTCACCGGACCTGTACAGCGCCGCGGTCAGGTTGAGGCAGGTGGTCGGGTTGTCGGGAGCGAGCGCCACCGCCACGTGGGCGCAGGCGATGGCCCGGGCGTGCCGGCCCCGCATCGCCAGGACAAGGGCCAGGTTGCTCCAGGCCACGGCATGGTCGGGGGCGACGGCCAGGGCGCGGCGGTACTGCAGGAGGGCCGCCTCGCGCTTCCCTTCCCGGTCCAGCAGGACGCCCAGCGAGTTCAGAAGGTCGGGATCGCCGGGGTGCTCGACCAGAAGCCGCCAGACCTCCGCGAGGGTGACGGCAGGCTGTGGCTGGAACGGGTGCATGGTCATGGGCTGGCATTCATGGGCTGGCATCCCGCTGCGGGTCCGGTTCGGGCAATGCGGCCGCCAAGGCGATCCGCGGATCGTCGGCAGGGCCGCCCCTGGAGTCATCGACCCTGGTGTCATCGCCCCTGGAGTCATCGAGGAAGGCGACCGCCAGCCGCGCCTCCGCCGCCAGCGGATCGCCAGCCGGCAAGCGGGCGAAGCTGCCGTCGGCCAAGCCGTAACGCACCGGCTCGCCCTCCTCGATGGCTCCAGGGGCGGCCGGCTGGCGGCGGGCGATGCGGTCGGGATAGGCGAGCGCCAGCAGTTCCCCGATGCGGGCGCAGCCGGCGCGGTCCACCGGCTGGTGGATGCCGATCCGCCACCGCCAGGCCTGCGCGCGCACCAGAATCGGCAAGTCGCGATCCGGGTCGCAGGCCCCCTCGCCTTCCGCGGCCAACAGCCGGTCGACCCGTTCCCGCAGGTCGGTGCCGTCTCCGCCGCCGGGATGGTCCGGTTCCGCCAGCAGGGCGGCCACCGTGCAGGCGAGCCCGCCCAAGCCGATGTCCGCCCCGCACAAGATCAGGCGGGCCAGCCGGGGAGGCAGGCCGAGCCGGGCCATGCGCTGCCCCAGCGGGGTGATCGCCCCGTCGGCGCCGATGGCTCCCAGCAGGACGAGCAGGGAGGATGCCTGGGCGCCAGCGGTGCCGGGGCCGAGGGCTGCACCGGTGTCCTTTTCCCCCCACGCTGCCAGTTCCAGGGCCAGTTCCGCCGCCGGCGCCGCCGGCGCCGCCGGATCGCAGGCGGACGGCTCCGGCAAGACACGGGACGGCGAAAGACGGTAGCAGACCCCCGGCTCATGCCGGCCGGCGGCGATGGCCCGGCGCTGCGCCGCGTCCCGGCCGGTGGGCAGCATGAGCGGGTATGCCATGCCCCGGTTGCGGTCGTGGCGCGGCAGCCGGGTCAGGCCGCAATCGACCACGATGCGGACATCGGCGATCCCGAGTCCCGCCTCGGCCGACGGCGTGGCCAGCACCAGCTTGCGCAGGCCGGGCGGTGCCGGGGCGACGGCGGCCGGCAGGTCGGACGCCGCCTCGTCGCACAGCGAGAGGAGAAGGATGTCCGGACCGACCTCCCCCGCCTCCCGGAGCAGGGCGGCGGCCCGGCAGACGGCGCCACCGTCGGGCAGGATGGCCAGCACGCCGCCGCGCTCCTCCCGCAGGGCGCGCCGGACCGCCGTCGCCACGGCGGTCTCCGGGGCGGCCCCCGGCACGGAGGCCTCGATGGGGCGGATCTCCACCGGGAAGCCGGCGGCGCCGCAGGTCACCACGGGGACCGGGCCGGTTCCGCCGCCCAGCAGGGCGGCCAGGGGAGCCGGGGCCGTCCCCATCGGGTCCGTCATCGCCAGCAGCAGGGTGCGGCCGCACAGCGCCTCGCGTGCCTCCCGCGCGAAGGCGGCACCCAGCAGGCCGTCACCCGGAAAGCCATCGCTGCGCTGTCCGTCGAGGCCGTCGAACAGCACCGCGCCGACATCCGCCAGCTCGGGGGAATCCTGGATGCGGCGCAGGAACAAGGCGGCCGGCAGCAGCTCGATCCGCGTGCGGGGGCCGGCCACGCCGCCCGACAGGGTGTGGAAGCCGACGGTAACGCCGGGCTCCTCCCCCAGCAGGGCGGCCATCCGCAGGCAGGCGGCGCGGGCGGCCAGCCCGTCGGCGGCCACCACGAGGATGTGGTGGCCAGGCAGCCAGGGCTGCTCCAGCAGGGCCGGCGGAACCCGCAGCGTCTTGCCGGCACCCGGCGGCGCCTGGAGCACCGCGCCGCCGTGCCGGCGCAGGACATCGAACAGGCCGGGCAGAACGGCGTCGACGGGAAAGCGGGGCGGAGGAAGGGAGGACGGGAGACTCACGGCTGCAAGCGGGCGAGCGGGCCGGCGGTCAGGCCGGGGCGCCCGGGGAGGCCGGCATGCCGGGAGGAGCGAAGCCGGCAAGCGGATCCGCGGTCACCGGGATCGCGCTGAGTGCCGCGTGCAGCGGGTGGCCCACCGGGGCCCAGGCCATGTGGAAATGCGGAGGATCGACGGCGGTGACGCGGAAGCCCAGCCGTTCGTAGACCTGCCGCCCGTGCGAGCCGGCGATCGGGGTGGACAGCGTGATCGGCACCAGCATGCTGGCCGCCGCCGCCTGGATGCCGCGCAGCACGTCGGAGCCGATGCCCTTGCCCCGCGCCTTGGCCAGGATCTGGAGTTCAGACACCCGCCAGTCGGCACGGCCGAGGTCGATCACCAGCCGCCCCACCCGGTCGGAGGATTTTTCGATGACGAGGTCGACATGCTCGGGATAGATCGCCTCCTGCCCGGCGCGCATCGCCTTGTATTGCTGTTCGTACAGGGAGCGCAGGAAGTCCCGGTCGCCCTCCGCCCAGGACAGCCAGGGGCGGGCCTCGATGAACAGCTCCAAGAGGAAGGTCTCGTCGGAGGGGGCGGCGAAGCGCAGCGACAGGTTGCCCGGCAGGGCAAAGGATCCGGCGAAACCGGCCATGCGTCGGCAAATCCCTGGTTCGGAACGCCGGACGGTCCGCCGCCGCCCCGGTTCCGGAGCGGCGGCGGGCCGCGGCGTCAGTTGAAGATGATCTGGAACACCGCCTTGTCAGCCCCGGCGGGGGTGGCCGGATTGATCCGTTCCACATAGACCGGGCCGAAACTTCCGACTGCCGGATGGCTGATCGTGAAGGAGGCGCCGTTGAAGTGCGGCACCTCTTCCGCGGGGCATTCCAGCAGCAGGTCGAAGGCCGTCCGCAAGGTCCCGCGCATGGTGTTGCGCGGGTGTTCGTTGCAGGCGACCAGGGTGGCGGCGATCTCCAGCCCCTCTTCCGATACCATCGTGAAGACGGTGTTCAGGTGGGGGCCGAAGAGGGCGGAGGACAGGGCGCGCAGCTCGGTCACGGCCGGTCCGGATACAGGCCGTTCATGGCGATGACGAAGCTCATCGCCAGATAGGGCGGCATGTTGGTGAACGGTGTGTTGGAGCCGGTCATCCCGGTCGTCACGGTGCCGCCGGTGACGGCGTTGATCGTCACGGTGGCGGCACCGCTGCCGGCAGTGCCGGTGAGCGAGGCGCTGACGCCGGCCAGCGGGACCTGCGTGCCGGCGGGAGCGGCATAGAGCAGGGCGCTCGGCGAGGGGGCGCCGGTCCCGGTCGACACCTGGCCCAACTGGTTGAAGCCCGTCTGGGGGGTCGCCTTGGTGCCGGCGTTGGCGGTGGCGTTGATCGTCACGCCGACGCCCAGATTGCCGCTGGTCGCCGGGATGCTGACGACCTGCGGGCCGGAAACAGGGGCAAAGCTTGCCGAATGGTTGTGGAGCGGGAGGTTGTTCACAAGGAGTGTGGTGGTCGGGGTTCCGCCAAATGCCCCGAGTGTATAAGAAGTGCCGTTCAGGAGCCCGGTGCCGACCGGTGCGCGCGTCGCTAGATTGGGCAGAGCGAAGGTGGTGGTGCCGTTGCCGCCGAACACCGTGCCCGTCAGCGAAAAGAGTGCCTCATACTGCTGGAGGTTGACGACCTGGCCCTGGCAGAGCTGGTAGTTGTACGGCGCCCAGCTCCAGGGAACCATGAATATCATGCCAAGCATCGGATCCACGGCGTCTCTCCTTAAGGTTGATTATTTGCAGGAACGGCAATGGATGGGAGAAAATATGCGATGAAATACCCGCCGTCCGAGTCCTCGATAATATCAATTCCCTTAGAAGTCAATGCAATCTATGAGTCTCTCCCAACAAGAGATCCTGTGCTCTATTGTTATCTCATCAGATTATAAGTCGCATTTCGACACAACTTGTTGGGTTTTGTCGAAACGGGCGGAACTGTCCACCATCACCCCCGCCATTCCGTCATCCTCACGAAGACGCATCGCGCATGCACATATGCGGCGGGTCGGTAATATAGTGAAAGTAAACAGCCATCATCGTCATTCCTGCGAAAACGGGAATCCAGCGTGAGCCGCGTCTGCGGCGGCATACCCACTGTTCCGCAAAAGATTCATGTGGCTCGTGGAGGCTCGCATTGGATCCTGCTTTCGCGGAGATGGCGAGGAAGATCGTTGCTCATCGATATATAAACTTGCTACCGATACTCTTCCTCTTACCCTCGCCTCGTTGACCTAGGCCGCGGCGGTCAATGCCGCGCCGCACACGCCTTCGGACCGAAACCCATGCCGCTGCCCGATACTCATTGGTTGCAAAGTTATCGGCTTGGCAGGGGAAGATCCATCTGTTTCGGAAAATGTCACAATTTAACGCGTATATGAAAAGCCGTTATTAATGATTTTGCATTGCAATACACAGCCAGTCCCGGCACCGCCCGCGGCATTACGGCACCCGTCCTCGACCGGATGAGATGAGCGCGCACTGTCCCACCCGCTTCTCTTACGGGGATAAGGGAGAAAATGTTGCGGAGATTTCCCTTTCCGGCTGCCGCGCCAGACGGCGCCCCCGTGAAAAAGTCACATTTCGACGCATGCATGCATGTTGTGCCTGACGTCGCTTTCCAATATCAATCTACAATTGATCGTAAAGTGCTAATTCTCGGGTTTCCTACGGGTGCGGGGATGAAATCGATGTTCGGGCGGAAGACGGGTGCTGCGAAGACCGGTGCCGCAGGCGGCAGGGCGGACGGCAAGGTGCTGCGGACGGCGGGCAAGGCCCCGATGGCCTTCGCGCTGGAACCCCGATTCATGTTCGACGCCGCGGGGGCCGCCGTCGCCGATCCGGCCACGGTGGCGCCCCCCGATCCCGTCACCGACCATGCCGCCGACCCGGCGGACTCCGGCCTCGACCATCCGGCCGGGCAGCCATCCTCCGAAGCGCCGCAGGCCGCCGCCCCGGTTCCGCCCCCGGTGGAAATCCGCGCCGCCGACCCGGCGCAGAACGATGGCAGACGCGAAGTCGTCTTCATCGAATCGAACGTCGCCGATTACCAGACGTTGATCGACGGGGCCAAGGCGGGGGTGGAGGTCGTTCTGCTGGACGGCAATTCCAGCGGCGTCGCCCAGATCGCCCAATGGGCGCAGACCCACAGCGGCTACGACGCCATCCACATCGTGTCGCACGGTGGTTCCGGGTTCGTGACGCTGGGGGCCGACCGCGTCGATGCCGCCGCCATCGACGGCCTGCGCGACTCTCTGGCACAATGGGGACGCGCGCTGAGCCCCGGCGGCGACCTGCTGCTGTACGGCTGCGATGTCGCGGAACCCGGCAGCACCACCTTCCTCGACGCCCTGTCCTCCGCCACCGGCGCCGATGTCGCCGCCTCCAACGACGTCACCGGTGGACGGAACGTCACCGGCGATTGGACGCTGGAAGAGCAGACCGGTTCGATCGAAACCGACACTCCCTTCACAGCGGACGCACGATCGCTCTTCGCGACCGAACTGAATACCGGCTCCAACAGGGCTTATTCTTTCGATGGCGGCGACAAGCTCACGCTCACCAACGCAGTCAACGACTTGAATGCCCTTACTGCATTCACGGTTGAATTCTGGGTTAAGCCGGCAAGCTGGTCTGGATATACTGCACTGTTTACAAGTGATGTCCCCCTTGACTCCGTCCTTGGAATTTCGGAGTCCAGAGGACTATCCTTGTATTACGATCAAGCTAATGGAAAACTACTTGGCACAACCTCAACAGAAGCCCCTAGTGGTAGCTCTACCGGTGTTGCGGCGACAATAAGCACCGGACAATGGACGCATATTGCCGCAGTTTTTTCCGTTAACGATGCGACATCCGTAAATATTCAGATGATCGTTAATGGTTCTTCTCTGGGAACTCAGGTGTTCACCCCATCAGGCGGCGGGAATTTCCAGAATTATTCCGGCCTGAACATGATATTCGGCGCCGATCTAACAGACCAAGCAGGTCTTTCCCTCAACGGCGTCGTCGACGACATCCGCATCTGGAACACGGCCCGCACAGCAAACGAAATCAGCAACAATCGCAACAGCGAGTTGACCGGCTCGGAAAGCGGGCTGCTGCATTACTACAAGCTGAACGAAACCACCGGCCAGACCGTCACCGACTCGGTTTCGACCGGTGCGGCGAATGGCCTGCGTGGCGCCGACAACGGAACCAGCACCGACGACCCCACCATCAACCAGGACGGCGCCTTCAACGTTGCCGCCGGTCCCACCGTGTCGTCCGTCTCGGTGCCGTCGAACGCCACCTATGTCCAGGGGCAGACCCTCAGCTTCACGGTCAACACATCGGCCGCCATCACCGTCGATACCACCGGCGGTACGCCGCGGCTGGCGTTGGACATCGGCGGCACCACCAAATACGCCACCTACCAGTCGGGCTCCGGCACGACGGCGCTGGTGTTCAGCTACACCGTCGAAGGGAACCTGACCGACAGCGACGGCATCGCCGTCAGCAGCCTGGATGCCAACGGCGGCACGCTGAAGAACGGCGGCAACGACCTGACCACGACGCTGAACAGCATCGGGTCCACCACGAACGTCCTGGTCGATTCCGCCGCCCCCACCGCGTCGGTGACCACGGCGACGATCCAGAACAGCGCGGGCGTCAGCACGGCGCAGAGCACGGAGACCGGCACGGTCTATCTCGTGCTGTCCTCCGCCACCATCACCGATCAGGCCTCGCTGGAGACGCTGGTCACCGCCGCCACGGCGAAGAAGGCCACGGTCGCCACCGCCAACACCAACACCAGCATCGCCACCACCGGGCTGGCCGACGGCACCTACAAGATCTACTCCGTGGACGCGGCGGGCAACGTCAGTGCCGCATCCTCCAACAGCATCACCATCGACACCACCGCGCCGGTACTGACCATCTCCAACGGGACGGCGCTCGCCTACACCGAAAATGACGCGGCGACCGCGCTCGCTTCCACCGCCACGCTGACGGAGGCGGGAACCCCCGGCGGGTCGGTGCTGACCGTGCGGATCACCGCCAACAACGAAGCGGCCGACACGCTGTCGCTGCCGACCGGCACCAGCACCGGCATCAACATCAACGGCACCGACCTGCGGTCGGGCACCACCAACATCGGCACGGTGACCACCTCCAGCGTCACCAACGGCACCACCTGGACCATCACCTTCCTGTCCTCGGCGACGGCGCAGAACATCCAGGACACCGTCGCCGCCATCCGGTACAACAACACCTCCAACAATCCCGGCACCTCGAACCGCACGGTCACCTTCAACCTGACCGACGGCGCCGGCAACGCCGCCACGGCGGCGACCCGCACCGTCGCCGTCACCGCGGTCAACGGCGCGCCGACCTTCACCTCGACGAACACCGCGTCGGTCAGCACCTTCGACGGGACCAGCGCTGCGGTGAAGACGCTGACCGCGACCGATCCGGAAAGCGACGCGATCTCCTATTCGCTGGTCAGCGTCAACAGCACCACCTCGGGCAGCCCGTTCACCCTGTTCTCGGTCAGCGCCGGCGGGGCGGTCACCGCCGGCAACGCCGCCAACCTGACGCCGGGAACCTACACGCTGGTGGTGCGGGCGACCGACGCCAACAGCGCGACCACCGACCAGACGCTGACGGTCACCGTCTCCAGCTCGCTGATCGTCACCACGGCGACGGACGAGGCGGCGGGGACGACGAGCTACACCACGGAACTGAACGACGACACCGGCCTGTCGCTGCGCGAGGCGGTGGCCATCGCCAACGCCAACGGCGGCGCCACCATCTCGTTCAACGTCGGGGGCATCCAGCTGTCGCTCGGCTCGCTCGCCATCTCGGAAAATATCACCTTCGACGCCGATTCGATCAACACGCTGGCCCTGTCGGCGGCGGCCGCCGGCGACACCATCTCGATCGCCAGCGGCAAGACGCTGACCATCTCCGGCGGATCGGGGGACACCCAGTCTATCGGCAACGTGATCGCCGGGTCGGGCAACCTGGCGCGGAGCGGGTCGGGCACGCTGACCCTGTCGGGAACCAACAGCTATTCCGGCACCACCTCCGTCACCGGCGGCACGCTGGCCGTCTCCGGCGACGGCAACCTGGGCGGCGGCGCGGTGACGCTGGCGGCCGGAACCACGCTGCAGGTCACCGGCGCCACCACCATCGACAACGCCGTAGCGCTGTCGGGTGCCGCCACCGTCCGGACCGACGCCGCGGTCACCATGTCGGGCGCCTTCTCCGGCGGCGCGCAGGCGCTGACCAAGAGCGGCACCGGCACCCTGACCCTGTCCAACACCGGCAACGAGGCCGGGCTGACCGGCGGCGTCACGGTGTCGGACGGCACGCTTGCGGTGGCCGACGACGACGCGCTGGTGGGCGGCACGGTCACGCTGGCCGCCGGAACCACGCTGCAGGTCACCGGCGCCACCACCATCGACAACGCCGTGGCACTGTCGGGTGCGGCCACCGTCCAGACCGACGCCGCGGTCAGCATGTCGGGCGCCTTCTCCGGCGGCGCGCAGGCGCTGACCAAGAGCGGCACCGGCACCCTGACCCTGTCGAACACCGGCAACGAGGCCGGGCTGACCGGCGGCGTCACGGTGTCGGCCGGCTCGCTTGCGGTGGCCGACGACGACGCGCTGGTCGCCGGCACGGTCACGCTGGCCGCCGGAACCACGCTGCAGGTCACCGGCGCCACCACCATCGACAACGCCGTGGCGCTGTCGGGTGCCGCCACCGTCCGGACCGACGCCGCGGTCACCATGTCGGGCGCCTTCTCCGGCGGCGCGCAGGCGCTGACCAAGAGCGGCACCGGCACCCTGACCCTGTCGAACACCGGCAACGAGGCCGGGCTGACCGGCGGCGTCACGGTGTCGGCCGGCACGCTTGCGGTGGCCGACGATAACGCGCTGGTCGCCGGCACGGTCACGCTGGCGGCGGGAACCACGCTGCAGGTCACCGGCGCCACCACCATCGACAACGCCGTCGCGCTGTCGGGTGCGGCCACCGTCCAGACCGACGCCGCGGTCACCATGTCGGGCGCCTTCTCCGGCGGCGCGCAGGCGCTGACCAAGAGCGGCACCGGCACCCTGACCCTGTCGAACACCGGCAACGAGGCCGGGCTGACCGGCGGCCTCACGGTGTCGGCCGGCACGCTTGCGGTGGCCGACGACAACGCGCTGGTGGGCGGCACGGTCACGCTGGCGACAGGAACCACGCTGGCGGTCACCGACGCCACCACCATCGACAACGCCGTGGCGCTGTCGGGCAATGCCACGATCTCCAACAGCGCCGCGGTCACCATGTCGGGCGCCTTCTCCGGCGGCGCGCAGGCGCTGACCAAGAGCGGCGCCGGCACCCTGACCCTGTCCAACACCGGCAACGAGGCCGGGTTGACCGGCGGCCTCACGGTGTCGGAAGGAACGCTGTCGATCGGCAACGACGATCACCTGATGGGCGGCACGCTGACGCTGGACGGCGGCACGCTCGTCCTCGCCAACGTGAACGGCACCATCGACAACGCCATCGCGCTGGGGGCGTCGGGCGGCACGATCAACGTCGCCAGCAGCGGCGCCACCCTGTCGGGCATCATCAGCGGGTCGGGCTCGCTGACCAAGACCGGCGGGCAGATGCTGACGCTCGGCGGGAACAACACCTACACCGGCGCCACCAACATCAACGCCAACATCGTCTACATCACCCACGCCAACGCGCTGGGAACCACGGCGGGCGCCACCACGGTGGCCAGCGGCGCCACCCTGCGCATCGACAGCGGCCTGACCGTCGCCGAGAACCTGACGATCAGCGGCAACGGGGTCTCGATCTCCGGCTCGGATGTCGGGGCCGTGAAGGTCAACGGGGGCGGCACCGGCAGCGCCACCCTCAGCGGCACCGTCACGCTGGCCGCCGACGCCGGCATCGGGTCCTACACCGCCGGCGACACGCTGACGATCTCCGGCGCGATCTCCGGCGGCTTCAACCTGACCAAGGTGGGGGCGGGCACGGTGGCGCTGTCGGGCGCCAACAGCTACACCGGCACCACCACGGTCGGCGCCGGCACCCTGTCGATCGCCGGCTCCGGCAACATCAGCAGCGCCGGCATCACGCTGAGCGGCGGCGGCACGCTGGAGGTGACCGGCAGCAACGTCACGCTGGCCAACGGCCTGACCGTCAGCACCGGCGGCGGCACGGTCAGCACGGCCGACGCGCTGACCCTGTCCGGCACCATCGCCGCCGGAACCAACACGCTGACCAAGAGCGGCAGCGGCACGCTGACCCTGACCGGCACCAACAACTCCACCGCCTGGGCCGCCACGGTGAACGGCGGCACGCTGGCGGTCGGTGCGGCCGCCAACCTCGGCACCGGCACCGTCACGCTGAACGGCGGCACGCTGGCCTCCACCGGCACCCTCACGCTGGCCAACGCCGTCGCGCTCGGCAGCAGCCACGGCACCGTCAGCGTCGACACCGGCAACGCCCTGACCCTGTCGGGCGTCATCAGCGGCTCCGGCGGCCTGACCAAGTCGGGCGCCGGCACGCTGACCCTGTCCGCCACCGGCACCTACACCGGCACCACCAGCCTGTCGGCCGGCTCCCTGATCGTCACCGGCACCCTGAACGGGTCGTCGGCCGGCGCGGTCACGGTGGGCAGCGGCGGCACGCTGGCCGGCACGGGCACCGTCAACGGCGGCCTGACCGTACAGTCCGGCGGCACGCTGTCCCCCGGCATCGCCGGCACCAACAACGGCGTCGGCACCCTGACCGTCAACGGGGGCCTGACCATCCAGTCGGGCGGCACCCTGGCGGTCGATCTGGTCAGCACCAGCAGCCATGACCAGGTGGCGGTCACCGGGGCGGTGGACGTCAGCAGCGCCACCCTGACCGCCGGCGGCAGCTACACCCCGGCCAAGACCGCCAGCGGCGACAGCTTCGCCATCATCTCCAACGACGGCAGCGACGCCGTCACCGGCACCTTCACCGGGCTGGCCTCGGGCGCCACGCTGAGCCTGAACAGCGGGACGATCACGATCAGCTATGCCGCCGGCAGCAACAGCAACGACGTCGTGCTGACCGGACCGGTCAACCAGGCCCCGGCGCTGGCCGGCACCTTCACCACCGCCGGCACCGTCGACGACAACGCCACCACCACGCCCTTCGCCAACGTGACGGTGACGGATGCCGACGACAACACCGGGACCTTCACCGTCCTCATCGCCTACACCGCGGCCAACGGCACGCTGTCCAGCGCCGGCGGCGGGCTGACCGGCACGGCCGGCAACTACACGCTGACCGCCACCACGCCCGGCGGGCTGCAGACCCTGCTGCAGGCGCTGGTCTTCACCCCCACCAACAACCAGGTGGTGCCCGGCAGCACGGTGCAGACCACCTTCAGCCTGACCGCCGGCGACGGCATCAGCAGCAGCAGCGCCAACAGCAGCACGGTCGTCACCGCCACCTCGATCAACGACGCGCCGACCGACATCGCCCTGTCGAACAGCTCCGTCACCATCTTCGACGGCACCAATGCGGTGGTCGGCACCCTGTCGAAGACCGATGCCGACACCGGCCAGACCTTCACCTATACGCTGGTCAGCGGCACCGGCGACACCGACAACGCCCTGTTCAACATCTCCGGCACGTCGCTTCAGGCGAACAACGCCAGCACCCTGACCGCCGGGCAGAGCTACTCGGTCCGCATCCAGGTCAGCGACGGCACTGCCACCTATGAGGAGGTGTTCAGCATCAGCGTGACGAACGACCTGACGGTCGACGTCACCGCCATCGACAGCAGCGCACCGGCCGGCACCTATACGGCCGACAAGGGCGACGGCGGCGGCCTGGACCTGAAGGAGGCCATCGCCCTTGCCAACGCCGTGAGCGGCAACATCACCATCCGCTTCGCCACCACGCTGGGCGGCACCATCACGCTGCCCGCCACCCTGACGGTGCGCGACGGGGTGACGCTGGCGATGGACAGCGACACCGACAGCCGGTCGATCACCATCGCCGCCAACGGCTTCACGCTGGGCAACAGCTTCGGCGTCAGCGTCGGCGAAGGCGACACGCTGACCATCGACTCCACCCTGGCCGACAACGGCACCGACAGCGCGGCACTGACCAAGAGCGGCACCGGCACGCTGGTGCTGGGCGGCACCAACAACACCGCCAGCGGCAACACCGGCATCAACACGATCACCGTCAGCGCCGGCACGCTGTCGGTGGCGGGCGATGCCAACCTGGGCACCGGCACGGTGACGATGGGCGGCGGCACCCTGACCGTCACCGGCGCCACCACCATCGACAACGCCATCGCCCTGTCGTCCAGCTCCACCATCGACAACGCCAACGCCGTCACCCTGTCGGGCGATGTCACCGGCACCGGCGGCCTGACCAAGTCGAGTGCCGGCAAGCTGACGCTGAGCGGTGCCAACAACACCTGGTCCGGCGGCACCACCATCCGCAGCGGCGAGGTGGAACTGGGCGCATCCGGCACCATCGGCAGCGGCACCATCACCCTGAACGGCGGCACGCTGAGCACCACGGCGGCCAGCCAGACGCTGACCAACGCCATCGCCCTGACCGGCACCGGCACGGTGAAGACCGCCAACGCCCTCACCCTGTCCGGCGTCGTCAGCGGCACCGGCGCCCTGACCAAGGACGGCAGCGGCACGGTCACCCTGTCCGGCACCAACACCCACAGCGGGTCGGTCACCGTTTCCGCCGGCACCCTGACGGCGTCGGGTGGCAGTGCCATCGGCAACGGCAGCGCCGTCACGGTGTCGACCGGCGCCACCCTGGCGCTCGACGCCAGCGAGACCATCGGCTCGCTGGCCGGATCCGGTTCGGTCACGCTGGGCAGCTATATCCTGACGGCCGGCGACGGCACCAACACCACCTTCTCCGGCGTGCTGTCCGGCACCGGCGGGCTGACCAAGGCCGGCAGCGGCACCCTGACTCTGTCAGGCGCCAACACCTACAGCGGCGCCACCACCGTGTCGGCCGGCACCCTGGCGCTTCAAGGCGGCGCGTCCATCGCGGACAGCTCCGCCGTGACGGTGTCGTCCGGGGCGACCCTGTGGTTCGACGACAGCGTGAGCGAGACGATCGGCTCCCTGTCCGGCAGCGGCACGGTCAGTCTGAACAACGGCACCCTGACCATGGGCGGGGACAACACGTCGACTGAGTTCTCCGGCGTCATCGAGCAAAACCAGACCGGAAACATCGTCAAAACCGGCAGCGGCACGATGACGCTGTCGGGCGCCAACACCTACACCGGCACCACCGCCGTCAGGGGCGGCACCCTGTCGGTGACCGACGCCACCAACATCAGCACAGGCGCGCTGACGATCGACAACGGCACGCTGGCGATCACCGGCACCGGCGTCAGCCTCGCCAACCTCATCACCGTCGGCACCTTCGGCGCCACCGTCACCGCATCCAACACCGCCACCCTGACTGGCGTGATCAGCGGCAGCGGCGCCCTGACCAAGGGCGGTGCCGGCACCCTGACCCTGTCCGGCACCAACACCCGCAGCGGCGCCACCACCGTCAGCGCCGGTACGCTGACGCTGAACGGCGGCAGCGCCATCGCCGATACCGGCGCCATGACGGTCGACTCCGGCGCCACGCTGGCGCTGGGGGCAGCCGAGACGATCGGCTCGCTCACCGGCGCCGGTTCGGTCACGCTGGACAGCTACACCCTGACCGCCGGTGGCGACAACACCAGCACCAGCTTCTCCGGCGTCCTGTCCGGCACCGGCGGCCTGACCAAGTCGGGCACCGGCACGCTGACCCTGTCGGGAGCCAACAGCTACACCGGTGCCACCACCGTGTCGGCCGGCACGCTGACGGTGTCGGGCGGCTCGGCGATCAGCGACAGCAGCGCCGTGTCGGTCGGCACCGGCGCCACCCTGGCACTCTCTGCCGCCGAGACCATCGGCTCGCTCGCCGGTGCCGGTTCGGTCACGCTGGGCGCCAACACCCTGACGGCCGGTGCGGACAACACCAGCACCAGCTTCTCCGGCGTGCTGTCCGGCACCGGCGGCCTGACCAAGTCGGGCACCGGCACGCTGACCCTGTCGGGCGCCAACACCTATACCGGCACCACCACCGTGTCGGCCGGCACGCTGACCGTGTCCGGCGGCTCGGCGATCAGCGACAGCAGCGCCGTGTCGGTCGGCACCGGCGCCACGCTGGCGCTCTCTGCCGCTGAGACCATCGGCTCGCTCACCGGTGCCGGCAACGTCACGCTGGGCGCCAACACCCTGACGGCCGGTGCGGACAACACCAGCACCAGCTTCTCCGGCGTGCTGTCCGGCACCGGCGGCCTGACCAAGTCGGGTTCCGGCACGCTGACCCTGTCGGGAGCCAACACCTACACCGGCAGCACCACGGTGTCGGCCGGCACGCTGACCGTGTCCGGCGGCTCGGCCATCGCCGACAGCAGCGCGGTGACGGTGGACAGCGGCGCCACGCTGACCCTGTCGGCGGCTGAGACCATCGGCTCGCTCGCCGGTGCCGGCTCGGTGACGCTGGGCGCCAACACCCTGACCACCGGTGCGGACAACAGCACCACCAGCTTCTCCGGCGTGCTGTCCGGCACCGGCGGCCTGACCAAGTCGGGCACCGGCACGCTGACCCTGTCGGGGGCCAACAGCTACACCGGCGCCACCACGGTGTCGGCCGGCACGCTGACCGTGTCCGGCGGCTCGGCCATCGCCGACAGCAGCGCGGTGACGGTGGACAGCGGCGCCACGCTGACCCTGTCGGCGGCTGAGACCATCGGCTCGCTCGCCGGTGCCGGCTCGGTGACGCTGGGCGCCAACACCCTGACGGCCGGCGGCGACAACAGCTCCACCACCTTCTCCGGCGTGCTGTCCGGCACCGGCAATCTGGCGAAGACCGGCACCGGCACCCTGACGCTGTCGGGCACCAACAGCTACACCGGCACCACCGGCGTCACCGCCGGCACCCTGTCGGTGACCGGCGGCAGCAACCTGGGCAGCGGCAGCGTGACGCTCAACGGCGCCACGCTGGCGATCACCGGCACCGGCGCCACCGTCTCCAACGCCATCACCGCCGGCAGCAATGGCGCCACGATCAACACCACCAACAGCGCCACCCTGTCGGGCGTCCTGTCCGGCACCGGCGGCCTGACCAAGTCGGGCACCGGCACGCTGACCCTGTCGGGGGCCAACAGCTACACCGGCGCCACCACCGTGTCGGCCGGCACGCTGACGGTGTCGGGCGGCTCGGCCATCGCCGACGACAACGCGGTGTCGGTCAGCTCCGGCGCCACCCTGGCACTCTCTGCCGCAGAGACCATCGGTTCGCTGAGCGGTGCCGGCAACGTCACGCTGGGCGCCAACACCCTGACCGTCAGCCCGTCGAGCGGCTCCACCAGCTTCTCCGGCGTGCTGTCTGGCACCGGCGGCCTGACCAAGTCGGGGGCCGGCAGCCTGACCCTCTCGGGGGCCAACACCTACACCGGTGCCACCACCGTATCCGGCGGCACGCTGACCGCGTCGGGCGGCTCGGCGATCAGCGACAGCAGCGCGGTGACGGTGGCGAGCGGGGCGACGCTGTCGGTGCCGGACACGGAAACGGTGGGGTCGATCGCCGGCGCCGGCGCCATCGTGCTGGGCGGGACTCTGACGGCCGGCGGCAACAACACGTCGACGGAGTTCAGCGGCGTCATCAGCGGCTCCGGCGGCGTGACGCTCATCAAGCAGGGCAGCGGCACGCTGACCCTGTCGGGAACCAACACCCACAACGGCGGCACCAGCATTTTCGCCGGCACGATCATCGCCGCCTCCACCGGCGGTCTGGGCGCATCCGGCGTCGATCTGGCCGCCGGCACGACGCTGAGCTTCGCGGTGACGGGGAGTTTCGGCAACTACATCCAACTGAGCGGCGCCGCCACCATCGACGTCGGCTCGGGATACACCGCCACCCTCAGCAACACCATCGACGGCTCCTTCGACCTGACCAAGTCGGGGACCGGCACGCTGACCCTGTCAGGCAGCAGCACCTACAGCGGCAGCACCACCGTGTCGGCAGGGACGGTGCTGGTGACTGGAGCGCTGGGCGACACCAGCGGGGTGTCGGTGGCCTCCGGCGCCACGCTGGGCGGCACCGGCAGCATCTTCGCCAGCGGCTCCTCCAACACGCTGACGGTGGCCTCCGGCGCCACGCTGGCCCCCGGCGTCGCCGGGACCAACAACGGCATCGGTTCGCTGACCGTCAACGGCAACCTGTCGATGAGCGGCACCCTGGCGGTGGAGATCGCCGGCACGGCGGCTGGCAGCTACGATCAGGTGATCGTCAGCGGCACCGTCACGCTGGCCAGCGGGTCGAGCGCCGTCACCGTCGCCCGGGTCAACAGCTTCGCCGCCGTCAACGCCGCCACCTACAAGGTGATCGACCAGACCGGCAGCGGTGCGGTGTCCAGCACCCTGTCCGGGCTGGCGCAGGGCGACACGCTGAGCACGAACGGCGACCTCTACACCGTCGATTACGTCGGCGGCACCGGCAACGACCTCGTCGTGACCTCGCTCGTCAACCCGACCGTCTCGTCGGTCACCACCACCACCGCCGATGGCACCTACAAGGCCGGCAGCACCGTCACCGTCACCGTCACCTTCAACCGGGCGGTGACGGTCACCGGCACGCCGACGCTGGCGCTGAACATCGGCCGCAACGCCACCTACACCGGCGGATCGGGGACGACCACGCTGACCTTCACCTACACGGTGCAGGACGGCGACAACTCGGCCGACCTCGATTATGCCTCGACGGGTGCGCTGACGCTGAACGGCGGCAGCATCGCCGACAGCTCCACCAGCCTGGACGCGATCCTGACGCTGGCGGCGCCGGGGGCGGCCAACTCGCTGGGCGCCAACAAGGCGATCGTCATCGACACCGCGGCCCCGACGGTCAGTTCCGTCTCGGCGGTGAACGGCACCTACCGGGCCGGCGAGACCATCGACGTCACCGTCACCTTCTCGGAAGCGGTCACCGTCACCGGCACGCCGACCTTCGGAATCACGCTCGACAACGGCACGGTGGTGCAGGCGACCTACCTGTCGGGGTCGGGCGGCACCGCGCTGACCTTCCGCTACACCGTGGGCACCAACCTGACCGATGCCGACGGCATCGGCATCGGCGGATCGATCAGCGGCGGCAGCATCGCCGACCTGATCGGCAACAGCGCGATCCGCACGCTGAACAGCGTCGCCGGCATGGGGGCCGTGCGCGTCGACAGCGTCCATCCCACCGTCACCAACGTCACCGCCAGCACCGAGAACGGCACCTACACCACCGGCGAGACCATCTCGATCCAGGTGACCTTCAGCGAGGCGGTGACCGTCAACGGCACCCCGACGCTGGCGCTGAACACCGGCCGCACCGCCACCTACAGCAGCGGGGCCGGCACCAACACGCTGACCTTCACCTACACGGTGCAGGCCGGCGACACCGCCGCCGACCTGGACGCGATCGGCACGACGGCACTTGCCGGTTCGATCACGGACATCGCCGGCAATGCCGGGGTCCTGACCCTGACGATGCCGGGCGACGTGCGGTCGCTGGGGCTGAACAAGAACATCGCCATCGACACCACGGCGCCGACGATCCGCAGCATCGTTGCGCCCATCGACGGCACCTACGGCGTCGGCCGGACGCTGAGCTTCTACATCCAGACCAGCGAGGTGGTGATCGTCAACGGTGTCCCGACCATCACGCTGGACGTCGGCGGCCAGACCCGTCAAGCGGTCTACAACGCCACGGCCAGCAGCGGGACGGTCCTGCGCTTCGATTATGTGGTGCAGGCGGGCGACGCCGACGCCGACGGCATCGCCGTCACCGGACTGAACTACAACGGCGGCAGCATCACCGACCGTGCCCGCATCCCGCTCCCGGCGACGCTGACCGGCATGCCGGGCCTGCAGAACGTCCTGGTCGACACCGTCGCCCCGGCCACCCCCTCGGTCCCGGTGCTGGCGTCCGGACAGGACACCGGCGTCTCCGCCACCGACGGGCTGACCAACATCAGCCGTCCGACCGTCGGCGGCACGGCGGAGCCCGGCTCCACCGTCACCGTCCTGATCGACGGCGTCGCGGCCGGCACCACCATCGCCGGGTCCGACGGCAACTGGAGCTTCACGCCCACCACCCCGCTGGCCAACGGCACCCATGCCGTCACCAGCCGGGCGACCGACCCGGCCGGCAACGACAGCGGCACCTCGGCGGCACTGACGCTGACCGTCGACGCCACGCCGCCGGTGCTGTCGACCCCGGCGATTGCCGGCGGCATCGACAACAGCGCCAACGTCACCCCGGTCAACCGGCCGACCCTGACCGGCACCGCCGATCCGAACAGCACGGTCACCGTCATCATCGACGGCGTCACCGTCGGAACGGCCACCGCCGGCAGCGACGGGTCCTGGAGCTTCGCCGTCACCACCCCGCTGACCGACGGCGCCCACAGCGTGGTGACCACCGCCACCGACAGCGCCGGCAACATCGGCCGGTCGGGAACGCTGAGCCTGACGGTCGACACCCAGGCCCCGACGGTGTCCGCCGGCGGGACCGCTCCGACGCTGAGCGCCGGCGGCACGGCGACGCTGGGGTCCGCCGTCTCGCTGTCGGACGCCAGTTCGCTGAACCGGGTGACCGTCACCCTGACCGATGCCCGCAGCGGCGACGAGCTGGTGATCGGCGCCCTGCCGGCCGGCATCACCGCGACCCGCGACGGCAACAGCATCGTGCTGACCGGCACGGCGTCGGCCGCCGACTATCAGGCGGCGGTGCAGGCGATCGGGCTGCGGTCGACCGCCTCCGACCCGAGCTTCGCCGGCACGGCGACCAGCCGGTCGATCAGCATCCAGGGCCGCGACCTCGCCGGCAACAGCTCGACCGCGGCGACGGTGACGGTCGCGGTGGCCCGCGCCAGCACGACCACCACGGCGCCCACCACACCGGCGACGACCACACCGGCGACGACCACACCCGTCACCGTCAGCGGCAACGGCCCGTCGCTGTCCGGCAGTTCGACGACCGGCTCCTCGTCCAACGGCCCGTCCTCCAGCAGCTCCTCGAACAGCCCGTTGGGCGGCACCGGCGGCACCGGCTCCGGACCGACGCTGCCGGGCGGCGGCGCCAGCGGTACCAGCGGCGGAACCCCCGGCAGCTCGTCCAGCACGGATGCCGGCCGGTCGGTCACGCTGAACAACATCGGCGGCGGTTCGTCCAGCACGGACGCCGGCCGGTCGGTGACGCTGAACAACATCGGCGGCGGTTCGTCCAGCACGGATGCCGGCCGGTCAGTGACGCTGAACAGCATCGGCGGCGGTTCGTCCAGCTCCGGTTCCAACAGCGGCTCCGGCAGCGGGCTGGGAGGAAGCGGCCTCGGCGGTGGTCTGGGCGGCGGCCTGGGCGGCGGCCTGGGTGGCAGCCTGGGTGGCGGCGGCCTTGCCGGCGGCGGTTTGGGCGGCAATGGCCTTGGCAGCAATGGTCTGGGCAGCGGTCTCGGTACCGGCGGCACGCCCGGAGGGACCGGCACGGGCACGGGCACGGGCACCAATACCGGCGGCCAGGGCACTCCCGGCCAAAGCACTCCCGGCCAGACCGGCACGCAGGGCAACGGCCTGAACAACGGTCAGGGTCAGGGCCAAGGCCAAGGCTTGGGCCAGGAGCGGGGCAACGGCCTCGGCACCGGACAGGGCCGCGGCTCGACGACCGGACAGCCGGGGACCCAGGGTCCGCAGGGCCAGCAGGGTCAGGGCCAGCAAGGCCAAGGTCAGGGCCAGCCGCAGGGCCAACCCCAGAACCAGCCGCAAAACCAGAACCAGCCCCAGAACCAGGACGCCCCCCAGGATGGCGGCGGCACCCCGGCGGACGGGGCCGGACAGCCGGCGGATCGTGGGGCGGACGACCGTGCCGAGATCATGCCGGCCTCCCCCGGCTTCGCCCGTCAGGTCGCCCGCGCCCATGGCGGTCCGGCCGGTGCCGCCGACCTGCTGGCGGCACTCGCCAGCCACATCCTGCCCGACAGCCGGGCCGCCTGACGGCGGCCCGCTTCCCAACCTCCCCTTCTTCCCGCACCGTTTCCTCGTCCAATCCTTTTCCGCCGAACGGAATTGCTCCCGCCATGAAGACTTCGACAGTCCGCTTCCGCCGCCGCTTGCTTTCTTCGGTGGTTCCCGTCGCCGTCCTGACGGTATCCCTGCTGGCCGCGGGCTGCGCGGTCAAACCCGAGCCGCTGACGGCCGAGGAGAATCTGGCGCGCGTGCGCAAGGATCTGGGCGTCGTGCTGTCCCCGCAGGAGCCGCTGACCAAGGCAGTCTCGATGGACGAGGCGATGGCGCGCGCCATCAAGTACAACCTCGACGAACGCGTGAAGCTGATGGAGGTGGCGGTCGCCACCGATCAGCTGGACCTGTCGCGCTACGACATGCTGCCGCGCGTCGTGGCCGCCGCCGGCTATGTCGGGCGCAACAACGATGCCGGATCGGAAAGCCTGAACCTCGCCACCGGCAGGCGGACGGGCGAGAGCACCACCGCCACCGACAAGCACCGCCGCACCGGCGACCTCGCCTTCACCTGGAACGTGCTGGATTTCGGCGTCAGCTATCTGCGGGCGCGGCAGAACGCCAATCTGGTGCTGATCGCCGACGAGCGCCGACGCCGCGTCGTCCAGGGCATCATGCAGGACGTGCGCACCGCCTATTGGCGCGCCGTGGCCGCCGAACGGCTGCTGAAGCGGCTGGAGCCGGTGGAGAAGCGGGTGGAGGGCGCGCGCCGCGACGCCCGCACGCTGGAGGCGCTGCGCGTACAGGCCCCGCTGCAGGCGCTGACCTACACCCGCACCCTGGTGGAAACGCTGCGCCAGCTGCAGTCGCTGCGGCGCGAGCTGGTGGCGGCGAAGTCGCAGCTGGGCGCGCTGATGGGGCTGCCGCCGGGCGAGCCGTTCGAGATCGAGCTGCCGCCGGCCAGCATCATGAAGGCGCCGCCCAAGCTGGACGTCGCGGTCGAGGCGCTGGAGACCTACGCCCTGCTGAACCGGCCGGAGCTGCTGGAGGAGAGCTACAACCAGCGCATCTCCACCGACGAGACCTGGCGGTCGCTGCTGAAGCTGCTGCCGGGCATCGACGTCAACGCCGCCCTGCGCTATGACAGCAACAGCTTCCTGCTGAACCAGCGCTGGGCCGATTACGGCGCGCGGATCAGCTGGAACCTGATCAATCTGGTCTCCGCCCCCGCCACCAAGTCCTACGCCGATGCGCAGGAGGAGCTGGTCGCCTTCCGCCGTCAGGCGCTGAGCATGGCGGTGCTGAGCCAGGTGCATGTGGCGGTGCTGCAGTTCCGCGAACTGAAGCAGGAATTCGCTCTGACCGCCGAGCAGGCCGACCTCGACACCCGCATCCGCTCGCAATACACCAACGTCGGCGAGGCCGGCCAGGTGGGCGAGCTGGGCGTGATCCAGTCGGAGGTGACGGCGCTGCTGTCCGACCTGCGCCGCGACCTGGTGCTGGCCGACCTGCACAACGCCTATGCCCGCGTCATGGTGTCGGCCGGCGTCGATCCGCTGCCCGAGACGATGGCCGCCGACGACCTGCCCACCCTGACCCAGGCGGTGGCCAAGGGCCTGTCCTCCTGGCAGGAGCGCGCCAACAGCGTGCTGCGCGTCAAGGATCTGGTGGCGAAGGACGCGGCCAAGGCCGACAAGACGGAACCGGCCAAGGCGGAGCCGGTCAAGCCCGAGCCCGCCAAGGCGGCGGTGCCCATGGCGGCCGCTCCGGCCCCGGTCCCCGGCCCCGTTGCTGCCCCCGCTCCGGCCCCGACCTCCGTTGCTGCCCCTGTTGCAGCTGCGGAAGCGCCGACGGCCGTGGCGACCGAACCGGCTCCGGCCTCCACGCCCTTCGTTCTGGCATCTTCCGCAGCACCCGCCACAACACCCGCCGCGGCTCCGGTTGCGGCTCCGGCTCCGGTTGCGGCCCCCGTTCCGGCTCCGGTTCCGGCCCCTGCCCCCGCTCCGGTTGCGACAGCGTCCTTCTCTCCTGTCATCCAGGTCGATCTTGGGGCTTACGCAAGCCACAGGCTTGCCGAGCGCGAATGGGGTATGATCGCCAAACGTCTGGGAACGGGAATGGACGGGGCCGGCGCCCTGTACGTCACCACCCGGCGCAGCGAGGACGGCAAGCCGATTGTCCAGCTGCGCGCCGGAGGTTTCGCGGACCGCGCCGCGGCCGAGCGGTTCTGTCATCGTGTGAAGGACAAGCAGCGGGAATGCACCGTTCGTACCCTCTCTGCTCAGGAAACCCAGTCCGACAGCCTGCCGATGGGCAAGGTCGCGTCGCTGTGATCCATCCCGGCGCGGCGGCGAAAGCCGCCGCACTAGCTGCCGCCCAGGCCGCCGCACAGGCAGCCGCACTCGTGGCCGTCCTGCTGGGCGGGGGGCTCGCCTCCAACCCGGCGGTCGCCCAGGACACCTCGCAGGGGCAGGTCCGCGCGCTGATCGAGGCGAGGCGGCATGCGGTCCTGTCCTCCGAGATCCCCGGCCGCATCGCCCGCATGAGCGTCGATGCCGGCCAGAGCTTCAAGGCCGGCGACCTGCTGGTCGCCTTCGACTGCGCCAGCTATCAGGCGGAACTGGACGCCGCCCGCGCCCAACTGAACGCTGCGGACGTGACGGCGCGGGTCAACCGGCGCCTGAACAGCCTGCGCTCCATCGGCGAGGCGGAGGTGCAGCTGGCCGAGGCGAAGGTCCAGGTCGCCCGCGCCGACGTCCGCAAGGCGGAGGTGCAGGCCCGGCGCTGCGAGATCAAGGCACCCTTCGACGGCCGCGCGGTCGAACGCCGGATCCAGGAGCATGAGTCGGTCGCCGCCGGCGCGCCGCTGCTGGAGATCCTGTCCGACCGCGACCTGAAGGTGGAGCTGATCGTCCCCTCCTCCTGGCTGGTGTGGCTGAAGCCGGGGCAGCGCTTCGACCTGCGGGTCGACGAGACCGGGGCCACCCTGCCGGGCGAGGTGGTGCTGCCCGGCGCCAAGGTCGATCCGGCCAGCCAGTCGGTGAAGGTGACCGCGAAGCTGACCGGCGACGCTCCTGCCCAGGGGCTTGTCGCCGGCATGAGCGGCACCGCCATCTTCCCCGAACCGGCGCTGTCGGCGCTGCCGGCCGGGAACCAGGGGACTCCGCAGGGGACTGCCAAGCCCGGAACCGCGAAGCCATGAGCGCCGCGATGGCCCAGCCCCCGCCCCAGCAGGCTGCGCCCCAGGCGGCTCCACAGGCAGCACCGCAGCCGGTCAACGGCCTGCTGATGCTGCTGGAACTGCAGCGGCTGGCGTGGCAGCAGGCGACGGTGCCGGAGCTGCGCTATCACATCGTCAACCAGACCCGCCGGCTGATCGCCTACCGGCAGGCCGCCTTCCTGACCCTGGCGGACCGGGGCCGGCCGACGCTGGAGGCGGTGTCCAACATCGCGGTCCTGGAACCGAACGCCCCCTTCGCCCAATGGCTGGAGCAGGCGGTGCGCGCCGTCGCCGCCGGGGCCGGGGCCGATAAGGTCCATGTCGTCGATCCCGCCGCCCTGCCCGCCGAGGTCCGCGGCGCCTGGGGCGAATGGGGGCCGGCACAGGTCCTGTGGTGCCCGCTGCGCAAGCCGGAACCCCAGCGGGAAACCGTGCCCGGCGCCCCGGCGGAAAGCCGGGACAAGGCCGCCCCGCCGCTGGCCGGCCTGTGGCTGGGCCGCGACGAGCCGTGGACCGACGGCGAAATCCTGCTGCTGAGCCATCTGGCGGAGGGCTACGGCCATGCCTGGTGGGCGCTGTCGGGCAAGCGTGCCAAGCGGCGCGGGCTGCGCCGCGCCCTGCTGCCGCTGCTGGTCCTGCTGGCCGCCGCCGGCGCGCTCGCCATCCCGGTGCCGATGTCGACCCTGGCCCCGGCCGAGATCCAGACCAGCAACCCGGTGATCGTCGCCGCCCCGCTGGACGGCGTGATCGAGCGCTTCCATGTGCAGCCGAACCAGGCGGTGGCGGCCGGACAGCCGCTGTTCAGCTTCGATTCCACCGTGCTGCGCAGCCGCTTCGAGGTGGCGCGCAAGGGGCTGACCCAGGCGGAGGCCGAACTGCTGACCGCCTCGCAGGCCGCCTTCGCCGATCCGCAGACCAAGGCCCGCGTCGCCCAGCTCCGCGCCCAGGTGGAGCTGCGCCGGGCCGAGCTGGCGCTCGCCCGCGACCTGCTGGACCGGGTCACGGTGAAGGCCGAGCGCGCCGGCATCGCCGTCTTCACCGATGTCAACGACTGGCTGGGCAAGCCGCTGTCGGTGGGCGAGCGCGTGCTGACGCTGGCCGACCCGCAGGCGCCGGAGATCGACATCATGGTGCCGGTCGGCGACGCCCTGGTCCTGGAGCCGGGCTCGCCGGTGGAGCTGTTCCTGAACGTCGATCCGCTCCACCCCCTCCGGGCCCGCCTGACCCATGCCAGCTACGAGGCCGGCCTGTCTGCCGCCGGCGTGCTGTCCTACCGCGTCAAGGCGGCGCTGGAACCGGGCCAGAACCCGGGGGAGGCCCCGCCGCGCATCGGCCTGCGTGGCACCGCCAAGATCCTGGGCGACCGCGTGCCGCTGGCGCTCTACCTGTTCCGCCGCCCGCTGGCCCTGCTGCGCCAGTCGCTGGGGATTTGAGGGGAAGCGGCCGGGGATGGAAAGCCCGCCCCCTCCATCAGCCGGCAAGAGCCGGATCGGATTCCGCCCCTTCTTCGGAAAAGCCGCCTCCGGCCAGACCGAGAAACACGAGGACGGCCTTGCCGATCCAGGCCAGATGGGCGGCTTCGAGCACGCCGATCCGATGCCCGACCTTGGCCCGCGGAACCGTCATGATCTTGTCCGCCATGATGCGGGAGGACTGGCTCAGGCCGTTGCCGCCGGTCGGCTGGACCGGCCGGCGGAACAGCGGCGCGTCGGTCGGATCGGTCGTGAACGGACAGACGGTGACCGAGGCGGTGCCGGAAAAGCGGTCGTCCTGCAGGATGACGACCGGCCGCGGCTTTCCCGCATGGTCGGCCCCGCCGGCCACCGTCCAGATCTCGCCCCGCTTCATTCGCCGTCATCCAGCGAAGCCCAGCCCGCGGCATCGACGAAGCCCTGGTCGTCGGCCTCCTGCGGGCTGCGGGCGACGGCCAGGGACTGGCGCCGGGCTTCGGCGACGAAGGACGGGCTGCGGACGTCGGGGACCCAAATCTGCACCGGACGCAGCCCCTGCGCCCGAAGCCGCGCACGGTGCGCCTTCACCTTTTCGCGCGAGGTCTGGCGGATTGCAGGCATGTCAGACTCCTGTCGTCGGTTACATGTAACCTGGGCGCTTTCGCCCATACCGTCAACGGCGATGCAGGCTCGGCGCCGCTCCACAGCTTCACGCCATTTCTGACCCGCTTTCCCGAAAAGGACGCCGTCCTCCCGTGTCCATCGCCCTCACGCCCCCCGCCGGTCCCTCTGCCAGCCTCCGCGCCGCCGCTTCCGCCCCCGCCGACCCGCGGGCCGCCATGCGGCTGCCGGGGCTGCGCGACGATCTGGCTCTGCTGCCGGCGCCGGCGGGGCAGGACGGGGCGCCGGGCTGGACCATCCACGATCCGGTGCGCAACCGCTATTTCCGCATCGGGCCGGAGGCCTTCGCGCTGATCGCGCACTGGCACCACGCCAACCCGGCCGCCATCGCCGCGGCGGTGGCGGAGGAGAGCCTGTTCGAGCCGACGGTCGACGACGTCATGGCCTTCTACCAGTTCCTGGCGGCCAACAACCTGACCGTCACCGTCGACACCGCCTTTCTGGCCCGTCAGGCGGCGGCGCGGAAGACCGGCTGGTTCTGGTGGCTGGTCCACAACTACCTGTTCTTCCGCATCCCGCTGGTGCGGCCCGACCGTTTCCTGTCGGCGACGGTGGGGCTGGTGGCGCCCTTCTACAGCCGGGCCTGGCTGGTCCTGGTGCTGCTGACCGCGGTCCTGGCCGGGCTGCTGGTGGCGCGGCAGTGGGACGCCTTCCTCCACACCTTCCAGCATTTCTTCTCGCCCGAAGGGCTGGCGCTCTACGGCGTCACGCTGCTGGGCACCAAGATCTGCCACGAACTGGGCCATGCCTACACCGCCAAGCGCTACGGCTGCCGGGTGCCGACCATGGGGCTGGCCTTCCTGGTGATGTGGCCGGTGCTCTACACCGACACCACCGACGCCTGGAGGCTGGTCTCGCGCCGGCAGCGGCTGGCGGTGGGGGCGGCCGGCATGCTGACCGAGCTGACGATCGCCGTCTTCGCCACGCTGGCCTGGAGCTTCCTGCCCGACGGGCCGCTGCGCAGCGCCGCCTATTTCCTGGCGACGGTCAGCTGGATCACCACGCTGGCGATCAACCTCAGCCCCTTCATGCGCTTCGACGGCTATTACCTGCTGTCCGACGCGCTGGACGTGCCCAACCTGCAGGAACGCGGCTTCGCCATGGCGCGCTGGAAGCTGCGGGAATGGCTGTTCGGCCTGGGCATGGCCCCGCCGGAGGAGATGCCGGCGGCGCGGCGCCGCATCCTGCTGGTCTATTCCTACGTCACCTGGGTCTACCGGCTGGTGCTGTTCCTCGGCATCGCGCTGCTGGTCTACCACGTCGCCATCAAGGTATTGGGGATCCTGTTGTTCGTCATCGAGATCGGCTGGTTCATCGCCCGGCCCCTGCTGCACGAGGCGAAGGTCTGGTGGTCCTTGCGCGACCGCTTCCGGGTCAACCTGCGCACCGGGCTGACGCTGGCCTGGCTGGCGGCGGCGGTCGGGCTGACCCTGCTGCCGGTGACCGCCACCGTGTCGGTGCCGGTGGTCTGGCGGGCATCCGGATTCGCCACCGTCTACGCCCCCTTCCCCGCCCGGCTGGAGGAGACGCTGGTCGCCCGCGGCCAGAGCGTGGTGGAGGGCGAGCCGCTGTTCCGCCTGACCGCCCCCGACCTGGAGGGCAAGCTGCGCCAGGCGGAGCTGCGCATCGACTGGATGCAGGAGCAGATCGCCCGCCTGACCGCCAGCCGCGAGCAGCTCGACCGCGTGCGGGCGATGGAGGAGGATCTGGCCGCCGCGCTCGCCGAGCGGCAGGGGCTTCTCGACAACCGCGAGCGGCTGGTGGTGCGCGCTCCCCTGTCGGGCACCGTGCGCGACATGGAGGATGCGCTGACCCCCGGCCGCTGGATCGGGCCGAAGCTGCCGCTGGCGATGGTGGTGGCGCCCGGCAGCGGCGAACTGGTCGGCTATGTCGGAGAGGGCGATTTCGACCGGCTGAGCCCGGGCGCCGGGGCGGAGTTCCACCCCGACGACCCGCTGGCTCCCCGGCGCGCGGCGCGGGTTCGCGCGGTCGATCCGGTCGCCGTCTCGGTTCTGGACGTGCCGGCGCTCGCCTCGGTCAATGGCGGCCCGGTGGCGGTGGAGGGGCAGGCCGGACCGCAACCGGGCCAGCCGCATGGCAGTGCCGGCCGTAGCGCGCTCGCCCCGGTGGAGGCGGTCTACCGCATCACCCTGGACGTCGAGCCGGAGCCCGGGGGGCCCGGTGCCGTACAGGAGGGACCGGAGCGCGTGACCCGCGGCATCGTCCGCGTGGCGGGCGAGGCCCGCAGCATCGCCGAACGCTTCTGGCGCATCGCCGCGTCGGTGCTGATCCGCGAGACGGGTTTCTGACCGGACGGCCAGCAGGAACTTCCGGGATCATCCCATTCCCACCGCCAGAATCCCGTCGCCGGCCATGGCAAGGCCGGCCGATTGCGGGCGGCCATGGCCGATCGGGTTGGGGCGCGGCTCGTTGCGGCCGTAGGTGATGAAATGAACCAGCGCCTGCTGCTGGTCGCTGCCGAAGGCGGCGCTGAGATCGGGGTTGGCCATCAGATAGGCGAACGCGTTGAACCGGGTCGGGCGCCCGTCCGCCTGTCCGGTGGACTGGTAATGGGCGGTGGCTGCCGCGGTATCGGTGCCGAAGGTTGCTGCCAGATCCGGGTTGGCTGCCAGATAGCTCAGCGCGTCGAAGCCGGCGGCGTCGCGCCGCGGCGTGTTGCCGTAGAGGACGACATAGAGCTTCACCTGCCGCTCGTTGCCCGAAAAGACGCTCAGCAGGTCCGGGTTGGCCAGCAGATGGTCATGGGCGTTGAAGCTGGTGCTGCGGTTCTCCAGCCGGCCATAGCGGATGTAATGCTCCGCCGCCCGCGTGGAATCGGTGCCGAAGGCAGCGGCCAGATCGGGATTTGCCGCCAGATAGGAGAGCGCGTCGAAGCTGCTGCCGCGTCCTTCCTGCTGGCCGTAGGACAGGTAATGGCGGACCCCCGCCGCCGGGTCGGGCCCGAAGGCGGCGGCGAGGTCGGTGTTGGCGGCCAGATAGCCCAGGCTGTCGAAGCCGACGCCGCGCCCTTCCTGTCGGCCGTGGAACACGTAATGGCGGACCGCCGCCGCCGGATCGAGCCCGAAGGCGGCGGTGACATCCGGGTTCGACACCAGATAGCCATACCCGTCGAAACGGGTGCCGCGTCCCTCCCGCTGGCCGTGGGTCAGGTAATGGCGGGTGGCGGCTACGGTATCGGTGCCGAAGGCGGCGGCCAGATCGGCGTTGGCAGCCAGATAGGCCAACGGATCGAAGCTGCCGGTGCTGCGCCCTTCCCGCCGGCCGAAGGCCAGATAATGCCGGGTCGCCGCGTTGCGGTCGTACCCGAAGGCGGCGGCCAGGTCCGGGTTGGCCGCCAGATAGGAGAGCGGATCGAAGGAGCCGGTCGCCCGCCCCTCTGCCCGGCCGGAGCGCAGGTAATGCTCGCGCGCGGCCGCCTCGTCGGTGCCGAAGACGGCGACGAGGTCGGGGTTGGAGGCGAGATAGGCCAGCGGGTCGAACCCGGCCATCGTCTCGGCCAGCGAGGTGACCCGCAGCGTCACGGTCTGGCCGCTGACCGCACCCTGGCTGTCGGTGACGGTATAGGCGAAGGAGCCGGGCGTTCCCGATGTCCCGGACGGCGCCTGATAGGTCAGTCCGGCCAGATCGGCTGTGCCGAGCGTCATGCCGGCGGTGACGGGGTTGCCGTTCGCCAGCCGCAGGATGCCGCCGGTCGGCAGCCGGGCCAGGGTCACGACCATGCTGTCGCCCTCGTCCGGATCGCTCGGCCGGTCGATGCCCAGCGATATGGCCGGCCCGCCTTCCCGCACGACCAGCGTCCTGTCCGACTGGACGGCCGGCGGCCGGTTGGCCGGGCGGGAGGCAACGATGAAGCCGATCCAGCGGCTCCACGCCACGCCGTTGTAGGCGCGCACCGACAGCTCGTCGAGGCTGGTCAGGGAGGAGGCGGCGAAGGTGACGCCGACGAAGGCCGCCGCACTCAGCGAGACCACGGCGCCCGTCGCCTGGGCCACCCCGCCGACCATGATGGAGCCGGCGCCCTGGGTGTTGTCGACCAGCTCATACTGGGTGACGAGGCCGCCGGCCGGGTCGGTCGCCGTCACCAGGCTGGCGAGGCCGATCGAGGAGCCGATGGAAACCCGGCCGGTCCGGGCGGTCACCGCCGGGGGCATCAGGCTGATGCGGGTGTCGGCGAACAGGGCATATTCGACGTCGGTCAGACTGTCGGTGCCTTCGCTGCCGCCGGAGATGGTGGCGCCGTCGGCGGAGACGGTGACGGTGTAGGAAGAGCGGCTGCCGTTGTAGACCGCGGTGTCGGTGCCGCCGCCGCCCTGCAACGTGTCGTCGCCCGACCCGCCGGTCAGCGTGTCGGAGCCCTCGCCGCCGGTCAGCAGGTTGTTGGCGGTGTTGCCGATCAGGATGTCGCTGCCGCCACCGCCGATGGCGGTCTCGATGGTGACGCCGTCGGCGATCGCCACATTGTCCACCGCCAGCCCGCCCGATCCGTTGGGACCGATGGAGCTGAAGGCGCCGGGCGTCAGGTCGATGGTGACGGCCGAGGCCTGCCCGCTGGCGTCGATGCTGTCGGTGCCGCCGGTATCCCAGATGGCCTGGCTGACTGCGACGGTGTTGCTGGCGAAGGCATAGCGGTCGTCGCCGATGCGGGTGTCGGTGTTGGCTCCGTACAGGTATTGGACAGCCGCGATGTCGTACAGCGCCGGTCCCGTCGCCAGCCCGTTCAGGCCCAGGCTGGGATGCCGGTTGTAGGACATGAGCGTGTAGCGGTAATTGTCCTCGGCCGAGGACAGATAGGGCGGCTCGCCCCCGCCGCCGGTGGCGTTGTAGTTGCCGGGATGCTTCAGCCCGATGGCGTGGCCGATCTCGTGCAGGATGGTCAGGTAGCCGTAGGTTCCCGGCGTCGGGCTGGTGTTGGTCGAGCTGTTGTTGGCGAGATAGATGTCGCCGCCGCCGTCATAGAGCGATCCGGTCGGATAGTAGGCGTAGGCGGCGCTGGAGCTTTGCCGGTTGGTGCCGAGGCGGATCGACCCGCCCTGCCCGCTGTTGGCGCTGTCGGAGGTTTCGACGAAGAAGATGTTGGCGACGGCGCTCCAGGCGGCGAAGGCCTGCCGTACCGCGTCGCGCTGCGTACTCGACAGCGGTGCGAAGCCGGTCCTGTCCGAGCTGGAGGCGTAGGACGGCGCCTGCTCCATGAAGCTGTAGCTGACCGTCGCCCCGCTGCCGACCCCGCCGCTGCCCCAGCGCGGCGTCCCCGTCGCCAGCAGGGTCGAGATGGTGGCGAAGGAGGCACCCTGCGGCACTCCCTGCGCGCCCGGCCCTGCGGCGATGGGGGCGGCGCTCCAGCCGGCAGCGCTGCACAGCAGACAGGAGCAGGTTGGCAAGGTGCCGGCCGAAACATCGGGCAGATCGAAGAGGGTGGTCGTCATCGCCGGGAGGAAATCCGCGCCGCGGACTGCGGCTCCGCCACTCTACAACCTTTCATTCCCCAATCGAAAGGGGACGGAGACCCGGACCATTTTTCTCACCGGACGGCGCGCTGCGGCTCCCCCTCCCGCTCATCCCTTCCGGGCAATCAGTTCCTCAATCCGATCAGTTCCTCGAACACCGCCTCGATGCGGTCGACGGAGCGGGCGACGGTGAAGTCGCGGGCGCGGTCGCGGCCGGACAGGGCCATGCGCAGCCAGGCGGCACGGTCCCCGATCAGGCGGCGCAGGCAGCCGGCGAGTGCCTCGTGGTCTTCCGCCTTGAACAGCAGGCCGTCGACGCCGTCGCGCAGCACCTCGCCGCTGCCGCCGGTGCCGCTGCCGATCACGGTCAGGCCGGCGGCCATCGCCTCCACCTGCGAGATGCCGAAGGGTTCCTGGAAGACGCTGGGGAAGACCAGCACGTTGCAGCGGGCGAACAGGTCGGACAGGCCGCGGCGGTCGAGAAAGCCGGTGAAACGCACCTTGCCGGCCATGCCGTTGCGTTCCACGAAGTCGCGGCAGCGGGCCGCGAGGCCGGCGTCCGGCGCCTCCCCGGCGAAGGTGCAGTCGAAGTCGATGCCCTCGCGGTGCAGGATGGCAAGCGCGTTGACCAGCGTCTGCGGCCCCTTGTAGTTGACGAACAGGCTGGCGAAGGCGATGCGCAGCCGGTCGGTCGCGGGCATCGCCGCACGGTGGAAGTAATCGACGCGGGCGCCGGGATGGATCACCGTGGCGGGCAGCCCGTAGCCGCCGGCAGCCAGCCGCTCCGCCACCCAGCCGCTGGCCGGCCCGGCACGGTAGAGGGGGGAGCGGGGTGCCGCCTCCGGCGGGTAGCCGGGATGCTGGTTGCCCAGGCAATGCAGAACCGGGACACCCATCTGCCGGGTCAGCGGGTCGAGGAACTCGGTCGCCAGCATGTCGAGGTTGCCGACCAGACAGGCGTCGGCACGGAAGTCGCGGGCGGTCTCCAGCACGCGGCGGATGTTGGCGCGGATCAGGGCGGCGCAGTGGGCCCTGTCGTCGTGGGTGAAGGCGCGCCCCTCCTTCCAATAGCCGTAGAGGGTCAGCGAACGGTCGACATGCGCCTCGATGTCCTCGGTCCCGGCCATGCCCGGCCGCGCCAGTTCAGGCACGTCGGCGGTCAGCACCTTGACCGCATGGCCGCGGCGGATCAGCTCGGCCGAGAACTCCCACAGCTTGCGGCCGTAGCCGCCGAACTCCTGCGGCGGGAACAGGTTGGTGACCACCAGGATGCGGCGCGGCCGTCCGGTCGAGGGGACCGTCGCCTGCCGGAACAGGCTGCGATAGCGCTCGAACGCCGGATGGTCGGCAGCGTCGAAAAGCGCATCGGTGCCCAGGCCGGGAGCCGGATCGGGCAGGTCGGCAAGCCGGGCGGCCCGCCGGGCCTCGGCAAGATAGATGGCGGCCTCGACCCGCCGGCCGCCGGCCGCGCACAGGCGGGCCAGTCCGATGAGCGCGTCCGGCTGCTGGCGGTCCAATGCCACGCAGCGCAGCAGGAAACGCTCCGTCAGGGCGGCGTCGCCCAGCCGGTTGGCGAGCTGGGCCACCCCCATCATCTGGTCGGCGGTCCGCAGCAGCGGCTCCAGCGCCGCGAGGCGCGCACGCTTCAGCTCCGGCGTCAGCGCCGCCGCGAGGGCCGGATCGGACAGCGAGCGTGCGGCATAGCGCAGGGCATCGGCGCATTGGAACAGGATGCCGCCGGGCTCAGTCGGCACGAAGCCCCAATCGGCCAGATGGGCAACCGCGGCGGCATGGTCGCGCGACGACCGAGTCGGGCAGAGGACGGAGGCGCCGGGCAGCCGGGCCATCCGGCGGTCGGTCTCCGCCCGGTCGGGCCAGGGCAGCAGCGTCACCGCCTCGTCCCGCACCCGGTCGGAGGACGGCGGCAGCGGCAAAGCCACCGGCTCGGGCATCCCATCCGGAGCCGCGAAGACCACGCGGGGCAGGTCGCGCGCCATGGCGCGCAGGTCGGCGGCGAAGCCACCCTCATCCCGATCCTCATCGGCATGAACGATCAGCCGCGATGACGTCAGTTGCAGCAGCTGCAACGCCTCATAGGCGGCGAGACGGCGCTGGAACCCTATGCCACGCACCGGCAGCGCCCTCAGGCCGCGCCGTTCGGAGCGCAGCTCCAGCGCCGGATCCACACGGTCGTCGAACACGGCGGCGAAGAACTGGGCACGCTTGACCTGCGGGCTGTGGAATTCCAGCAGATGCGCCTGCCCGGCCCGGCGGATCGCCATCGCCTCGTCCGGGTGGTCGAGATAATGGCGCGCCAGTTCCACCAGCTCGTCCGGCGAGCGGTATGTCGCGAGATGGCGGCCGGGGGTGAAGCAGCGCTCCAGCCCGGCGTCCGGCGACAGCGCGTCGGTGAGCAGGAAGCCGCCGGCCCCCAGCGCTTCGAAGACGCGCAGGTTGAGGTCGCCGTTCAGCGAGCAGTTCAGCGTGACGCGCGAGGCGGCATAGACGTCGGCCGCCTTCTCCGGCTCGGCCCGCATGCCCACCAGCGGCAGCCCCGCCGCGCTCAGCCGGTCAAGCACATGGCGCCGCCAGGGGTGGAAGACGCCGATCTGCCCGACGAAGGTGAGGTCGAACCGGAACTCCGCAAGGGAGTTCCCCTGGGGCTCCGCCAGGATGTCGCGCCGGCGCAACGCATAATCGACCGCCGGGATCCAATAGACCCGCTCGAACCCCGCCTCCAGGAAGGCGTGGGCATGCTGGCGGGTGTGGTCGAGCATCACCGCGTCGAAGCTCTCCATCGCGCCATAGGCCAGCAGCGTGCGCAGCGGACCGGCGAGATGGTGGCTGTCGCCGACCAGCAGAAGCTTGGTTCCCGGCAGCCGGTCCAGCCCGCGGGGAAGGTTGCGCCGGGTGGCGTCGGCCTTCACCACGATCAGCTCCGGCCGCTGATGCGCCGGCAGCCGGGCGACCACCGCCGCCAGATCGTATTCGCCGTGCGGTGTGTTCAGCGAGGAGAAGCCGTCGCCCGTCTCCACCGTCGGGCAGTCGGGGCCGCAGAACACCTCCCGGTCGGAGAACAGCGGCCGGCGGTAATAGCCGGGCGGTGCCAGACAGCAGAAGAGGGTGACGGGATCGGGCAGGTTCGCATTGGGCATGATGGGACCGGTCACAGCGCGTCCAGCTCCCGCAGAAGGTCGATCAGGCGGCGGGTGGCGGCCTGCCAGCTGAAATGCTCCAGCAGGTGGGCCTGTGCCGAGCGGCGGGTGCCGTCGGGATCGTCGATGACCGCGCGCAGCAGCCGGGCGGCCTCGCCCTCGTCGGGGCTCCACCAGTCCTGGCCGGCATAGGCGGTGATGCCGGGCGTGACGGGGCTCGGGATCATGTGCGCCACCCGGTCGTCGAGATAGGCATGGTAGGCGCTGTGATCGGGCGCCAGCAGGGTCAGGCCCATGGCGCCGGCCTGCGCCATCGGCAGGTCCCAGCCCTCGCCGTGCGACATGCTCCAGTAATGGGTCGAGGCGGCATGCAGCCCCATCATGTCCGCATCTGACAGCTTGCCTTCCACCAGGAAGACCGGGGCCGCCTGGGCCAGCGTCCGGCCGATCTGTGCCGACACCCGCGTCAGCAGGTCGCGCATGCCGTCGGAAACCCCGCTGCCCTTGCCGACCTTCAGCAGCAGGGCCGCGGAATCCTCCGCCCGCGTCGTGCCCAGCCAGACCCGCAGCAGCCCGTCCAGGTTCTTGCGGTCGTTGAAGTCGGAGACGTTCAGGACGCGCACCCGGTAATCGGACAGGCGGCGGCCGGCGCTGTCGACGATGGCCGAGGGGGGGATGCTGCCGGCCTCCACCGCGTCGACGCCGGCGGGGCTGACATGGACGCGGTCCGGCGGATGGCCGGCACGCAGCCATGCCTCGCGCGAGGACCCGGTGGCGACGACGACATGGTCGTGGCGCCGGCTCTGCGCCGCCCACAGGGGCGGAATGTCGAGAGCCTCGAACATGGTGTAATTGATGGTCTTCAGGCCGGGAACGGCCTCCACCGCCGGCGGGGTGGTGATGGTCAGCACCGCCTTGGCCCGCACCGGCCGGTCGAGCGTGCGCAGCAGCGGATCGATCTGGTCGTCGGGAAGATTGTCGGCGTCGGCATAGTTCAGGTCGACCAGCCGGACCCGGATTCCCGCCTCCACCAGCCCCCGGACGAAGCGGCGGACGGCGAAGGCATAGCCGCTGCTGTCACGGAACACCCCGCGCACCACCAGCCCAGGCGGCAGGGTCCGATCCTCCGCATCCTCGCGCAGGTCGCGGGCGGTGGCACGGCGCTCCAGCGCACGGCGCTGCCGGTCGTCCGGGGTCCCGCTGCCCACCCCCAAGGCGGCGGAGCGGCGAAGAAGCCGGCCAGCCTCGGCCAACCGCCCGCAGGCGAGCGCCTCATTGGCCAGACGCGACAGGGAGATGTCGGATGCCGGGTCCAGTTCCAGACTGCGCCGGAAATGCGCGGCGGCCTCGTCGGGTTTCCCGAGTTGCTGCAGGGTGAGGGCGCGATTGAGAAGCGCCCCCGAATGCATCGGCTCCAGCAGCAGCGCGCGCTCCATCAACAGCGCGCCGTCCGCCGTCCTGCCGTCGCGGCGGATCAGCAGGCCGAGCAGGTGCAGGGCATCCGGTTGGGCCGGCTCGAGCGCCAGGATGGAACGGTAGATCGCCGCCGCACGGCCGGCCTCCGCGCCATGATGCAGGCCGACGGCCTTCTGCAGGATGTCTTGGATCGAGGTCATGTCAGGGCTGGCATCCTGGGGAGGAACGGGTGCTGGCGAAGCGGCCCGCCAAACCCGGGATTTGGATCTCGGGACCTGGATCGGGCCTGGGACGATCGGGTTGGATGGGGCGGGGCTGGGGCCGGGAAGATCGGTGAAATCTTGAGGTTTTGCAACGAGGCAACTTGACCCCTCGCGGGCAAGGGTGCAAGTGAGGTCCGCCCAGACGGGGTACCTCTTCGGCAGAAGCCTTCGGAACCGCCATGTCCATCCGGATCGAAACCATAGCCGGACAGCAGCTGTCCCTGCCCGATGCCGTGCGGCAGGCGCTCGACTACTGCAATTCCGGATGGCTCGACATCAGCGCCGCCATCTGCGACCGCATCCTGGCGGCCGTTCCGGAAAACCCCGAGGCGCTGCTGGTCAAGGGCATCTCCGCCTACAAGGCCCGCGACCCGGCGGCGGCGGTGCCGATCCTGAGCCTCGCGCTGCGCCGGAACCCGGCCTCCCCCGACACCGCCCATCACCTGGGCATGGCCCTGCTGCTGTCCGGGGATCTGGACCGGGCGGAACTGGCCTTCAGGAGCGCCATGGGCGCGCGGTCCGACTATGCCGAGGCGATGACCGGGCTTGCCGAGGTGCTCAAGGCGAAGGGAGACGCGGACGGCGCCTATGGGCTGCTGGAACGGGCCGTGGAGTTGAAGAACAACCACTCCCCGGCCTACATCGCCTATTCGCTGATGCGTTTCGACCGGTCGCTGCCGCCGGACGCCCGATGGAACCGGCGGCGGGAGGTGCGGGGCGACCGCCCCTGGCTCAGCATGGCCTCGCTCGGCAATTACGGCCGCTTCGCCCAGACGGTGAACGAGTATGTCGCCGTCCGCCTCTATGCCGAGTCCTACGGCATGGAGTTCCTGACCCCCGACTGGGTCGGCCATGCCTTCTTCGACCTCGACGACCCCCGGCTCGATCCGGCGGTCCTGCCGGAATTCCAGGGCTGGCTGCGCTGCCGCAGGGAGTTCGCCGACGGCTTCGCGGAACGGGTCGCCGATCCGCTCCGCGACCGCGACCTGTTCCTGGGCGGCTCGCCGGTCGACGCGATGCTGAAGGCGCGGCAGGCCGACATCCTGTCCTGGCTGACGCCGCGCTCCTGCTGGGACCGCTTCCTGGAACCGCCGGTGGAGATGCTGCGCCGCCGCGGCCGCACCCTGGTCGCCGTGCACATCCGCCAGACCGACTGGTGGAACCAGGACTACACGCCGCTGTCGCTCTATCTCGACTGGCTGGACGGGCTGTGGCCGACGCTGGAGGATCCGGTGCTGTTCGTCGCCACCGACGAGCCGAAGGTGGTGCCGGAATTCGCCCGCTTCTCCCCGGTGACGAAGGACGATTTCCCGGTCCGCTGGGAGGGGCTCGACTATCTGCAGGACTTCCATGTCCTGACCCGGTCCGACATCCTGGCGATCAGCACCGGTTCCTTCGCCGCCACCGCCGCGGCCCTGAACCCGTCCCCGCGCCTGCTGCTGCGCCCCGCCCCCGGCAACGCCGCCCTGGAAAGGTTCGATCCCTGGAGGTAGGGAGAACGGCGGGAGCGCCTCAGTCCTCTCCCGCTTCCCGCAGCTTGCCATCGCCACCCGCTCCCCCGGCGGCGCGCCCCGGGCTGCGCATCGGGTTCTTCGGATCGAGCAGGCCCAGCCGCAGCAGGATCTGGGCGAAGCTTTCGGTCAGCATGGTGATGCGGTCGCTGATCTCCGCGATCTCGCGGGCGGAGATGACCGGGGCGTTGGCGGAAACGCGGCCATGGGCGCGGTAGTTCAGGCGGATGGCGACATCGTCGGTTTCCCCCTGGATCCAGGAGCCGTGCAGGATCTTGTTGCGCTCCCGCCCCAGCTCCAGCGCCTCGTCGCAGCGGGCGATCAGCGCCTTCGCCTCGTCCGCGGGCAGGCGCAGGGTGGCGATGGTCTTCAGCGCGTCGAAGCGGGCCTTGACCTGCATGTTGGAGGCGATGGGAAGGAAATCGGTATGGTCGGTGCCGAGAAGGCGCGAAATGCACAGCGAAACCATGTCCTCGAGCTGGGCCCAGGACACGGCGATCATGCCGATCGCGCAATACATCTTCACGCTGAGGGGGCCCAGTCGGACCGTTCGCGTTGTCATGGGCCAGTTCCGCCATCCACTCTCCCGCTTTCGGGAGCATCGGTGGAAAATAAGCTTTCCATCCGGTGCGGCAAAGCGGTCATTGCATGGCGCCCGGTTGACAGGCAACGGTGATCCGTAGGATGCACTGCGCACCGGATGGGAGACCGTCCAGGCCGTCTCCGGCCCCGGCACTCCTCATGCCCGCCCCATATCGTCCGCCTCAGCACAAAGGTGTTCCGCCCATGGTTTCCCCGGACCCGGTTTCCCAGGACTCCGCCGCCGCCCTGCACGGCTGCCTCACCGCCGCCATCGATGTCCTGCGGCGCACCATGGACAGCCTGGATCCCGCCCGGGTGGAGGCCGCCGTCACCGCCGTCACCGCGGCGCTCGGCGCCAACAAGGCGCTGCTGGTCTGCGGCAACGGCGGCTCGGCGTCGGACGCCATGCACATCACCGGCGAGCTGGTCGGCCGCTTCCTGAAGGAGCGCCGCGGGCTGAAGGCGATCTGCCTCAGCTCCAACCCGGCGGTGCTGACCGCCTGGAGCAACGACTATTCCTACGACACCGTCTTCTCCCGCCAGACCGAGGCCTATGGCGAGCCTGGCGGCGTCATCCTCGGCATCTCCACCAGCGGCAACTCGCGCAACGTCATCGCCGCCTTCGAGGTGGCGAAGAGCCTGGGTATGACCACCATCGCACTGACCGGCGAGGGCGGCGGCAAGATGGCGGGGTTGAGCGACATCCTGCTCGACGTGCCCTCGCGCTCCACCCCGCTGATCCAGCAGGTCCATATCTGCCTGTACCATTATCTGTGCGAACAGGTCGAAGCCCGACTGGCCTGATGTCCCTGCCCGCCGTTCCCTCCTCCTCCCTGCCGTCTTCCGCTCCTCCGTCTTCCGGAGAGGCCCTGAAGCGCCGCGCGCTCGACGCCTTCATGGCCGGACGGCTGGAGGAGGCCGCGTCGCTCTACCGCGAGTTGCTGGCGGGGGAGGGCATGGCGGCCGACCTGTGGAACAACCTGGGCTTCGTCCTGAGCGAACTCGGCCGGCCGGCCGAGGGGATGGCGGCGCTGCGCCGCGCCCTGGTCCTCAGGCCGGATTACGCCAAGCCCTGGGTCGGGCTGGGCGGCGACGCCTATGGCAACGACCGGCTGGACGAGACGGTGCGCCTGTGGAGCCGGGCGATCCAGACCGACCCGAACCAGGAAGCCAACCTGTGGTTCAACCTGGGCGTGGTCCGGCAGATGCGCGGCGAGGCCGCCGCCGCCGCCCTGTGCTTCGGCCAGGCCGAAAGGCTGGCTCCCGGCGATCCGCGCATCGCCAGCCAGCGGCTGCTCTGCCTGAACTACCTCGAGCTTCCCGGCGACCGGCTGCTGGCCGAGCACCGCCGCTTCGACGAACGCTTCGGCCGTCCAGCCGTGGCGCCGGCAGCGCATGCCAACCGGCCCGACCCGGAGAGGCGGCTGCGCATCGGCTACCTCTCGGTCGAGTTCCGCGAGCATCTGGGCGCCTATTTCCTCACACCCCTGTTCGAAGCCGCCGACCGCAGCCGTTTCGAGATCGTCTGCTATTCGATCCTGCCGGACACCCATGCCGACGCCTACACCGCCCGCTTCAAGGCGCAGGCCGACGGCTGGCGCACGGTGGGCCATCTGGACGATACCGCCCTCGCCGAGCTGATCCGGACCGACGGCATCGACATCCTGGTCGACCTCGCCGGCCATTCCGGGCTGAACCGTCTGCCGATGCTGGCCCGCCGGCCGGCACCGGTGCAGGTGACGTGGCTGGGCTATCCCAACGGCACCGGCATGGAGACGGTCGGCTACCGCATCGTCGACCCGGTCAGCGACCCGGTCGGATCGACCGACGGCCATGCGGTGGAGACGCTGGTGCGGCTGCCGCCGCCCTTCCTGTGCTTCCGTCCGCCGACCGATGCGCCGGCGGTGGTGCCGCTGCCGGCCGGGGCGACCGGGCATGTCACCTTCGGCTCCTTCAACAAGCTGTCCAAGATCACCGACCACACGGTCCGGCTGTGGGCGGAGGTGCTGCGGCGGGTGCCTGACTCGCGCCTCCTGCTGAAGGACCGGCCGCTGTCCGATCCGGGCACCGCCGCCGGGCTCCGGGCGCGCTTCGCCGCCGCCGGCATCGCCCCGGACCGGCTCGACCTCGTCGGCTTCATCAAGGATGCGGCGGGCCATCTCGCCGCCTACAACCGGATCGACATCGCGCTGGATCCGCACCCCTACAACGGCACCATCACCACCTGCGACACGCTGTGGATGGGGGCGCCGCTGGTCACGCTGGCGGGGGGACGGCACGCCGCCCGCGTCGGCGCCAGCCTGATGGCCTCCATCGGCCTGCCGGAGCTGGTCGCCGCCACCCCCGACCGCTATGCCGCCATCGCCGCCGAGCTGGCCGGCGACCTCGGCCGGCTGATGCGGCTGCGGATGGGCATGCGCGAGCGGGTCCGGACCTCGGCCCTGTGCGACGAGGCGCGCTTCATGCGCAATCTGGAGAGCGCCTACCGGCTGATGTGGCGCCGCTGGTGCCAGGAGCAATCTGGCGGGCAATGCGGCGGACAACCCACCGCCTGAACCGGCACGTCTCCCGGCGTCCTATCCCGGCGGCCGGCGGCCCAGCCGTTCGAAAAGCCGGTCGAGCGCCGGATCGCGCAGGCCGGCGCGTTGCAGGGTGGTCGCCCCATGCAGGGCATCGTCGTTCCGTCCGGCGAGGAAACAGCGCAGGGCCTCGTCGAACAGCGGCTGCGGCGCCAGGGCGTTGGGGCCGGTCACCAGCCGCCGCTTGAGGGCGGCATCCTCCATCGCGGGGGCGTAGCCGTCGCCGCATTCCGCGATCAGGGCGTCCACGGCGTCCCCGCAATGGCGCCGGCACCAGGACAGATATTCCTCGTAGCTCGCCCGCAGGATCCACAGCCAGGACAGCCGCATCGCATCCGCACTGTTGACCCACTCCAGCGACGGCTTCAGCGTGCGCACGCCGAAACGCCGGACATCCAGGCAGACGAAGTTTCCCGCCACCGCCCGTTCGGTCAACTCCGCCAGAGCCGGGCCGTTGGCGAGCGAATTCGGCATCGGCACCTCGTGCTGCCGGCGGCGCAGGGCGGAGACCACCAGCTGCTGTTCCGGCACCAGCACCCGGACTTCCCGCTCCTCGCGCGGCATGTCGAGCAGCGCCTGGCGCGACGGATGGCGCTCGGCCTCCCACAGCAGCCGCATGTCCTCGGTCCGGCCGAAGGAGCAGAAATCCTGCACGAACATGGCGAAGGAGCGCTGCGGGCAGCGGACGTTGGTGGTGACGATGCGTTCGCCGAACACCCGCATCGGCGCCGGGATGTCCCGGAACAGCGCCGGATAGGCCAGGAAGCCCGCATGCTCCAGCACCATGTCGGTGCGCAGCTTCAACGCATAGGGGCGGTCGGCCAGCCGCAGGCCGGCCAGCGTGGAGTCCGCCTGCCGGTTGAAGTTGGAGGAGGCGGTCGCGGTGCGGTACTCGATGTCCGGATGCAGGAGGCCGCGCAGGTCGACCGCACCAGGATCCGCGTTCAGCAGGACGGTATCCGCGTCCACGGCATGGGCCGGAAAGTCGGGGCCTCCCTTCCACACCGACAGGACGACCTGCGCGCCCGGCAGATGCGCACGCAGGCTGGCCAGTGCCTGGGGGGTCTGGTCCGGGCTCCAGGGCCCCTGGACCACCACCGAAACGTCGCGGGGGGCGATCATGCGTCGGCGTCCTTCCCGGCCGGCTCGGCGAAGCTCTTGCTGACAGGACGGACGTTGCCGACCGGGACCGGCAGCACCCGCAGCCCCTCGGCGATCACGCCGTTCATCGCCGGGCAGAGGAACAGCGCCCCCTTGTGGGCGAGGGCGTCGGCATGCTCCAGCGAATGGGCGGCGGCGCGCAGGAACAGGGGGGCGTCGCGGAACAGATAGGTGCCGGCCGAGGCGTGGGAGGAAATCACCCGCTTCTCCACCGTGCGGACCACCGAGCCGTCGGCGGCGATCTCGGCATAGCTGTAACAGGGCTCGTCCGACGGGAAGCAGGGCAGGACGCCACCGACCGCCGGATCGGCGAACAGCCCGGCCATCGCGGGACCGTCATAGAGGATGTCCACCAGATCGACGCAGACCGGCGCCGCCGGGCGGGACAGCAGGGCCGTTCCGGCCAGGGCGGACAGCAGGGCGCCGCCGGTCAGGTCGGACAGGAGCAGGGCGCGAGAGCCGGGAAACCAGACCTGCAGAAAGCCCTGCACGGTCCGCGCCTCCGGAACGTCGCGCAGGACGAACACCAGATCGGCGGGGCCGAGCGTTCCGTCGCGCCACCAGGGGCGGCCGGTGATCGCCCGGCGGACCAGCGGTTCGCCTTCCACCTCGACCAGCGGGCGGATGCCGAAGCGGGGATGGATGAAGTCCGGCCCGGCCAGCGGGATGATGGCGTTCACGGGATGCGGACCTCATCCATGCCGGGTCCGCGGGCCAGATAGCGCTCAAGATCCTCCGGCGTGCCGAGGCCGTGCATGGCGCCGGCGGGGATCTCGAAGACGCCGATCCGCGCCCCGGCGGCGATGGCGTAGTTGTAGACCGGGCAGGTGTAGAACTCGCCGTTGGTCCGGTCGTTGCGGGCGATCATGTCGACGGCGGCGTCGATGAAGATCCGTCCGGTGCGGAAATGGTAGATGCCCACCGTCGCCAGATCGGAGATCGCCACCTTTTCCCGCACCTCGCGGACCAGCCCGTCCTCGCCCGGCCGGGCGAACGACCATTTCGGGTCGCGGTCCCTGTCCCGGAACACCAGGATGGAGCCGTCCAGCCCGCGGCGCACGGCGTCGTCGATGTAGGAGCGGCAGTCGAAATCGACGATCTGGTCGCAGTTGGCGATCAGCAGCGGCTCGTCGCCGTCGATCAGCCCGCGGGCGAGCAGGACGGTGCAGGCGGTGCCTTCCGTCTCCAGATCGACCGGGCACAGCACCACGTCCGGCCGCGCCTCCAGCTGGGCGGCCAGCTCCGGTTCCGCCTCGAAATGCTCGCGCCGGCCCATCAGGATGTAGCGGGCGCCGGGGATCGCCAGATTGTCGAGCACCCGCTCGATCATCGTGCGCCCGGCGACGTCGATGAAGGGCTTGGGCTTGGCGTAGCCGACGCGGGCGAAGCGGCTGCCGCGCCCGGCCATCGGGATCAGCACGTTGAGCCGCTTCGGCCCCGTGGCGGCGGCGGTGCCGGCGAGGCGGCGGCCCTGCAGCAGCCGCTCGTACTGCGGGATCAGCGTGGGCGCGTAGAAGCTGTGGTAGCGGTCGGCGGAGACCGGGCAATGCCCGACCCGGCGTCCCTGCAGCAGCCGCTCGTACTGCGGGATCAGCGTGGGCGCGTAGAAGCTGTGGTAGCGGTCGGCGGAGACCGGGCAATGCCCGACCCGGCGTCCGGTCAGCACCAGCTCGTTCAGGGTGGGGGCGATGTAGAAGGCGCCGTCGATCTGCACGTCGTGCCGGATCGACTCCATCGCCGCCTCGACGAACAGCCGGCCGGCGGCGAAATAATAGAAGCCGGCGATGGCATGGCGGCTGATGACGCGCTTTTCCGCCGCCTCCACCACCAGCCCGTCATCGCCGGTGCGGATGTAGGAATAGCGGGGATGGACGGAATCGAAGGTGATCACCGCCGCGTCCAGCCGCTGCCACCGGAAGCGCTGGACCACCGCGGCGATGTCGGCCTCGATCACCTGGTCGCCGTTGGTGACGATCAGCTCCCCATCGGTCTCGATATGCTCGATCGCCATCAGGCAGGAGCAGACCGCCCCCCTGGTCAGGGCGCGGAGCGGAATGACCACCGCCTCCGGACCGGCGATCTGGCGCAGGACGTCGTTCAGATTGAAGCGGCGGCAGTCCTCTTCCTTGACGATGAAGATGAAGCGGGCGTCCGGGAAGCAGCCGCGCAGCGGCGCCACCACCTGTTCGATCATCGGCCGCCCGTCGATCTCGACCAGCGGCTTGGGGAAATGGAACTCGTCGGCGGAGAAATAGCGGTCGGGGGCCGCCAGCGGGATCAGGATGTTCACGGCGTCTCTCCCTGGGCGCGGGCGATGTGCCGGCGGATGCGGTCGTAGGTGACGTCGTACACGTCCCCGACCTCCATCACATGGGCGCCGCTGGCCCTGGCCGCGCGGATGCCATGCTCGTTGTCCTCGACGATCAGGCATTCCTGCGGCGACAGGCCCATCCGCTGCATCGCCGTCAGGTAGATCTCCGGGTGCGGCTTGGCCTGCGCCACGTCCTCGTTGGACAGGTAGAACTCGAAATAGGGCAGCAGCGCCGCCTGTCCGAGCATCACCGCCACCGTGTTGCGGATGGAGTTGGAGCAGGCCGCCTGCCGGTAACCCTCCGCCTGCAGGCGCGACAGCGCGTACTGGTGGGGAAAGAAGGGACGGCAGCGCGAATAGGCCAGCTCGATGGTGCGGCGCTGCTTCATCTCGTTGATGAAGCCGTGCAGCCGGACCGGCAGCTGCCGGCTGGCGCTCAGCATCTCCAGCTTACGGCGGGTCGGCAGGCCGTCATAGAGCGCCAGATGCTCGTCGCGCTTGATCTCCATGCCGAACAGGGCGAGCGCCTCGTTCAGCGCTTCGTAATGCCAGTCCTTGGCATCGATCAGCACGCCGTCCATGTCGTAGAGGACGGCCTTGATCCGGGACGGGGCCGGCATCCCGGTGGGCGTTCCGGCAGGCGTTTCAGGGGGCATCGAAGAACTCGCGCGCCTTGTCGGGGAAATCGGTGCAGAGGGCCAACATGCCGGGTTCAGCCCGGGTCGCGACCGCCTTCCAGCTTTCCCACGCGGCGGCATGGGGGCGTCCGTGCAGTTCGGGCGAGACGAGGGCAACGCGCTTGCCCGCGGCCAAATGCCGCTCGATCGCGGCGGCGTCGATCCAGTCGCTCTCGAAGGCGTCGAGCCAGACGCCGGCTGCCCGCTCGTAGAAGGACGGCTCCCGCTCATATTCGCTCTGCCGGGTGTAGGCGACGGCGCCGCGGCGCAGATAGAGGATGCCGTCGGGCACCGCCATGTCGAACACGAACCAGTCGTCGACGCCATGGCGCGCCAGGGCATCGAGCAGCGGCCCCTGGAGGCCGTCGGCCTTGATGTTGAGCGCCAGCGTTCCGGCCCGGCCACCTGCCCCCTGGCCATCTGCCCGGGGCGCATGGCGCCCGTACAGCTCCAGCAACTCGTCGAAGGACATCAGGCCGTCGCCTGCCGGAGGATCATGACTGACGACCAGCGCGCCGTTCCGGTCGCGGATGTCGGTCTCGATGCCGAAGCCTTCGCGGAACGCCCGCTCGAGCGCCTCCCGGCTGTTCTTTTCGGCCGGTTCCGTCCAGAACCCGCGGTGCGCCAATATCGCGATCATGTCTTCCGAGGCCGCCAATATGCCGTCCGCATCGACGGCGCCCATGTTTGGCATAAACCGGCGGACGGCGACAAGCGGACAGCGTCGCCGTTCGGCGACTGGCGGACAGCGTCGCCGTTCGGCGACTGGCGGACAGCGTCGCGCGCCGGCACAGGACAAGCGAAACGGGCGGCCCGGCTTGACAAGCCCGCCCCCCGGCTTCTACCGATAGCCGCCATACCGCCCGCCCACACCCCGCCCTTGCCCCACCCACAACACCGGACCGCCGCGATGAGCGAAGCGCCGCCCCCTTCCGCCGCTCCCGACACCGCCTCCGCGGTGCACAGCGGGTCGGCCGACCGCTTCGGCTACGAGTGGGGCCGCTATGCCGAGCTGAAGGACATCTACGAGGAGCAGTTCCGCCGCTGGACGCCCTTCCTGAAACCGGAGGACTGGCGCGGCCTGACCTTCGTCGACGTCGGCTGCGGCATGGGGCGCAACAGCCACTGGCCGATGAGCTACGGCGCGGCCGGCGGGCTGGCCATCGACATCGACGAGCGCAGCCTGGCCTCGGCCCGCGCCACCCTGGCGCCGCACCGGGCGATGGAGGTGCGCCGCCAGAGCGCCTATGAGCTGAACGAGGTGGAACGCTTCGACCTCGCCTTCTCCATCGGCGTCATCCACCATCTGGCCCACCCGGAAACGGCGCTCGCCAACATGGTGCGCGCGGTGAAGCCCGGCGGGCGGGTGATGATCTGGGTCTATGGCCGCGAGAACAACGGCTGGATCGTCCGCTTCGCCGACCCGCTGCGCAAGGCGCTGTTCAGCCGCCTGCCGATCGGGCTGGTCCATGCGCTGTCCCTGCCGCCGACCGCGCTTCTGTGGCTGGCCCTGCGGCTGGGGCTGGACCGGCTGGAATATTTCCGCCTGATCCGCCGCTTCGACTTCGCGCATCTGCGTTCCATCGTCTTCGACCAGATGCTGCCGAAGATCGCCAATTACTGGCGCCGCGACGAGGTGGAGGCGCTGATGACGGGCGCCGGGCTGGAAGACGTGCAGCTTGCCTGGGTCAACGAGATCTCCTGGGCGGCGATCGGCCGCAAGCCGCGGGAATAGTCCCGCGGAGGCTGAACAGGGCAGCCCTTTATTGCCGCCTGCCGGGCTCTTGGGGTAAGAAGCCGCGGTTCCATGCGGCGGATCCATCCGTGCGGCAGGCAGTCGGGCGAAGCGTTGGGGGTTGCCATTTCCGAGTTCTCACCGGCCTTCATCGAGGCCTTCAACGGCGCCGCCGTCCTGTTCCAGGCCGGCCGCTTCGACGAAGCGGCCGCGACCTTCCGCCGACTGGCCGAAGAGCATCCCGGCGTCGCCACCCTGCACGGCAACCTCGGCCTCTGCCTGCGTGCCGCCGGCCGGCCGGAGGAGGCGATGGAGCCGCTGCGCCAGGCGCTGCGCCTGCGTTCCGCCTATCCGGACGTGCTGAACGCGCTGGGCGGCATCCTGATGGACCAGCGCAACTTCGACCATGCGCTGGTCGCCTTCCGGGAACTGGCTCGCCAGAAGCCGGATTATCCGGGCGCACTGCTGACCCTCGGCAACCTGTTCATGTTCACCGGCGACGGAGAACGGGCGCGCGCCACCTACCGGCTTGCGCTTGCCGCCGAGCCGGACGTGGCCGTCAACTACAACAATCTCGGCGCCGTCAATCTCAGCCTCGGCCATCCGCCGGAGGCGGCGCTGAACTACCGCCGCGCGCTCGCCATCGACGTCGGCAAGCCGGAATACCGCAAGAATCTCGGCACCTGCCTGCTGATGGCCGGCGACTATCCCAACGGCACCGTCGCCTACGAAGGCCGGCTGGAGCAGGGGGTCTGGCGCAAGCGCAACATGCCGGGCGTGCTGTGGCAGGGCCAGCCGCTGGCGGGCAAGACCCTGCTGGTGCATTTCGAGCAGGGGCTGGGCGATTCCTTCCAGTATATCCGCTATGCCGGCGTGCTGAAGCGGATGGGCGCGCGGGTGCTCTACGAATGCCAGCCGGCGCTGAAGCGCGTGCTGTCGACCGCCCCCGACCTGGACGGGCTGTTCGCCTTCGGCGAGCCGCTGCCGGCCTACGACTACCACGTCTCGCTGATGAGCCTGATGCACCGGCTGGGCACCACGCCGGACAATGTTCCCGGCGGCGTGCCCTATATCCGGGCCGAACCGGAGCTGGCGGCCCGCTGGGCGGAGCGGCTGGACCGGCTGGAGGGCGGCGAGCGCCCGGCCTTGCGCGTCGGCATCAACTGGCACGGCAACGAGACCGGCAAGTCGATCCCGCTGGAGTGCTTCGAGGCGATGGGCCGGCTGCCCGGCGTCCGGCTCTACAGCCTGCAGAAGGTGTCGGGCCTCGATCACCTGGAGCGGCTGCGCGACCGGGTGGCGGTGACCGAACTGGGGGCGGATTTCGACGCCGGCCCGGACGCCTTCCTCGACACCGCCGCGGTGATGGCCAACCTCGATCTGGTCATCACCTGCGACACCTCGGTCTGCCATCTCGCCGGCGCCATGGGGCGGCCGACCTGGGTGGTGCTGAAATGGTTCGCCGACTGGCGCTGGATGCGCGACCGGCTCGACAGCCCCTGGTATCCGACCATGCGCCTGTTCCGTCAGGCGACGTCCAACGACTGGGCCGAGGTGATGGCCAGGGTGACGGCCGATGTGGCAGCGGAAGTGGCGGCGCTCTCCGCCCCGGAGGGCGGGCGATGACCGCCGGAACGGCCTCCGCCGCACCCTCCGCACCGCCCCCGGGGACCATGACCCTCACCGAGGCGGCGCGGCTGGCGCTCGACCATTTCCGGGCCGGCCGGGCCGCGGAAGCCGAGCGGCTGTGCCGGGCGATCCTGAATGCCGTTCCCAACCAGGGCGAGATCCTCCAGCTGCTGGGCGTGTCGGTGATGATGCAGAACCGGCCGCAGGAGGCGGAAAGCATCCTGCGGCAGGCGATCTCCGTCCGGTCCGACCTTGCCGACAGCCACGGCAATCTCGGGACCGTGCTGCAGTCGCTGGGCCGCATGGGAGAGGCGCTGGCGGCGCACGACCGTTGCGTCCTGCTGGGGCCCGCCGCAGCGGAAGGCTACATCAACCGCGGTTCGGCCCGGCTGACGCTGGGCGACCGCGACGGGGCGGCAACCGACTTCGCCCGCGCGCTGCGGCTGCGGCCGATCGACGCGCTCGCCGCCGCCAACCTCGGCGTGGCCCTGCGCGAAGGCCATCGCGTGGCGGAGGCCGAGCGCGCGCTGCGCCGGGCGCTGATCGCCGATCCCGCCCATGGCGAGGCGATGCTGGGCTATGCCCATGTCCTGCGCGAGCTGGGACGCTTCGCCGAGGCGCACACGGCCTACGAGCGGGCGGTGGCGCTGACCCCGGCCAAGACCGAGGCGCTGTGCTATCACCTGTATCTCAAGCAGACGCTGTGCGCCTGGACCGACTACGACCGTCTTTGCCGGATGGTGACGGACACCATCGACCGCGACGTCGGCGTGGTCATCCCGCTCGCCGCCCTGTCGATCGATACCACGCCGGCCCAGCAGGACCGCGCCGCCCGGATGTTCTTCGACCGGCTGATCAAGCGCGCCTCGTCGGTGCCGATGCCGGCGCGGCCGGATCCGCGACGCGACGGCCGGCTGCGCATCGCCTATGTCTCGGCCGATTTCCACGAGCACGCCACCGCCTATCTGGCGGCCGAGCTGTTCGAGCTGCATGACCGCGAGCGGTTCGAGGTGCTGGCCTATTCCTACGGACCCGACGACGGCAGCGCGATGCGCAAACGGCTGGTCCAGGCCTTCGACCATTTCCGCGACATCCGCAGCGTGCCGCTCGATGCCGTCGCCCGCCGCATGGCCGACGACGGCGTCGACATCATGGTCGACCTGAAGGGCTACACGAAGCAGACCCGGCTCGACCTGCTGTCGCGCCGGCTGGCACCGATCGAGGTCAGTTACCTGGGCTATCCCGGCACCATCGGCTGTCCGCACATGGATTATGTGATCGGCGACCGCTTCGTCACCCCGCCGGAGCACCAGCCCTTCTATGCCGAGCGGCTGGCGATCCTGCCCGACGCCTACCAGATCAACGACCGCCGCCGTCCGCTGCCGGACCGGGTGCCGTCCCGCGCCGAGTGCGGCCTGCCGGCGGACGGCGTCGTCTTCGCCGCCTTCAACACCGCCTACAAGATCAGCCCCGCCATGTTCGCCCTGTGGATGCGCATCCTGAAGCGCGTGCCGGGATCGGTGCTGTGGCTGTTCGAGGCCAACCCGCTGGCGGCCGCCAACCTGACGGCGTCGGCCCAGGCCCAGGGCGTCGATCCGGCCCGGCTGGTCTTCGCCCCGCCCCGCCCGCTGCCGGACCACATCGCCCGCTACCGGGTGGCCGATCTGGCGCTCGACACCCTGCCCTACACCGGCCACACCACCACCAGCGACGCGCTGTGGGCGGGCTGTCCGGTGGTGACCTGCCTGGGCGGCACCTTCGCCTCGCGGGTGGCGGCCAGCCTGCTGAACGCCGCCGGCCTGCCCGACACCGTCACCCGCTCGCTGGCCGAGTATGAGGAGATGGCGGTGGCGCTCGCCGGCGATCCCGGACGGCGAGCGGCCTTGCGCAAACGGCTGGAGGACGGGCGGATGACGGTGCCGCTGTTCGACAGCCACCGCTTCACCCGCAACCTGGAACGCGCCTATCAGGTCATGTGGTCGCTGCACGGCGCCGGCCGGCCGCCGCAGGGCTTTATCCTGCCGGCGGGCTGACGAAAGCCGGCTGAAGGGAAAAGGGGGCGCCCAGCCCCCGTTTTCACCCCAGGGGGCTTCAGCCCCCGTGCTCACCCAGAATGGCGCGCACGCGCTCCAGCAGGTTGCCGCCGGTGAAGAGGTGGCCCGGAATGCCGGTGGCCCGCGCCGCCGCCATGTCGGTGTCGCGGTCGCCGATGACGAAGCTGGCAGTGCGGTCCACCGGCCAATGCGCCATCAGGTCGCGCAGCATGCCCGCCTCCGGCTTGCGCCAGTCCGAAACGCGGCGATAGCGCTCCACCGCCCCCTCCGGGTGGTAGGGGCAATAGCGGACATCGTCGAGATGGGCGCCGTTGCGGCGCAACTCCTCCCGCATCCAGCCATGGAGGGCGTGGATCGCCTCCTCGTCATAATGGCCGTGGGCGACGCCCGCCTGGTTGGTGATGAGGAAGACGTAATAGCCGCGATCGTTCAGCAGCTTGACGGCCTCCATCGCCCCGTCGACCCACTCGAAATGGCCCCGGTGGTGGACATAGCCGTGATCGCGGTTCAGCACCCCGTCGCGGTCGAGGAAGGCGGCCGGACGCCGGTGCCATTCGGCCGCGAGAGCATCGGCCCGCGCCAGATCCTGGGGAATGCCGATGTCGATGAAGGCGCCGTCATAGCAGCGCCCGGCCAACTCGCCCCGTTCGGCCAGCCCGGGCAGCACGTCGCGCTCCAGCGAGCAGGGGCCGGCTGGAATATGGTCGAGGATGCGGCGGTCCATCCAATAGATGCCGCCGTTGATGAGACCCTCGCCCCCCTGCTCCGGCCGTTCGGCGAAGGCGCGGATCCGCTCGCCCTCCAGGCGGACGGCGCCGTAGCGCGCCGCATCCTCCACCCGGCGCAGCGCCACCCGCGCCAGCATCCCGTCGCCGAGCGGCGCCGTCAGATCCAGATAGTTGATGTCGAAGAAGGAATCGCCGTTCAGCAGCAGGAAGCGCTCGTCCAGGGCGTCGCCGGCCTGGACCAGGGCGCCGCCGGTGCCGGCCGGCTCCCCCTCGATCAGGCAGGAGAGCGCAACGCCGAAGCGGCTCGACCGGCCATCCTCCGTGGCCGCCGCAGCGCAATAGTCGCGCAGCACCTCGCCCCGGTAACCGCCCAGCAGCAGCACCCGCTCGAAGCCGAAACGGGCGAGGTTGCCGATCAGGTGATCGAGGAAGGGCTTGCCCGCCACCTCCAGCAGGGGCTTCGGCGTCAGGCGCGTGCGGTCCCCCAGCCGGGTGCCGAGGCCGCCGACCAGGATGACGCATTGGCGGGGAAGCGGCGGCAGGGCGGAATTGTCGGCGGGGGCGGGGGTGGGCATGCTCATGGGGCGATGCGCGTTCTATGTCGGGGGTGGGCCGGGGGTGAGCCGGGAGTGGGGACGATCCACCTATCACGGCGTCTTTCCGCCCGTCCAGGCCTCATGCCGCCACATGTCCTGGCATGCCGAGGCATGCCGCGACGGGGCCGGAGAGGTGCGTTGACCGGACGCGGACGCCTGCCCGCGCCGGCAGGTGCCGGTGCCCACACAAGCCTTGCGCCCTCAACGGTTGCCGGACTACCAATGCCGCGGCTCGTTCCGTTGGCTTCGCCGGCTTCCGACCGGCCCAGCGCCGTCCGCCTATCCCGCCGCTCGCCGCGTGCCCCGTGCCGCTGACGGCGGCTGCTCCGTCTTGTCGGTAGAGGTCATATCATGTCCCAGTCTCTGAACATCCTCGTCACCGGCGGTGCCGGCTATCTCGGCTCGATCATGGTCCCGGCGCTGCTCGACGCCGGCCATTCGGTAACCGTGCTCGACAGCTTCATGTTCCGCCAGGCGTCGCTGAGCCATGTCTGCGCCCATCCGAAATTCGATCTGGTCCGCGGCGACGCCCGTGACGAAGCCACCCTGCGCAGCCTGACGAAGACCGCCGACGTCGTCATCCCGCTGGCGGCGCTGGTGGGCGCCCCGCTGTGCGACGCCGACAAGATCGGGGCCGAGACCATCAACCGCGACGCGGTGGTCACCCTCACCAGGATCCTGTCGCCGTCGCAGCGCCTGGTGATGCCGGTCACCAACTCCGGCTACGGGGTCGGGGAACAGGGCAAGTTCTGCACCGAAGACAGCCCGCTGAATCCGATCTCGCTCTATGGCCGGACCAAGGTCGAGGCCGAGAAGGCGGTGCTGGACCGCGGCAACTCGATCAGCTTCCGTCTGGCCACCGTGTTCGGCATGGCGCCGCGCATGCGCATCGACCTGCTGGTCAACGACTTCGTCTACCGCGCCGTCAACGACCGCGCCGTGGTGCTGTTCGAGCCGCACTTCAAGCGCAACTACATCCATGTCCGCGACGTGGCCCGCGCCTTCCTGCACGGGCTGGAGAATTTCGAGACGATGCAGGGCCGCCCCTACAATGTGGGCCTGTCCGACGCCAACCTGTCGAAGTGGGAGCTGTGCGAGCGGATCCACAAGCACCTGCCGAAGTTCGTCTTCCTGGAGGCGCCGATCGGCGAGGATCCGGACAAGCGCGATTACATCGTCTCCAACGAACGGATCGAGGCGACGGGCTACAAGCCGGCCTTCTCGCTGGATGACGGCATCCAGGAGTTGATCAAGGGCTATCGCATGATCCGAAACGCGGTCTACGGCAACGTCGTCTGATCGCCGTAGCATCGTTATCCGGAAGGGCATATGGGGCCGGCCGGGCTGGAAGATCGGATCCGGCCGTCCATAGGCGCTGACTTACGGGTTCGCTTGCTGTCGAAGCCAAGCGCATCTCTTGTCGACCGTCATCCCCGCGAAGGCGGGGATCCAGGGTTTTCCAAGCAGAACCAATGGGTAAGCCTGGATCCCCGCCTTCGCGGGGATGACGCTGAAAGAAGTGTCGGCCCAACGGGAAAGGGGGAAAATCCTGAAAATCAGCGACCTATGGAGCCGGCCGCCCCACATACTCACATATTCCCATATTATAACGCCGTAACAGGCCTTCCCCACCTGGGATATCGTCCAGTGACGATGGCAATGGATTATTTACCGGACAAATGGCGGTCCTGCAGGAACCCTTGATTCATTGCGGAATGGCGGGGTAAAAGCATGTGGCCTTTGGCGTATGCTATTCGATGTGGCGTGGGATCCGGCGGCGTGCCTTCGACCTTCGGCAAAAGGTCTTTGCGTGCAGCCTCATCATCGCGACTGGATCGTGGCCCCTCTTCATCTCTTCGCGGGATCCGTATCAATGACATCCCAGTATACCCCGGAGACCATCGCTAGGCTGTACCGCTCCCTCTACTTCATCCGCCATTACGAAGAGCGGGTGGCTGCGATCTACCCTTCGGACAGGATCAAGAGCCCGGTGCACCTCTCCATCGGCCAGGAATTCATCTCGGTCGGCGTCTGCGACGTTCTGCGGCCGGACGATGCCGTGTCGGGCACCTACCGGGGACATGCCGCCTATCTGGCGAAGGGCGGCGATCCGGCCGCGATGATGGCCGAGATGTACGGCAAGGCGACCGGCAGCGCCGCCGGACGCGGCGGATCCATGCATCTGATCGACACCAAGGCCAATGTGCTCGGCGCCTCCGCCGTGGTCGGCACGACGATCCCGATCGCCGCCGGCTACGCCCTCGCCCTGAAGCGGCAGAAGACCGACCGGGTCGTCGTCGCCTTCTTCGGCGACGGCGCGTCGGAGGAGGGCTGCTTCTATGAGACGCTGAACTTCGCGGCGCTGCATAAGCTGCCGATCCTGTTCGTCTGCGAGAACAACTTCTACGCCATCCACGAGCCGCAGTCGAAGCGCTGGGCGACCGACCGCTTCTGCGAGCGGGTGGCCACCTTCGGCATCGATGCGCGCAAGATCACGTCCGGCGACCTGTTCGAGGTCCGCGACACCGCGGCCGAGCTGGTGGACAAGCTGCGCCGCGGCGAAGGGCCGGCGCTGATCGAATGCCACGCCTACCGCTGGCGCGAGCATGTCGGCCCGAACGAGGATTACGACCAGGGCTACCGTCCGCGGACGGAAATGGAGCCGTGGGAAGCCCGCGACGAAGTGCCGCGCATCGCCGCCCTGCTGCCGGAGGCGGAACGCGCCGCCATCGAGGCGGAAGCCCAGGCCGCCATCGACGCCGCCGTCGCCTTCGCCGAGCAAAGCCCCTTCCCCGCCGCCGAGGAGCTGTACCGTCATGTCTTCGCCTAACGCCGCGACGCGCCAGCTCCGCTACGTCGACGCCCTGGCCGAGGCCGTATCCCAGGAAATGGCGCGCGACGAGAGCGTCTTCGTCTTCGGTCTCGACGTCGACGACCACAAGGCGATCCAGGGGTCGACCCGTGGCCTGCTGGAGCGCTTCGGGCCGGAGCGCATCTTCACCACGCCCTTGTCGGAAGACGCGATGACCGGCGTCGCCATCGGCGCCGCCATGGCCGGGATGCGGCCGATCCATGTCCACATCCGCATGGATTTCCTGCTGCTGTGCATGAACCAGCTCGTCAACATGGCGGCCAAGGCCCATTACATGTATGGCGGTGCCGTCAAGGTGCCGATGGTCGCCCGGTCGATGATCGGCAAGTCCTGGGGCCAGGGCGCGCAGCATTCCCAAGGCCTGCATTCGATGTTCATGCATGTGCCGGGGCTGAAGGTGGTGGCGCCGTCCAACGCCTATGACGCCAAGGGCTGCATGATCGCGGCCATCCGCGACGACAACCCGGTCATCTTCATGGAGCACCGCCTGCTCTATCCGACCGAGGCGCCGGTGCCTGAGGCCCCCTACACGGTCGAGTTCGGCCGGGCCCGCCGCATGCTGGAGGGCGGGGACATCACCGTCGTCGGCGTGTCGAACATGGCGATCGAATGCCTGCGCGCCGCCGAGCTGCTGCGCGAGGTGGATGTCGGCGTGGACCTGATCGACCCGATCACGCTGGTTCCGCTGGACATCGATACCATCGTGGACTCCGTGGCCCGCACCCGCCGGCTGCTGGTGGTCGACAACAGCTGGATCAACTGCGGCGCCAGTGCCGAGATCGCCTCCCAGGTGTCGGAACGTCTGGGCGGCTCCGGGCCGCTGCAGATCCGCCGCATGGGCTTCGCCCCCACCACCTGCCCGACCACGCCGGCGCTGGAACAGCATTTCTACCCCAACCCCTCGACCATCGCCGAGGCGGCCTATGCCATGGCCCGCCCGAACGGCTCGCCCTGGCGCCCGGATCCCGAACACGCGCGGCTGGCCTATCAGGCACAGTTCAAGGGTCCGTTCTAAGAGGGGCCGTTGAAGGGCTCCATTCCGGGGGGTGCTTCCACGCGTCCCCCGGAGCGGGTGGTTGCGCGGAACGCCCTCCCCCGTCTTTATCACTCACGTCTGCGGCGCGCGGGGAAGGCCTTCGTCCCGCCGTCCGAACCATCCGGGGATGATCCATGTTCTATGAGCTTGCCGCGCCGACTTGGGGCGAGGAAGAGGTTGAGGCGATCCAGCGCGTGGTGAAGAGCGGGCGCTTCACCATGGGCGAGAATGTCGCCGCCTTCGAAGCGGCCTTCGCCAACTATTTCGGCGCCAAATACGCCGTGATGGTCAATTCGGGCTCTTCGGCCAATCTGGTTGCGGTCGCCGCCCTGTTCTACAAGAAGGAGCGTCCGCTCCAGCGCGGCGACGAGGTGATCGTCCCGGCGATCTCCTGGGCCACCACCTACCACCCGCTGCAGCAGTACGGCCTGAAGCTGAAGTTCATCGACGTCGAGCTCGACACGCTGAACATGGACGTTTCCAAGCTGGAGCAGGCGCTGACGCCGCGCACCCGCGCGATCATGGCGGTGTCGATCCTGGGCAACCCGGCAGCGCTCGACGTGATGCGCCGCTTCGCCGACGAGCATGGGCTGTACTTCATCGAGGACAACTGCGAATCGATGGATGCCGAGCTGGGCGGCAAGAAGACCGGCACCTTCGGCGACCTGAACACCTTCAGCTTCTTCTTCTCGCACCACATCTCGACCATGGAAGGCGGGATGGTGCTGACCGACGACCTGGAACTCTACCATCTGGTCAAGGCGATGCGCGCCCATGGCTGGACCCGCGACCTGCCGCACGACACCCCGCTGTACCAGCGCGGCGGCAACGACCATTTCGAGGCCTACCGCTTCATCCTGCCCGGCTACAACGTCCGTCCGCTGGAGATGGAGGGTGCCGTCGGCCTGGAGCAGTTGAAGAAGCTGCCCGCCTTCACCGAGGCGCGCCGCAAGAACCTGGCCCTGTTCCAGTCGCTGTTCGCCGGGGATGAGCGCTTCATCATCCAGCGCGAGAACGGCAAGAGCTCCTGCTTCAGCTTCACCATCATCCTGAACCCGAAGCGCCCGCAGGACCGCAAGGCGGTGTTCGCCGCCCTGACCGAGGCCGACATCGGCTTCCGCATCATCACCGGCGGCTGCTTCCTGCGCCACGACGTGATCAAGCATTACGATTACGAGGTGGTCGGCGGCGTCGAGAACGCCAATCTGGCGCATGACCAGGGCTTCTTCGTCGGCAACCATCCCTTCCCGCTCGACGAACAGATCACCCGCCTGCACAAGGTTCTCGACGCGGCCTGCCGCTGAGATCCTCGATCTGAAAATGAAAACGGCGCCCGCTTCCCCAGGGAGCGGGCGCCGTTTTCATTTGCGCATGACGGATCAGCCGGCGGATCAGCCCAGCGTGCGCTTCACGATCAGCGACAGCTTTTCCAGCATCGCCGGGTCGCGGTGGCCGGGGGCGGTCATGATGGCGTTGTCGAGCGCGGTGTGGCAGCCCTGGGCGCAGGCGCCCTCGCGCCGCGCCACCTTCGGCGCCAGGGCCGAGACCAGCGACCGCGCCTTGCCGGCGTTGGCGACCACCACCTTGATCACCGCATCGACCGACACATGGTCGTGCCCGTCGTGCCAGCAGTCGTAGTCGGTGACCATGGCGACGGTCGCGTAGCACATCTCCGCCTCGCGGGCGAGCTTGGCCTCCGGCATGTTGGTCATGCCGATGACGTCGCAGCCCCAGCTGCGGTAGAGGTTCGATTCGGCGACGGTGGAGAATTGCGGCCCCTCCATCACCATGTAGGTGCCGCGCCGCTGGTGCGGGATGTCCAGCTCGACCAGCGCCTGCTCGATCAGGTCGCCCAGCCGGCCGCAGACCGGATGGCCCAGCGCCACATGGGCGACCAGCCCGCTGCCGAAGAAGGTCTTGTCGCGGGCGAAGGTGCGGTCGATGAACTGGTCGATCACCACGAAGGTGCCGGGCGGCAGATTCTCCTTCAGCGAGCCGACCGCGGAGACCGACAGGATCTCGGTCACGCCCAGCTGCTTCAGCGCGTGGATGTTGGCGCGGAAATTCAACTCCGACGGCGGGATGCGGTGGCCACGGCCGTGGCGCGGCAGGAAGACCAGCCTCTGGCCCGCCAGTTCGCCGGTCAGCAGCTCGTCGGACGGGTCGCCGAAGGGGGTCGTCACCTTGACCCAGCGGGTGTTCTCCAGCCCGTCGATGTCGTAAAGGCCGCTGCCGCCGATCACGCCCAAAACCGTTTCGCCAACTGCACCGTTGCTCATGTCCCGCTCTCTCCGCTGAAGCTGGTGGGACTATTCCGAGCACACCGGGAGAAAGCAACAGCGGACCTCGGGCGGAGTGCAGAAAACCACCGGTCGCCGCAGGATCCCGCAGGCATTTCCCAGGACGCTTCCCCTGACGCGCAGGATGTCGCATTCGGCGACCCTGGGGCTGCGGCCTCCCGCCACAAGTGCATTGATGCCGGGCCGTCCACCACCTAATCTCGCCAGCTCGGCTCTGGAACCAATCCGGTTTTGACCAGTCCGGCTTTTGATGGAGTGTCATGTCATGCGGATCGACGGGGCGGCCTATCGCACCATCTGGCCGGAGGGCGACGGCGTCGTCGCCATCATCGACCAGACCCGGCTGCCGCATGATTTCGCCGTCGTCCGCCTGACCGGCCTGGAGGAGGCCGCCCACGCCATCCGCGCCATGCTGGTGCGCGGCGCCCCGCTGATCGGTGCCGCCGCCGCCTATGGCGTGGCGCTGGCCCTGCGCGCCGACGCCAGCGACCGCGGGCTGGAGCGCGCCTGCGCCACCCTGCTGGCGACCCGGCCGACGGCGGTGAACCTGCGCTGGGCGCTGGAGCGCATGCGCGGCCTGCTGGCGCCGCTGCCGGAAGCGCAACGCGTCGGCGCGGCCGAGGCGGAAGCAGCGGCCATCGCCGACGAGGATGTGGAGATCAACCGCGCCATCGGCCTGCACGGCGCCGCCTTGATCCGCGCCGCGGCGGAGCGCAAGGCGCCGGGTGAGCCGGTGAATGTGCTGACCCACTGCAATGCCGGCTGGCTCGCCACCGTCGACTGGGGCACGGCGCTTGCCCCGGTCTATGCCGCCTTCGAGCAGGGCATCCCGCTGCATGTCTGGGTGGACGAGACGCGGCCGCGCAACCAGGGCGCCAGCCTGACCGCCTGGGAGCTGAAGCACCACGGCGTTCCCCACACCGTGATCGCCGACAATGTCGGCGGCCATCTGATGCAGCATGGCAAGGTCGACCTGTGCATCGTCGGCACCGACCGCACCACCGCGACCGGCGACGTCTGCAACAAGATCGGCACCTATCTGAAGGCGTTGGCCGCGCACGACAACGGCGTGCCCTTCTATGTCGGGCTGCCCTCGCCGACCATCGACTGGACCATCGCCGACGGGGTGCGGGAGATTCCCATCGAGGAGCGCGACGGCCGCGAGGTGAGCGAGCTGACCGGCCGCACCGCCGACGGCCGGATCGAGACGGTGCGCGTCACCCCCGACGGCAGCCCGGTCGCAAACTACGCCTTCGACGTGACCCCGGCGCGGCTGGTGACCGGCCTGATCACCGAGCGCGGCGTCTGCCCGGCCACGCGCGACGGGCTGCTCGGGCTGTTTCCGGAGCGGGGCTGAGCTTCGAGCCGCGTAAACCCGGTGTCGCTTCTGCCGGAGGACGGTTTCCCTTGCCCTTGTCCAGCGGATGCCATCGTGACACTGAGGCCCGACGCTCCATTGTCTTCCAGGCAGGAAGATTCCCATTGGTATGTGACACGGGGATTGCTATACCTTTCAGCATAGCCATTTGCTCCGATTCTGAGGAAGAAATGAAGAATTTGGTCTTCTGTAATTTATTTTACTCAGGATCCTCAGCAATAGTGCCGATTCTGGAGGATTATCTCAGGACGACACACGTGAACGTCCTGAATTATGGACCGGAATCGACCAGACGCCTCGTCGACGATCCGCCGCCGGGCCCTTATTTTCATTGGACACACAATAATTCAGACTTCTTCATCCCATTTTTCGAGCGCGAAGAAGTATCGATTGTTTTCTTGCAAAGAGACCCTCGTGATGTGGCTATTTCGTATCTCGAGGATCACATTTTCCGCGGGATTGTCGATCGAGCAAAGCTGCGGGAGACACTGCACGGATTGGCTTACGGTAATTTCGCCAACACGATCCGAGAGGCATGCAAGTGGGTCGCCCTGGCCCAAGAGAGGCCGATAAAGGTCATAAAGTTCGACGAGCTTAAGCAGGACACTGTTGGAGTAACGCTTGATGTGCTTGAGTTCTATGGATTTACCCGCGATCCGGAACTAGAGCAGAAGATTCGCTCTCTTTATGACACGAAATACTCCTTCGAGGCCATGTCCAACCGCCCGCGCGGTTCGGATGGCGAGATGGTGAGAAATCGTTATATCGTCCGCAAAGGGGTTTCAGGCGAATGGCGCCGCCTGTTCTCGCCTGAAGCCCTGGAGTCGTGGGACAAGGAACTGGGCGCCGAAATTGCCCTCCTCGGTTACGAGCCCTGCTTGCCTCGCACTGTGGACGGCGTCTGAGCGCTCCGTCCACGTCACCCTTTCGCCCATGATTTGCACAAGAGTACTGCCAAACTTAAAACAAGTGAGCTTGGCAGTATCCATCAAGTCCACTAGACATCCGGGAGAACAGCGGGGAGCAGATCGTAGTCGAGACCGATGCCGATAACGGAAATCTGACCGCTACAGACCTCCAACTCCGTCACAGTACAATATCCCGGGTCGCACAAAGCCACTCGATCATCGTTCTGCGCCGCCCCGACGATGGCGTTGATCGTCAGGTAGTGGGTAAACAAGATAGAATCTTGTTTCGTATTCGCAACGAAATCAATCAGGCTTTGACGCCATATCTCAATGTCATCGCCGAGATTTCCATATCGGCTGGCCATGATGGCGGTAAGCCATGGACGGCGTGCCGCAAGATTTTCTTCTCCCAAATGAGGAGGCGTTGGAATTTCAGTAATCTCAGGGGAAATTGCCATTGGCTGGCGCCATGCTCTGGCCAAAGGTTCCGCTGTACTTCTGGCTCTTTGAAACGGAGAGGCAATGATCGGCATAGGAGGCAGCCGGCGGGCAACCGCAGCAGCCGCAATTGCCGCCTGCCGATGCCCAAGCTCCGACAGATCGGCATCGAGCGCTTCATCAAAGCCCGCCGCGGATTTGCCATGGCGAATCATAAATATCCGAGTCACCAGTCAATTCCCTTCAAATGCGCAGATTAATGGTAATTAACTTGGAATGGACGCAAAGCGCCACAGGAATCTTCAGTATGCCGGCTGGCTGAATAGGCTAAACTAGCAACAGGCTATTTATTGCAACTCCCCAAGATTTTTTCTTTCATAGAAAGCCTTGGTGAATATTTGACGGCGTTGTTTGGGGTGTGATCGCTTCGACCGAAATCGTTTGAAGTGATCGCACCCCAAGCTTGATCATGAGATCAGGGTCCGCCGGGCAAGGCGGTGCGCTCGGCTCGCGTTCGGTAGGCGGACCCCAGAGTCCGGCGGGCGGCCTCGTACACCGGGGCCGCCCGGGCGACCTTGGCCTCCAGGTGGGCCATGCCGGCCTCCGGCCCGAATTCATCCAGAACATGGGCGGCCCACGCGTCCGGATCCACGACGATGTCGGCCAGCACGGCGCGCTGATGGTCGCTCAGCATTCCAGCCTCCCTGAGAAAGACGTGTAGATCGCACCCGCCGTCGTGCCGAACACCGACACGCCTTTGGTGCCGTTCGAAACCTTGACCCGCATGAATGCGGTGTCCCCGGCGTCCATGTCCACGAGGCGGGAGCCGGTCATGATCACCGCGTTCCCGGTCGCGTCCCGCAGCGCCGCTGCGTTGATCTGACCAAGAAAATGCAGGCGGTTGCTCGTCTCCAGGATCAGTTCGGCGCGCGTGTGCGTCGCGCCGACGATCAGGCAGACCGTGCAGTCGAACCGGTAGAAACCGGTCAGCGGTGCGGTGAAGATCCCGGTTGCCGGGTTGTGGGCGTTGGTCTGGTCGAAAACCTCGGCATCGCACAGGATGGTGTAGAGCGTTCCATCCCCCGTTGCGTTCAGTTGCTGGGACGACAGGAAGGCCAGGAAGGCGGGCTGTCCGGTGTTCCGCAAGGCGCCGCTGAAGGTCGCTCCGCTCAGCCGGGCATAGCGGGCGTCGGCGTCGCCCAGGGTGGGGACCGCGCCAGCCGATCCGGTGCCGAGCGGGCGCTTGGCGAACAGGGTGGAGCCGGTCTGCTCGACCAACCCGACGGCGGTGTCCAGTCCGGCAAGCGCGCCCAGGTTGGGGGCGGCCGGCTGGTAATAGCTGCCCTGCTGTCCGTCGAGCAGGTCGGCGTCGCAGCCCGATCCGGCGCCATCGTTCCCGGCATGCCAGACTGGATGACTGTCGACCTGCAAGGCTCCCGCCAGGCCGACGGTTCCGGGCGCGGCGTGGTAGAAGCCGGTGGCGACGTCGCCGGCGAAGACCAATCCCGGCGCCGCCGCGGTGCCGGCCGGCAGAGTCACCGTGCCGGTGAAGACCGGCCGCTCGGTCGACGCGCCGACGGGCGCGAAACTGTAGCGTGAGGTCACAGGCTGCCTCCCCGATAGAACGTCACGCCCACTTCGCACGCCTGTGCCGCGCTGATGCCGATGGCGGCGATCCCCTTGATGAAACGCGGCCCCGGATTGAGTTCCGGCGCCCCGCCGCCGAGATCGTCCACCACCGGCACGGCCGCCGGCCCGTCATACTGAACCCAGACATTGGCCGTGGCGTTGACCAGCATCATCGTGGCGCCGGCCGGCACCGGCAGCGTCTTGCCCTGCCCTGGGGCCATCACCAGGGTGTGGCGGCTGTCCGACACGCCGATCACGTCCAGACACCGCCCCATGTCGTCGGTGGCGAGGAGCAATCCCTTCATGGTGGTCCGCTTCCTTTCCTATATGGCGCAATATAGGAGCTTTATCCGCTTTCTGACCGGTATATCAAGACATAATTCCTAATTTTGGCGTTCGCTCGGTGGCCGGCGGAAGCGGTCACTCCGGCATCGCTCCCACCATCTCCCGGCAAAGTCCGTGGATGCGGTCGATGTGGCGGGAACGGAGCAGGGTGTCGATGGGGGCGGAGTCCAGTCCTTCAAGAAGAAAGGCGTAGAAGCGCAGGAACAGGCGCCGCGGCAGCGGCGGTGTGAAGTCCGGTCCTCCGGCTGCCTGGGCGGTAAACCAGCCGGCCGCCACCGCGGCGTGGGCGGAGAGCTGCGCCGCCGGCCTGCCGGCCACCGCCGGCACCGCGTCCAGAACCGCGGCCAGATTGGCCGGAGCGCCCTCCTCCAGCCAACCGAAGGGATCGCGTGGAATGGCCTCGGCCTGCCACGTTGCCTCGGCGGCCGGCAGGTCGGCCAACAGCGCTTCGAACCGGGCGAGCGGCCGGGCGAAGCGGGCGAGGGCCGCGTCGTCATGGGTGGTCCGCCATTCGCCGACTTCACCCTTGGTCGCGGTCAGGCGCTCCGTTCCCTGCTCGGCGCTGGTGCGCAGCATGGCCTGGCGTGCCGCATGGAAGCTGGAGCGTTCCAGCGCGCGGACGATCCCGTCATCCGGCCGCGTCTGCCCCAGCTGGGCGAGCACGCGGCGTACCGTCCCGACCGGATCGGCACGCATGCCTTCGAAGGTGACGGTCAGCAGCGGCACCGTCTCGCCGACGGTCAGCCAGAACAGGGTGAACAGCAGATAGGTCTCGGGCGGCGGCAAAAAGAACAGGTTCGGGAAATGGTCGGGCCAGACGTCCGGGCGGTCGAGATAGGCGTGGTAGCCGAGGGCGTGGGCGTAGTCGCGCCGGTACAGCGAATGGATGGCGTCGCGCGGGTCGCGCAGATAGAGGATGACGGCCTCACCCGGTTCGCGGGCAAGATCGAGACGGTGCTCCCACACCACCTCCAGGCCGTCGCGGAAGCGCAGCGGCCCGTCGTGGTGCAGGATGGGCAGATGCCATTTGAGCAGGCTCAGCGCCGGCTCATCCAGCGTCCAGCCGTCGCCGCATTCCCGCCAGGGGCTGCCGCCGCCCGCGCCCCTTGCCGTGCCCCAATGCGTGGTGCGGATGCCCAATTCCAGCAGCACGTTGACCAGCCAGGCCACTCCGCAGGCAAAGGGCGGGGAGGTCAGGATGGCCAGGGACGGCGCAGCGGCGCCGGTGCAGGCAGCGCCTTCTCCTACACCGGCTGCGGGAAAGGGCAGACCGGCCACACCCCCGCCCGGAACCCGGCCCGCTCGCGTCCGTAAAGTCCCCATCCGAGGCCGAACGACCATGCGTAGCGGTCGGGATCGTTGGCGTAGGGTGTTCCGGTCCAGTAATCGACGTTCCGCACATCCTCGAAACCGGCCTGTTGCATCAGGCCCAGCAGGTTGGAACAGCCATAGTCGGTGAGCGAGCGCAGTTCCTCCCGCTCCGGCAGGCGCCAGCCGTCCAGCCCGCCATACCCGGCATAGCATCGCGGCACCATCTCCACGGCGGCGTCCCACGGCATGCCCAGATTCAGCGGCGATGCCCAGGCCAGCCCCAGGAAGCGGTCGACCACCACCCGGCCGGACGCCCCGCCGTCGCGCAGCTCGAAGCGGTCCGCCGGCCGGGGCGTGCCCAGGCGCAGGTCGCCATCCTGGCCGCGCCCGCTGCCGTCCGGCAGGGGCTGCGGCACCAGATCGGCGCTGTAGCACAGGGTCTGCCCGGTCTGAAGAAGGCGGCGCGGGCCGCTGTTCAGGCCACGCACCGGCAGCACATGATGGGCGCACCACGCCTTGCAGCTGGTGTGGACGTTGCCGCTGTTGGTGAAGTGGACGTGCCACGCCTGTTCGGGATGACCGTGGCAGGTGGTCGAGCTCCAGAAGTTGCAATGGGTTTCGATGTTGCGGAAGCCGTTCTCCATCAGCCAGAGATGACTTTGCGGCACCGCCTCGTTCATCAGGCTGGCCAGTTCGTTGACGTTGGGCAGGCGCCAGTCCGCGTAACCGGCGAAGGCCGCGGCGTTCAGCGCGTCGATATAGTCGAACACCGCATAGCCGACCGGCCGGCCGGAGAGGTCCAGATCGGGCAGCGGCCCATAGCAGCCGGTGCGCAGAGTCGGCAGGTCGGCGGGCGGCGCGGAGAGGGGACCGGACCATGGCTTCCGCCCGCCCGGCATGCCCGGCAGATCGGGCGTGCCGCCATCGGCGCGCCACATCAGGCCGGTCTCGGCATCGGTGATGGTGCCGTCTCCATGGTCGATGAAACGCCGACTCATAACCGTCTTGTTCCTTGATCGAGGCAGGGGCTTCCGGGGCGGGGCGGTGGACCGTGTCCGTGCAGCGGCCTCAGACCGGCAGCGCGACGCGCCCGGCAGCCACCTCTGCGATGTAATGGTCGAGATCGCTTTGGGAATCGACCTCGCCCCAGCCGGGGGCGCTCGGCACCGCCCGGATGGCCACGCCGGCGGCGATCAGCCGCGACAGCAGGCCGGTCATGTCCAGCTTGTCGCGCGCCGCCGGTTCCAGCCCGTCGAGATAGCCGGTGACCTGGGCCCAGCCGGCGGGGGTGAATTTCAGCAGGCCCATGTACTGGCCCTGGATCTCGTCGAGGCTCTGGACCTTGCGGCCGATGTCGACGACCCGGCCGGTCGCGTCGAGCAGGAAGCTCTCGGCGTCGACCAGTGGATCGGCGAAGCGCGACTGCCACAGGGCCAGCCAGTCGGGATCGTAGCTGATGACGATGTCGCCTTCGGCCGCCATCAGCCGGCGCACCGTCTCCGCCGGGTAGAAGATATCGGCGTAGCTGACGAGGCACGGTTCGGCGCTCAGCCACGGGGCCGCCTGGACCAGCGACATGACCATGTTGGTTTCGGCCCAGCGGGGATTGTCGAACAGGGTCAGCCCGCGTCCCTCGAACGCCTCGCCGCGATAGCCACGCACCACGGCCAACGGGCCGGCGCCGGCACCGGTCAGGGCGGCACGCTGACAGTCCAGCAGGCTGCGCCCGGCGATTTCGACCAGACATTTCGGCCGGTCCTCGGTCATGGCCTTCATGCGGCTGCCACGCCCGGCGGCAAGGATGATCGCTTTCACGAAAGCACTCCAAATTCAGGGAAAACCAAATTCAGGGAAAGCGGGAAGGCGCGGATGCGGCGGACCCGTGGACGGTGCAGCAAGACCCCGTTACCGATCACCCCCGAAATGACGGCGGACCAGATCGAGGTCCACGGCGCGGTAGGGGGCATTGCGTTCGGGATGCCAGAGCATGCCGAACAGTGGCAGCGTGTCGTGGCGGACCGCCTCGACCACGCCGTCGGGCGCGGTCGCCCAGGCGGTGAAACCGGGCGGAACGCTCGTGAAGCTCCAGTTGTGATAGGAATTCACGGTGTCCGTCGCGCCGTCGTCCAGGACGACCGGATGATCGGTGCCGGCATGGCCCGTCACCCGTTCCAGCCCGGCGCCGAAATGGTGCATCAGCATCTGCAGGCCCCGGCAGACGGCCATCAGCGGGATGCGCCGGGTGACCGCGTGCTCGATCAGCAGGGCTTCCACGGCGTCGCGTTCGGGGGCGTCGCCGCCATAGGCCGCCAGATCGTTGCCGCCGGTCAACAGGATGCCGGCGGGAGCCACCTCCTCCAGCCAGGCCGCCGCAAGAGCGGGCGACGCCGTGTTGGGCATCGCCACGGGCAGCAGGCCGCAGGCGTCCAGGAAGCCGGTCCACCGCTGATCCAGGGAGTCGCGCCGCTCATTGCGGCCGGCGATCACGTCCACCCGCTGACTGACGGCGATCAGGCGCGCGGCCACGGGCCGGACCGTCGTCATTGCAGGACATCCACCCGGCGGGATGCGCAGTCGATGCGCAGGCGACGGTTGTCCTTCCACTGGTTGAACAGCGTCTCCCCGGCTCCGATCACCGCAGGAAGGTTCAGTTCGCCGGCGCGGATGGCCATGTGGGAATTTACCCCGCCATAGGCGGTGATGAAGCCGCCGATGCCGTGGGAGAAGATCCAGTCGAAGCCCGGATCGGCGCTGGGGATTACCACCACCGCCCCCTTCAGCTCCGACGCCGGCGCCTTGTGGGACCGCACGGGCCCCTCCACCGTCCGCTGGGTGATGAAGTTGGGTTCGGTTGGAGGAATGTGGAAAGCCCAGACCTCCTCGGGCTGGCTGATCAGCGGCGGCAGCACGATGCGCTGGGTTTCCGCATAGCGGGCGCGGCCCTGGCTGATGCTGTGGCGCAGCGTCGCCTCGATGTCGCAACTCGACGCGTAGAGATCGTCGATAAGAGAGGCGTCGAAGTAGGACATGTCGTCCGGCGACAGTCCATAGCGGTCGCCCAGGCGGGTCAGCAGCGACAGCACCTCGCTCAGCGAACGGGTGAAGACGAATTTCGAATGCTCGCGGCCCTGGATGCCGGCCTGGAAGAAGTCGAACAGGCTGACCACGTCCATTTCCAGGGAGTGCTGGTTCAGGAGGGCGTCGATCCGGCGCATCTGGGGCAGAGACAGGGCGAAGGTCGGCACCGCGCCCTCGTCATGCTGACCGGCCCCATGCTCGGCACCGAGGTAGCGTTCCGGATCCTCGTCGTAGCGCGGCGACAGGATATCGTAGGTCCCGGGGCGCAGGTGCCCGTACTTCTCCAGGAATTCCGAGCGGGACAGGGCGCGCAGGTCGCGCGTCATGCGGCCGCTGACGGTCTCCAGGCTGGTCATGAAGGCATCGTACTGCTGCGGCTCGATCGCGCCGACCGCCACCAGCGATTTCAGCATCTGGACGGCGATGAAGCCGGCGCGGGCCAAACCGGCGAAAGGCAGGGTGCCGTAGCGCTTGCAATCCTCCATCAGCCAATAGATGCGGCTGACGATGTCCATGTCGGTGCTGCGGATGGTCCGCTGCCGCTCCTCCAGGATCCCGATCTTCTTGCTGTCGTTGCGCCACAAGCCGGTTTCACGGTGAATGACCCGGTTGGTCAGCCGGCGCAGGCTGTGGGTCAATTCCTCGAGATCGCGCTCCGAGAAGCCGAAGCCGCGCAGACGTTGCAGACGGGTGTCGAGGTCGAAGGTGTAGCAGGAAAAGACGATCTCGAACTCGACCTTGTCGTGGAGCACCGGTGCCGCCGCGAGCTGGTCGATGTAGCAGTCCACCAGACGGTCGGCGAGCGTGTCAGGCACGTCGCCCGGAATGAAGGAATTGAAGCTGAGGCGGACGTCGATGTACGGCAACCCATGGAAGGACCGCATCAGCGGAAAGCTGCGCAGGTTCCGGTAGCCGTAATTGTGGCGCTGGTAGGCCCAGACGCTGTCGGTCACCAGCTGCCGGTACAGCGACAGCGCCAGCGGCCGCGGCCGGATGCCGATGATTTCGGCCGGGTTCCAGTCGGGCATGACGCCGTACAGGGTGCGGCGGCCGCGCAGGTAGGGGTGCGGCCGATTGGCCTGGGCGATCTTCTGGGCGATGGCTTCCAGCAGCGGCCGGTGCTCGTCGGTGCCGACGGCCGTTCCGGCGGCGGCGGACAGCGGCCGCACCTGGAACAGGTACAGCTCGCCTGTCGGCGAGAAGGCGAACTCGATGTCGAGACTTTCCTCTCCGAGCAGCCCTTCCAATTCGCCGGCGAGCGCCACCACCCGGTCGAGGGGGGGCGGGCACGGCACCGTGGCGCCCTTCCAGTAGACGAAGGTCTTCAATTCGGCGGCGTGGCCGCCGGTGACCGCGGCGGTGTCGCCGCCCTCCTCGTAATTGACGATCAGATAGGGGGCGCCGGTGTTGGGATCCCGGGTGAAGGCGACGCCGCTCATGGCGGCCGTCAGCATGGGCTGGACGAAGATCTGGTCGGCCGGTACCGGCTCGTCCCCGAAGGAGGCCGCCACCTCGGCGACGGCGGCCGGCAGCCCGGCCGGATCGACGTTGCCGATCGACACGAAATGCCCGGCCAGGGACTGCCCCTCCCGGTCCTCCGCCGCCGCGGAGGAGCGGACGATCAGAGGCCCCCGCCTGCCCCACGGCGTGGCGGCGATCCGGTCGAGGATCGCCTCCATGCCGCCCGCGTTCCAATCGACGGCCCGGAAGCGAACCAGATCGAGGACGCGCGCCGTCCTCAGATGCGGCGCGAGGCGCTCCAGGGTTTCGGCTTTGCTGCCGAAGGCGATCCGGAGCGGTAAGGCGGAGGTGTCCATGGGCAGTCTCACCGACGGCGTGCAGACCAGGCACGGGTGCGATAGGTCGTGGTGATCACGTCAAGGCCGGCGATCCGCGCCTCGACGAAGGCCATGAAGGCAGTCCAGCGATCGGGGCCGAGCTGGTGGCGCACGTCGTTCACCGAATTCCAGACGCCCAGATACTGTTCGGGGGTCTGGTCGATGGAATGGCGGCCCTCCAGATAAACCACGTCGTCGAACTGCCGGCTGGCCCACAGCCGCTCGGTCAGGGTCTCGGTGATGCCGGAATTGCCGGACGACACCCGCTTGACTTCCGGAGCCAGCCGGGTGATCTCCGCCTCGATCTCGACCAGCAGGGGATTGGCATCGATCAGTCGCGGGTTCCACAGCGCGACGAAGCGGCCTTCCGGACGCAGGATGCGGTGGAACTCGGCCAGGCCGCGCTCGAAATCGACCCAGTGGAAGGACGACGCCATGCTGACCATGTCCACCGAGGCATCGGCAAGGCCGGTCTGCTCGCCGGAGCCGACACGGTATTCGATCCGGTGACCGGCGGAATCGGCGATGCCGAGCCGGCGCATGTCGTCGTTGGGCTCGACCGCCGTGACATGGCGGACCCGCTCGGCCACGAGGCGGGTCCAGATGCCGGTGCCGGCGCCGATGTCGGCTGCCTCGATCTCCCCGGCCGGCTTCGGCAGCATGCCGATCAGCGCATCCCTGACCGTCGCTGAATAAGTCGGGCGGTATTTCGAGTAATTCTCTGCCAACCCGGTGAAATCACCATGACCGCGCATATGCTTCAAAGTCCCTATTCTATTGTGATGTATGGGGTTCTTTATAGTCCCCGTCTTTGGGGACTGCAGTCGATAAGCCGATCAGAGCGGCATCGGACGCAATCAATCGGTCCCAGATCAGGTCGGCCGCGCCGTCCGGTGTCATCGTGCCGTAATTGTCAATTACGAGATCGGGGTGATCCGGCTCCTCAATGGAGGTATCCATTCCGACCATATCCACAGCAGCGTTGCGGTACAAGCCCTTCGGGTCACGACCAGCGCGGTGTTCAAGCGGAACGCGCAAATATATTTCGCGATAACCTTCTATGTTTTCGCGATTCCATTGGCGGACTGCATGAAACATTGAAATGGTGGCGATGACGACGACCAGGCCCTGCTCCGTCAGTTCCCGGCACAGGCGGGCGTAGGAAAGGGCCAACTGGCGGCGCTGGTCAGGGCTGTGACCGGCATCGGGGGCGATGGCGGCGCGCAAGCGGTCGCCGTCGAGCAGCACCGCCGGCAGCCCGGCTGCCCGCAACCGCGCACACACGCGCAGGGCGACCGTCGTCTTGCCGGCCCCGGACAAACCGGTCAGCCAGAACAGCCGCCCCTTTCCGGACGCGTCCGGCAGCAAGGGCGCCGGACGGCCGCCCGATTCCGGCGCGGTCCCCGCCTGCGTGTCCCCCCCCTGGCCGGCGGCTTCCGTTGCGACCAGATGCCGCAGGCGCGTCCGGCTGCGGCTGACGATCACGCCGGGGAGGTGGAACGTCGCGGGATCGGACAGATCGACGGGTCCGAGGGCTTGCGGCAACGCGACGAAGCGGTCCCGGAACAGGACGATGTTGGTCACGCCCAAGGTTTCGATCAGGTGGGGATCCGGCGACCGGTGAGAGAGCCAGCGGTCGATGATCGCCCGGCGGACATCCTTCAGCGTCGCAGCCTCGATGAGGTTTTCCCCCGGCTCCGCCAGCAGGTCTTCCAGATCCCCGCCCCCCTGGTGCGCGCCATAGTTCCGACCCTGGTACTTGACCAGATTGTAGTCGGTCAGGCTGTCGATCAGGAACGGCGGCGGTGACCGCAGGGAAAGGCGCCCGCTGCTCTGCAGCGCTTCGAGCAGCCGCAGCAGGGACGGGGCGGTGACCGCCGGTCCGCCGGCCGTCGGTTCGGCCCTCCAGGGCTCACCCTCCACCCCTTCGACGATGCCGAACCCGTCGATCCGCTGCCGCTGGAACGGATCGGTGAACAGCGTGAAGAACTGGCGGGCCGTCGGCCAGTCCGTGGCATGGAGGGAGCCGTTCAGCGCCCCCTCGGGATCGCTGTACAGCACGTCGATGTCGGTGCCGGCCGTCCACTCCAGGAACCGGTACGCGCCCCGGTAGAACCAGATCTGGAGATCCCCCTGGCTCTCCACCAGGCTCGGGACCTCTCCCGCCTCGAGCCGTTGCCGGAGCCCGTCCAGCGACCGGTCGAACAGGACGCCCGGGCCGTAGAATGGCCAGAGCTGCTCCGGGGCGGCCATCCGGTCGATCAGGCTGATCAGCGGTACGGCCAGGAAGGGCGGACTGTCCGGGCGGGGCGACAGCAGGAAATGCCCATGGACCACGCCGTGAAGATACAGGTTGAGCCCTGGTATGCAGTTCCCCCGCAGGGCGCCGGGGATGGCGACCGGGTCACGGGGCGGCGGCGGTGCCTGAAGGCGGACGCCCTGCAGGAGAGGTTCCGGAAGGTCGCGGACATGAAACGGCATCGCGTCCTGCCACGCGGGATTCCGCGAGCAGGCGTCGTAGTCCGCGATCTCGGCGGCGCGGGCCGCCAGAACATCGGCATAACGCTGTTCGAATCCCTTCCGCACGGTGGCGAACAGGTTCCAGTCATAGGGGCTGCGCTCGCGCACGAAGTCCTCGAGCGTGTAGGGGATCGACGCCGAGGCGCGCCAGTTGGAGGAAGAGCGCAGCCGCCACAGCGGCAGGTCCGGCCAGTCGAACAGCATGCCCATGACATAGAGCGCCCGACCGAACAGATCGGTCGGCGCAAGAACCGCAAACGCGGTCTCGGTCAGTTCGATGGTCTGGGCGAAATTCGCCTCATCGAGAGTGATGTCCGCCGGATCCGGAGGCAGGACGCTGGCATAGCTTTTTGAAAGGTAGAAAATATTCTTGGTCTGATTGTTGTCGTGGCCTATGTCATGAAGCCAGTGAACAAAATACTCCAATGACATATTATGCTTGTCGATCATATATCCATAAAATTCAGACGGGTTCCCCAGGCTGTTCTTTTTTGCCCAATAATATGAAGAAATATACCAGTCAAACGGATTGCGAACGAAACCAACATACGGAACCCCTATTATCTTGTGCAGAGCGAAGGCATGCTTCGTCACTGCGCATCCGTAGTGGTTCTTTATCAGTTCAAGTTCGTCAGGTGTTTTGCTGAGCAGGGCTTCGTACGACATATCGAAGCGAAGCCCGCGTCCAAGATGCAGCACCCGCGACGCGCCATAGACGCGCTCGACACAGTCCATCAGCGAATCCCCGGCGGCACGGGGCAGGTCGAAATGGATAAACATGCGGCTCTCTTTCATCGGCCACTCCCGGCCTGAATGACCGGGCGGCGGCACTCTACCGGGTGCCGGACCTTTCCAAAACAGCAAGGCGGAGGTCGGTCAGCGCATCGTCGATCAGCTGAACGCGGGCCGACAGGCTGAGGAGAGCCGGGCCGCCCTCCGCCGGCCTGCCGGCATCCGCGCGTTCCCCCCGGATGGCCTGAAGCACGCGAGCCTGTTCGGCCAAGGCGCCTTCCAGGGACCGGATACGCATGTCCTGTTCGCTCAAGACCTGCCGGAGCAGCCGATTCTGCTCGCCCACCTCTTCGACCAGGGCCGACAGCTCCTGGTTCCGCCGGTCTCGTTCGGCCATCCGCCTCTCTACCGTGGCAAGACGCTGCTCAAACATCCTGTTGGACACCCCGTCCCCTCCGCTGGAAAGCGAATGATCTGTTTCTGGCCGGCTCTCGGCAGAGCCGCCCCGTCATGCGTGCTGTCTGTGAAGACCCGCCGGGGAGGCTGCGCTCGTATCGGAGATCAAGCGCAGCCGAACCCTCGAGACGACCAGATCCACACGGCCATAATGGGTGAGGCGGATTTCGAACTCGTGCCCGGCGTCGGTGGGCGCATCGTTCAGTTGGAACACCAGCGAGACCAGCGTGGCCGTTTCGGCGAAGTGCTCGGTATTGAACGTCCCGACGGTGGTCGTGCCGTTGCTGATCAATTCCACATTCAAAACCGGCAGACCCGCTGCGGACGCGTGCTGCCTTGCGCCCCAGATGTCGAGCGTGTACTTGCCCTTGCCCAGCGACAGGCGCGAGCCGTGCAGGAAACAGCCGACCGGCTTGTCGGCGGTGACGCGGATGCCGTCGGCACGGCGCTCCGCGATGTCGGTCGGCGTGAACGAGTCCAACAGCTCGGCACCGTTCAACCGGAACTGCAAGCTGAACACCTCCCGACGCAGGCGCTCGCGTTCCTCATTCCAGCTCTGGCTTTCACCGCGCAAGGCGGTGATCGTGTCCAGGAAGTCCGCGATCATCGCGTCCTTGGCGGCAAGTTCCGCCCGCAACTGCTCCAGCATCTGTTCCCGGGCACGGCTCTCCACCTCCAGCCGGATCAGGCGCTGCGCCCGGATCATGGAGTCCACGTCGCTCCATGTCGCGGCCTTCAGGATTTCCGGCAAGGCGCGCTGGGCCGGATCCGCCAGGTCGACCGGCCCCAGCGAGGTCGGAACGCCGAAATAGGCGTCGTCATAGGAGACCACGTTGAAAGGCCCGACCATACCGACCAGAACCGGAGGAGCCTGGACGCCCCGCCGTCTGGAGGGTTGGGAGGGCTGCTGCACAGGAAGCGCCGCGACGGGAGCGGGGGGCGGGCCCCCGGCCAGAAGCGCCTCGATTTCGTCGGCCGAGGCACCTTCGACGATCTGCGGCTTTTCCCGATCCTCCTTCCTGGCCAGATCCACCGGCCCCAGGGAATGCGGGACGCCGTAGAATTTGCCGTCGTAGGACAGGATGTTGTAGGTGGCCAGTTCCCGCACCAGCTTGGTGCCGCCCTGGCCGCGCTTGAAGAGCTTGAAGCGGGGCGACTTCGCCACCTCCTCCTGCGTCCAGGCCGTCAGGCAGGCAGGATCGATGAACTGGCCGTTCGCCGGCGGCACCCCGTTTTCGCGCTCGTGGCGGATGACCGGATTCTCGGTGAGCGGCATGATGCGACCGGTCTCCAGCGCTTCGAGTGCGGTGGAGGACATGTGCCGGCCATCGGTGGGTCCGATGTAGTTGAAGTCGCCATCCGATCCCGGATGCCACGTGTGGTACAGAAATTCGCTTTCGTGCCAGACCTCCTTCAGGCCCTTGTTCACGAGGCGGAAGGTCAGTTCGTACGGGCCGCAGACATGGCCAAGGTAATCCATGTGTTCATCGGCGCCGCCGATGGCGATCAGGTCGGAACGCCTGGCGCACAGGCACGCCCCGTAATTGCGGCTATGCAGCGGATCCTCGGTATCCCACAGCCCGGTGGTCTTGCCGTCGCGCCAATTGATCGCCCCATCCCCGGTCAGCAGTTCGAACGGCGGATAGTTGAAAGGATAGAAATCCTGCTTGGAATTGCGCACTTCGTCAAAGTGCAGGGCAATTTCAGGCGTGCGTTCAAAGGTTTCGATCACCGTCCGAACAAAGGATTTCGTGAACATCGCATCAGAATCACAGATGATGACAATATCACCCCGACTCTTTGCAATACCAATATTGTACATTAGGTGTTTATGATAGTATAGGGCATCCGGCATATTCATAATAATCCAAAGGTCAACAGGCGCCGGACGCCCCTTACCCTTATAGTCGGATATCTTATCGCCTATCTCTTTTGACCTATGAGCGTAGTACTCAATCCAGATGATTTCATAATCATGCCGCGGAACATCCTGATCTGCCAAGTAATCAAGGGAGTGGAAACTTTCCCGGCATTTCCAATCAAGAAGAACAAAGCTAACTTTAGGAGCCTTCTTAACATTGCTTTTGAATTCTGTCTTGATCATGGAAGCCCTGGGATGCGCGAGGGTTAAGCCAGAATATTTTCCTAAAAAGGACATGCAGCCGACATGCACTTTTGATATTACGCCGCGGGCCGAATGGAAACATCAATTTTTATCAATAATGAATCGAGAAAGCGAGAGTGGATTCTCTCTTTATTTATTATCCTTAATCAAACTGTAAAACTTTCTCGACGGCGTCCGTGGAGGCGGTGGAAACCGGGACGATGCGGCGGATGGTCCTTCCGCATTCTTGGATCGGTGGCGCGCCGATGCCGCGGAAGATGCCTCCTCATACTTGGATACTCACTTCTGGGCGGGTCGCCTGGATGCGGCATTTGGATTGCGGTGCGCACAATGGGTCGTTATTTTCCTTTTACTGGCCAACGGCATTCGCCCCCGGCCGAACGGCATGCCGACGGACAGGAAGGATGCACCATGGACAGCACGACTGGAACGCAGGCGGCTCCGGTGGTGTATCCGCTTGCCGGAAAGCGGGTATGGGTGGCGGGGCATACGGGCATGGTCGGCTCGGCCCTGCTCCGCCGGCTGACGGCCGAAGGCGCGCAACCGCTTACCGTCGGCCGCGGTGCGGTCGATCTGCGCCGCCAGGGCGACGTCGAGGCCTGGATGCTGCGCGAACGCCCGCAAGCCGTGTTCGTCGCCGCCGCCACGGTGGGCGGCATCCTGGCCAACGACACCCGGCCGGCCGAATTCCTCTATGACAACCTGGCGATCGAGGCCAACATCATCCACGGCGCCCATCTGGCCGGGGTGGAAAAGCTGATGTTCCTCGGATCGTCCTGCATCTACCCCAGATTCGCCGACCAGCCGATCGTCGAGGACTCCCTGCTGACCGGCGCTTTCGAGCCGACCAACCAGTGGTATGCCACCGCGAAGGTCGCCGGCATCAAGCTGTGCCAGGCCTATCGCCGCCAGTACGGCCGCGACTTCATCGCCGTCGTCCCGACCAACCTCTACGGTCCCGGCGACAATTTCGACCTGGCCGCCAGCCATGTGGTGCCGGCCCTGATCCGCAAGATCCAGGCGGCGAAGGCGGCCGGGACCGGGCCGGTGGAGGTCTGGGGGACCGGCCGGCCGCGGCGCGAGTTCCTCTATGTGGACGATGCCGCCGATGCCCTGGTTTTCCTGATGGAGCGTTACAGCGGCGAAGAGATCGTCAATGTCGGCTCGGGCGAGGATGTCAGCATCGCCGAACTGACGGAGATGGTGGCCGCGGCGGTCGGTTACGACGGCGGCTTCCACTATGCCGTGGAGAAGCCCGACGGCATGCCGCGCAAAGGCCTGGACGCCTCGCGCTGCCTGACGCTCGGGTGGCGCGCCAGGACACCGCTGCGCGACGGCCTGGAGCGGACATGCGTCTGGTGGAATGCGCGACAATCCGCCTGATCCCGTTTACCGGAGAGACGTGGCATATTATGGCATGCTATGCCGGCCCGAACCGAAGGCGGCCATCCTCCATGCGCCGGGACCTGAATAGGTCTTAAGAGATCGCGCGGCGACATCCGGAGGTTTTCTGGTATCGGGTTTGTCATACTCCTCTATGCGCAATAAATAATTTCAGGTTTTTAACATGCCGGCCCCGCGCTTCAATGGTCGGCGGCCCGGTTGCTGGTGATATGTACCTTAAATTATTGCACAAGATGATTTGTTTTCCCTAGACCGCCCTTTACCTTCGGAATATGCTGACCGACACACTTCTCAAGACCCGAGTCTGGCAACAATCCCATGAGTCCGAACGTCGATCTCGTCCTCGTCAACCCTGGTGAGCGGACCAAGATCTATCAGTCCCTCGGGTCAACTCTGACGGCGATCGAACCGCCGCTGTGGTGCCGGCTGATCGGCGGCTATGTCCGCGACCGCGGCCATTCCATCCATATCATCGACGCCGAGGCCGATCACCTGACCGCCGACCAGGTGGCGGAGCGCATCGCCCAACTGGCGCCACGCCTGGTCGCGATGGTGGTGTTCGGCCATCAGCCTTCCGCCTCGACCCAGCAGATGGTCGGAGCCGGGTTGACCTGCCGCGCCATCAAAGCGCGCCTGCCCGAACAGCCGATCATCATCGTCGGCGGCCATGTCGCCGCCCTGCCCGAGCGCACCCTGCGCGAGGAGGCGGTGGACTTCGCCTGCAACAGCGAAGGGCCGGTGACCGTCGCCCAGCTTCTCGATGCGCTGAAGGAACCGACTCCGCCGCTCGAAGCGGTGGAAGGGCTGGTCTACCGCGTGGCGGGGACCGAAGATGAGACGGATGGCGGCACGATCCGCAACAACCTCGCCCCGGCCCTGATCAAGGATCTCGACCGCGACCTGCACGGCGACGTGTGGGATCTGCTGCCGATGGAGAAGTACCGGGCGCACAACTGGCAATGCTTCGGCAATCTCGGGTCGCGGCAGCCCTATGCCTCCATCTACACCTCGCTCGGCTGCCCCTACAAATGCAGCTTCTGCTGCATCAACGCGCCGTTCGGGGTGAACCGTTACCGCATGCGCTCGCCCGACGCCGTCGTCGCCGAGATCGACCGGCTGTACAACGACTATGGCGTCAAGACCTACAAGTTCATCGACGAGATGTTCGTCCTGAACGAGCGCCATGTCCTGGCGATCTGCGACCGGCTGATCGAGCGCGGCTATGACCTGAACATCTGGGCCTACGCCCGGGTCGACACGGTCAAGCCGCACATGCTGGAAAAGCTGCGCAAGGCGGGATTCCGCTGGCTTGCCCTGGGCATCGAATCCGGCAGCGAGCATGTCCGCGACGGCGCGTCCAAGTCCTTCACCCAGGACGACATCCGTGTCGTGGTGCAGTCGATCCAGGCCGCCGGCATCCACGTCATCGGCAACTACATCTTCGGCCTGCCCGACGACGATGTGGAAAGCATGCGGGCGACGCTGGAACTGGCCAAGGAACTGAACTGCGAATTCGGCAACTTCTATTCCGCGATGGCCTATCCGGGATCGCCGCTCTACGCCATGGCGGTGGAAAAGGGATGGGCCTTGCCGGAACAGTGGAGCGGCTATTCCCAGCACAGCCATGACTGTACCCCCCTGCCGACGGAAAAGATTTCCGCCGCAGAGGTCCTGCGCTTCCGCGATCAGGCCTTTACCGAATATTTCACCAACAAGCGCTATCTCGACATGGTGGCCCAGCGCTTCGGCTGGGAAACCCGCGAGCATATCGAACAGATGACCAAGCATTCCCTGTCCCGCGCTCTGCTGGAGAGCGGCATGGAAGTCCTGGCCGATTAGAGTGAGATCGTTCCAGGCGAAGTCGCCCGACGCATGAATCCCAGGGGAAATCAGAAGGTTACCGTCCATTTCTTGCTTCAGTAAGCATCCGATGGACGGTAGAGGGCCCCGGAAAGGGGTGAGCCGCCATTCATCGAGCAGGCCGGACATTTTTGAAGCCGGCGGTCCGGATCAGCATAAGGATATCGCCCGTGATCATCAGCCGCACCCCTTTCCGCATTTCGCTTTTCGGCGGCGGCACCGACTATCCGACCTGGGTGCGGCGCCATGGCGGGGCCGTGTTCGGGCTGGCGATCGACAAATACTGCTATCTCAACGTCCGCAACCTGCCGCCCTTCTTCGAGCACAAGTACCGTCTCGCCTATTCGCGCATCGAGTTGGCCAAGACCATCGAGGAGATCGAACATCCGGCCGTCCGCGCCGTCTTCTCCGAGATGAAGGCCCATCGCGGGCTGGAGGTTCATCACGACGCAGACCTGCCGGCCCGCTCGGGCCTGGGGTCCAGTTCGTCCTTCACCGTCGGCCTGCTGAACGCCCTCTACGCCATGCGTGGGGAGATGGCCGGCAAGCGCGATCTGGCGAATGAGGCGATCCGCATCGAACAGCAGGTGATCGGCGAGAATGTCGGCTACCAGGATCAGATCTGGGCCGCCTACGGCGGTCTGAACCGGATCGATTTCCACACCGACGGCGGTTTCGCCGTCACGCCCCTGATCATCAGCCCGGAACGGCGCGCCGAACTTCTGTCGTCGATGCTGCTGGTCTTCACCGGCCTGTCGCGCATCGCGTCGGAAGTCGCCAAGGAGAAGATCGAAAACCTGGAGCAGCGCGAGCGCCAGCTGATGGGCATCCGCGCCATGGTGGACGAGGGGGTCTCCCTGCTCAGCGACGAACGCGAACCCACCTACCGGCTGGGAGAGCTGATGCACGAGGCGTGGCAGCTCAAGCGCCAGCTCGCCAGCTCCGTCAGCAACCCCATCGTCGACGAGATCTATGCGGAGGCGCGTGCGGCCGGGGCGAGCGGCGGCAAGCTGCTGGGTGCCGGCGGCGGCGGCTTCATGCTGTTCTTCGTCAAGCCCGAGATGCGCCGCCGCCTGATCGAGCGGCTGAACCGCCTGATCACCGTCAAGTTCGGCATCGATTACGGCGGCAGCAAGATCATCGTCTACGAACCGAGCTATGAGGTCGGAGCGGATTGACCTCCGCCCCGGATTTTCACCCGATGCCGCCCATCCTCACCTCCCGCCGCCTTGTCTATGCGAACAGCAAATGGCGGGCTTACGCCGACGACCTGCGCGGCGACGGCACCACCGTCGACGGCTATCTGGTCGTCGAGCCGATGCATGCCGGCCCCGACATGGTCACGGGCGTGGCGGTGCTGGGGGAAACGGACGGCCGGTTCGCCCTGCTGCACAACCATCGCCATCCGCTCGGACAGCGCAGTTGGGAGATGGTGAAGGGCTTCATCGACGCGGGCGAGAACCCGGCCGATGCCGCCCGGCGCGAACTGACCGAGGAGACCGGTCTGGCTTGCGACCCGGAGGATCTGGTCCCGCTCGGCTCCTTCACGCCGGAAGGCGCGACCATGGCGGCACGGGGCCTGCTGTTCCTGGCCCGCCGCTGCCGGCCGTCCGGCCGGCCGGATACCGCCGCCGCCATCTCCGGCACCGTCCCCGACGGAAGCGGGCCGGATGAAATCGAAATAGGCCTCGGCGCCACCACTCTGTTCGACCTGGAAACGGTGGAGCGGATGGCCGGCAACTCCGAGATCGAGGATGCGGCGACTCTGATCGGAATCTACCGCGCCCTGGCATGGCTGAAGCGGGAATGCAGAGAAACGACGCCGAACACCTCTTCGTAACCGGAAACTATACCGGCCTTGTCGCACTCGGGCGTGACGACCTCTGGCAGCATCATGCCGCTCTCGGCCTCATCGGCCGGACCGACGAAGCCATCGACGGGCTTGGCCGCTTCGACGGCTTCGCCCCCCGTTTCCATGAGGCCGCCGCCCTGTGGATCGCCGGCGACGAAACCGGCGCCGTCGCCCTGCTGGCACGGCTGACCGCGTCGGCGCCGGATGCGCCGTCCTCCTGGCAAGCCTCCTTGCAAGCTCATGCGCGCGCACTGCTGGCCCTGCTGCGCAAGCCGCGGATCGAGGTCCTGTCGCTGCTGCCGTCTCCCTCCTCCGGTCCGCATGTGCTGCTGGCCGGCGGGGCGCAGGACCAGAAATTCGCCCTGACCAACATCGGCCACGCGACCGGCGACCGGCCGAACTCCCCCTATGCCTCGGTGCACCGGCTGTGGCGGGGCGGGGAGCCGCCGGATTTCGTCCTGTGCGAAATGGTGGAATGGCACCAGATCCCACCCGATCTGGACAGCCTGCCCTGCCCGCTCCTGGGCCAGACCGCCGATTACGACATGCACATCCAGGCGATGCTGCCGTGGCTCCGCCTGTTCGACGAGGTCCTGGTCACCGACCATACCGAGCATGCCGGGGTCCGGCCCCTGGTGGATGCACCCGTCACCACCGTGCCCAAGAGCTTCGGCCACCCTGCCGGCCTGCCCCGGCTGCGGCGGCGCGACCGCGACGTCGACCTCTTCCTGTCCGGCACCCTGTTCGCAGCCTGGCACCCCGACAAGGCGGCGCTGATCCACCAGATGTTGGGGATCGAAGGGCTGCGGCTGGTCGGCTTCAACGGCTTCCTGGACAGCGCGACCTATTACGACCTTCTGTCGCGCAGCAAGCTGGCCGTCGCCTATTACCGGCGCCCCGGCGGCATGGTGACCCGTGGGATCGAGGCCGCCTGCATGGGCTGCGTCACCCTGGTGCAGGAGGGCAGCGTCCTGCCGCTCTATGCCGGCAGCGACCACGGGCTGGTCAGCTACCCGGCCACGGCGGACGGGCTGGCGCGGACCATCCGCCGAGTGCTCGACCAGTACGACGAGTTCGAGGCCCGCGCCTGGCGTGCCGCGCCGCGCCTGCGCCAGGCCCTGGCCCCGGACATCGCCGCATCGCACTACCTGCGGCTCTGCACGGTGCTGGCGGCCCGGCCGCGACCGCCGCGGCGGCCGGGCAGCAAGGTCGGCTTGCAGGAGCGGGTCCAGAAGCGCGTCGTCTTCTGGAAGGGGTGGCAGCCGGGCGGCGGCCGCACCGAGACGGTCGAGGCCCTGGAGGCCGCCAACATCGCGCACTGGGAAGCCCTGCTGAAACGGTGCGGCGCCTGGGACGATCCCGCGGTGGGCCGGGCGGCGAACGACATGGCCCGCGAAATGCTGATCGGGCTGGGATGCCGCCTGATGTCGTCGAGCGAGGAGGAGGGCCGGGGCGGCACCGATCCGGTTCCCGCCGGCTCCGCCGCCGCAGCCTTGCGCACGCGGCTGTTCGCCTTCCAGGATCTGTGGATCGCGCGCCGGCCGCGGGACCTCGTGCCGCGCTTCAACGCAGTGCGGGCAAGGCTGCATTTCGGCACGGCACAGGATGTCGCCGGCGCACTGCTGGCCATCAAGACCATTCTGGCTGTCAACCCCGACAGCTGGGTTCTTGCCCCGGAAGACGATGTCCTGCCCTATGACCTGTTCGAGCGCTTTTTCAATTACCGTGCCTACCTGGACCGGGTCGTCGCGGACCTGTCCGCACAGGCGCAGGAAGACCGGCTGCCGGCGGAAGGGCGGCGGTCGGAGCTCGTCCGGCTGATCCGCGCCTCGCTGCACCATTATCTGGCCCGTGCCGCAGGCGGTGGAGCGGCAGGGTTCGGCCATGCCCGCGAGGCCGTCCGTCTCGACCCGGACTTTCCGTTCTTCCGGCTGGATCTGGCCAAGAGGCTGGCGGTGATGGCCGGGGAAGCGGAACGCGCCGACGCCGTCACCCTGCTGACCGGACTTGCCGGCTCCAGCATGGTTGCGGTCGAAGCGCGTGACATCCTGCTCCGCCTTCGGGCGGAGACCCCGCAGCTGCTAACCGGAAACCCGGCCGAAGATCCCGCCCCCAATGCCGCGCGGATCGAGCTGGCGCTGATCGACACGGAAAATTACCGGGCCCGGCTGACCAGCCCCTATTTCCGATCCCAGCAGATCGCCCGCAACGGCTGGCGCGGCCCCTGGATGCAGCGGATGACCGCCCACGCCCCTGCCCCCGCCCCTGCCGCCGCATTGTCGGTGGTGGTGGTGGACAGGGCGCAGAGGAACTGCGGGACCCTGTTTGCCGAGCTGGACCGCCAGACGGTGAGCCGGGACCGTTGCGAGCGCATCCTGGTCGAACTCTACGACGACGTGACGGAAAACGCGGCGCGGCAGTCCGACCTGGTGATCGCCTGCTGCCAGACCGACAGCGTGCCGCACGCCAGTCGCGGGTTGAACGCCGGACTGATCGCCGCGGCGGCCGGCGTCACCGCCCTCATCTCTGGAATTCCAGCGGGCGGCGACGGAATACCCGTCGACTTCCTGGCCCGGGCGCTGGAACGGCTGTCCCGGCCGGATGGGCCGGCGGAGATCCTGCTGCACCGTTTCTCCGGAACGGGGGGCATCCTGGTCGGGCGGACGCCGGACCTGCTGGCCTGGGGAGGGCTGGACGAGCACGAAGCCTTCCAGGGGAACGCAGACGGCATCGCCGACTTCGCCGCCCGGCTGCGCAGGAACGGCGTGGCGGTGCGGGAACCGGCCACGGCGGATCTGCCGGCGACCCCTCCCGACCCCCTGCGTCTGCGGCTGTGGCCGGGACTTGCCGGTTCGGACCGGCGGCATCCCCTTCTGGGCAACCCGCTGGTCGTCCGACGGGCCGACAGCCTTCGGATGGACAACGGGGGGCTGGAACTGCTGGAGCGCATGGAGCGCAGCATTGCGGTCGACGGCCATGGGAATGCCGGTCCGGTCCGGGTCCCGGTGGATGCGGCGCCCAGCTACGTGCTGCACGGTCCGCACATCAAGCTTCCCGCCGGCGATTACCGCCTTGTGGTGACGGGACGGGCCGAAAGGGTTCGCGCCGCCGACCAGCCCGTGTTGGGAATGGAGATCGTCCAGGACGGCGACATCAAGCTGCTGTCCGGAGGTCTGGCCGCGGCGAGCCTTCCGGAGGGTGCAACCATCGGCTTCCGGATTCCCGGCCTTTCCTATCGTCCGGACGGCGGGCTGGAGTTCCGCATCGTCCATCTGGGCAAGGCCACGCTAACCATCGACAGCCTTCGCCTGCACCGTCTGAATGGCGGGGAAAGATGACGGCGCCCCACCGGCAGGGGCTTTCCCGGCAAGGGGGCCGGCAGGGGCGATGGGAACGCCCCCACCCGATGGCACCCACCCGACGGCCCCCGGCCGTTGCCGTCAGCCGGTCACCATCAGCTTGGGGTTCTTCTTCCACTCTTCCATGATGACCTGGGCCTTGTGGCGGTCCTCGCTGGTCAGCCCGGCTCCCAGTTCATGGGCCTTGGCCTCCAGCCCTTCGCGCTCGGGACCGGGCTGGGTGGAGGCGGCGGCCATGATGTACCAGACATAGGCCTGGATGGGGTTGTAGGCCTTGCTGTCGCGGGTGGCATAGAGGGCGCCCAGGTTGGACATGGCACCGCTGTGCCCCTGCGCCGCGGCCTTGCGCAGCCAGTCCACGCCTTCGACCAGTTCGGGCCGTCCACCCCAGCCATGGGCCAGCAGCAGGCCCAGATTGACCTGGGCACCGACATTGCCCTGCATCGCCGCCTTCCGGTACCAGACCGCGGCTTCGGCGTAATCGGGAGAGCCGGTGAGACCGTTGGAGTGGATCAGGCCCAGGTTGAACTGGGCATTGACGTTGCCCTGCTCCGCCGACAGGCGGCACCATTTCAGGGTTTCGCGGTAATCCTTGGGCACCCCCTGCCCGCGGGCATAGAGCAGGCCGAGATTGACCTGGGCCACCGGATGGCCCTGCTCCGCCGCCTGACGGTAGAAGGCTGCCGCGCGGGCCGGATCGGCCTCCACTCCGGTGCCATGCTCGTAGACGATGGCGAGCGCAAGCTGGGCATTGACGAAGCCCTGCTCGGCAGCGCGCTCGTACCAGGCGAGCGCCTGTTCGATGTCGCGTTCCACTCCCTGGCCGTTGGCATAGAGGGAGGCGAGCGCATGCTGGGCCACGGCATAGCCCTGCTCGGCCGACTTCCTGTACCACTCGGCGGCAACGGCATGGTCCTGCGGCACCCCCTGCCCGAAGGCGTGGAGCAGGCCGATATGGTGCTGTGCCTCGGCATGGCCGGCCTCGGCGGCCAGCCTGTACCAGTGCAGGGCCTGGGCGATGTCCGGCCCGATGCCCAGCCCGTTGGGATAGAGCAGAGCCAGGTTGGCTTCCGCCGCGGCCGGATTGGTCTTGGAGACGGTCTTGTACCAGCGCACCGGCAGCGCGCTCTCCTGCGCTGCACCCTCGCCGTTGGCATAGCACAGGGCGAGCGAGAAGCGCGCTTCCGTATGCCCCTGCTCGGCCGCCTTGCGGAACCAGTGGGCGGCATCGCCGAAATCGCGCACCACCCCCTGGCCGCGGGCATAGAGCTGGCCCATGCGGTACTGCGCCTCGGCGTGGCCCCGCTCGGCCAGCGGCAGCCAGTCGGCGACCGCGGCAGCATAATCCTCGGCCTCGAAAGCAGCGAGACCACGCTGGAAATCGGGCTTGCGGGAACCGGTGGATTTGCTTCGCTTCAGCAGCTTGCCGAACAAGATCAGGGCTCCCGCAGGCTTTCGTCGACCCCGCGCAGGATGGGTCGCAGGAAATAGGTGATGATCCGGCGCTCGCCGACCTTGATGTCGGCCGACAGCGGCATGCCCGGAATCAGGCGGAAGTTGGACGGCACGTTTTCAAGCGACGTCGTCAGCAGCTTGATCCGTGCCCGGTAGAAGAGCGACTTGTTCGGATCGTCCTTGCTGGAGAAGGAGTCCTCGCTGATCGTCGCCACCTCACCGTCGAGCGCGCCGTGCTGCATGTAGGGATAAGCCTCCAGCTTGACGCGCACCTTGTCGCCGACCTGGACGAAGGCGAGGTCGCGGGCGTCGATGCTGGCCTCCACCTCCAGGGCGGAACCGACCGGCACCAGGGTGAAGAGCGCCTCCGCTTCCTTGGCGATGGAACCGACGGCCGCCTTGGGCGACACCTCCAGCACGATGGCGTCGGTCGGGGCGTCGAGCTGGACCATCGACTGGCGCTTGCGCGCCTTGTTCAGCTGCTCGCGCATCGCTTCGCGCTCGTTGCGCTGGGTGGTCAGCTCCTCGATGATCTTGCCGTTCCACTGCTGGACGAAGACTTCGCGCTCGGCCAGCAGTGCCTGCAGGTCGTGGCGGTTGCCCTGCAGCTCGTTCTGGTTCAGGACCAGATTGCGCTCGATGTCGATGCGGTCGCTGGTCGCCTGCAGCAGGTTCAGCTTGCTGCCGACTTGCGTCGCCAGCAGCGAGGAGCGCATGGTCTCGATCTCGCGCACCACCCTCAGCCGCTCGTTCAGATGCACGCGGTCCATCTCGAACTTGGTGACGTTGGACTGCAGGCGCGCAAGCTTCTCCTCATAGTTCTGCATCTGCGACTGGTACTGGGCCTGGCGCTCACGCCACAGCGCCTCCTGCAGCCTGCCGAAGCCGTAGCGGTCCTCGAATGGAACATAAGGCTTGCCGTCATGCTCGGCTTGCAGCCGGGCGATCAGCGCATCGGCGTTGGCGAGGCGGGATTCCAGCTGGAGGACGTCGGCCTGGGTGAAGGTCGGGTCCAGCGTCGCCAGGATGTCGCCCTTGCGCACCACGTCGCCTTCGCGCACCAGTATCTTCTTGATCGTCGCCGTTTCCATCGGCTGGACCATGACGTTGGATTCGACCGAGATGATCTTGCCCTGGGCGACGACGATCTTGTCCAGGTAGGACAGCGTCGACCAGGTGATCAGGCCGATCACGAACAGCGCCAGCAGATACAGCGTGAAGCGCGCCAGCAAGGGATCGGGCGCGTTCTGGATCGCCTCCGTATCCTTCTGGAAGGCACCGACCGCCGCCTGGCCACGCGCCCTGGCGCGCTTGTCCAGCGACGGGACCGGCGTGCCCGGTGCGGCGTCGTTGGCAGGAACGCGCGTCGTCTCGATTTTCGCAAGCTTCTGTGCGGTCGGCTTTTGTGCGGACACGGGGACGCGCTCCTAGATGTGCCGGTTCTGCTGGTGCCAGAGATGCTGGTAGATGGCGCAGCGTTCCAGCAGCTCGTCATGCTTGCCGCTGTCGACCACCTTGCCGCGGTCCATCACCAGGATGCTGTCCGACGGAACCAGCGACGACAGGCGGTGCGAGATGATGATCACGGTGCGACCGCGGGCGATGTTCATCAGGTTGGCCTGGACGATGGCCTCGCTCTCGGCGTCGAGCGCCGAGGTCGCCTCGTCCAGGATCAGGATCTTCGGGTTGGTCAGCAGGGCGCGGGCGATGGCCAGACGCTGGCGCTGGCCGCCGGACAGGTTGGCGGAGCCTTCCTCCAGCATGGTGTCCAGGCCCTTGGGCAGCCGTTCGACGAACTCGTCGGCGCCGGCCAGCTGGATGACCTTCAGGATTTCGTCGGTCGTGGCCCCCGGCTTGGCAGCGGAGACATTCTCGCGGATGGTGCCGGTGAACAGGAAATTGTCCTGCAGCACCACGCCGATCGACGCGCGCAGATGGTCCAGATCGTATTCGCGCAGGTCACGGCCGTCGATGCGGATCAGCCCTTCCTGCGCCCGGTGCAGCCCCTGCAGCAGGCGGGTCAGCGTCGTCTTGCCCGATCCGCTGCGGCCCATGACCCCGAGGATGGTGCCGTCGGTCGCCGTGAAGGAGACGCCGTCGAGCGCCGGCGGGGCGGTCGGGGCATAGCGGAAGCGGACATCCTGGAACTCCACCGTGCCGCGCAGCGGCGTGCGCAGGCCGCGGCCGGTGCGGCCCTCCTCCGGCGGATGGTTCATGATCGTGCCCAGCATCTGGATCGAGATCGACACCTCCTGGAACTGCTGCACCAGCTGGGCCATCTGCAGCAGAGGCTGGGTGACGCGGCCGGCCAGGATGTAGAAGGCGATCAGGACGCCCATCATCAGTTCGCCGTTCAGCGCCAGATAGGTGCCCAGGCCCAGCAGGCAGGCCATCATCAGCTGGTTCAACGGCTGGGCGATGGTCTGGCCGATGATCATGATGCGGCCCACGTCGAAGCGCTGCTCGGCGGCGCGGGCGACGCGGTGGTCCCACTCCTGCTTCTGGCGGGCATCGAGCGCCAGCGACTTCACCGTGCGCATGCCGTGGATGTTTTCGATCAGGAAGGACTGCTGGCGCACCTCGGCATTGTACAGATTCTTCAGCCGCCCTTTGATCAGCGGAATCATGATGCCGATGTTGATCGCCATCAGCAACGAGAAGCCAAGGACCAGGAAGGTCAGCGGTACGCTGTACATGAACATCAGCGGCAGGAAGACGACCAGCGAGACCGTGTCCAGCATCGTCATGAAGAGCTGGCCGGTCAGGAAGTTGCGGATGCGCTCCGCCTGCTGGGCGTTCTTGACGATCTCGCCCGAGGAGACCCGCTCGAAATAGTGCATCGGCAAGCCGATGAGCTTGTTGAAGACCTGAACGTTCATCTTCGCGTCGATCTTCTTCGTCGCGTAGAGCATCAGGTACTGGCGCAGGTAGGAGAAGGCCGCCTCGAAAATGATGACGCCGACCATGCCGATCATCAGCACGCTGAGCGTGCCCATGCTGCGGTGGACCAGCACGCGGTCGATCACCAGCTGGAAGAAGATCGGGACGGCGAGCGCGAACAGGCTCATCAGGATGGCCGCGATGCCGATGTCGCGGAAGATGCGCTTGTGGCGCAGGATCTCCACCAGGAACCACTTCATGCCGAAGGGCTGCTCGGCGTCGGCCAGGCCATAGTCGCGCTTCAGCAGCACGATCTCGCCGGCCCAGGCCTGGCTCAGCCGGATACGGTCGACCGGCAGGATCAGCTCCTGGCCTGCCAGCGGATCCTGCAGGATGGCGACCTCGGTATCGCCCTGCTTGCCGAAACCGACCACCACCATCGAATTGCCGTTGCGCAGGCGCAGGATGGCGGGGAAGGCGTCCTGGAGCTTGCCCAGATCCTCCCACTCCAGCGTCGTCGCCTCGGCCTTCAGGCCGATCGACTTGGCGACGCGCAGCAGGCGGGCGGTGTCCAGCTCCTCGTTCCCGATGACGTTGCTGTGCTGAAGCCGCTCGGCCGAGACGTCGAGACCGCGCTGACGCGCGACAACAGCCAGGGAATGCAGCCCGGTGTGGGCGCAGGGGACTTCCGCAGCGAGTGTCATGGGAACCGCCGTAAAGGATAGGAATTGCGTCGCGAAAGCAAGGTCTTCATACCGTTCGGTCACCCGGTCTCGATCGACCATGCGCTCCTTGGGCCCGGAGGCGCGACGATGCGCGGTTCGCGTCCGCCACTTGCGGACGATGAATGACCACGCGATTCCGCTGGAATAGCAGAAGACGCCCAACAGCGGCAAGCCATCTGTCCCAGTGCCCATCCCCCGTCCATCATATGTCCCCAGTCCATGTGTCTGTTTCGGCACATCCGGGCGCAGGCCCGGCAATGGATGAGATGCCGCTTGCGAACACTGTACGGTCATTGCTATCGACCGGCAGGACGGTTCTTTGCCGACAGAGACTTAACACCAGGCGGTTAGCCCGATGAAAAAGCCTTCACGCAAGCAGGCCAAGGCCAGGCGCCCGGCCTCTCCGGCCCTCTCCCCGCGCGGCACGGTGCCGGCGGAGGCGGCGGACGCCGGCTTCGCCCGCGCGCTGACCCTGCACCGGGCAGGCCGGACGGCGGAGGCCGAGGCCGGCTACCGCGCCGTGCTGACCGCCGACCCGGACCATGCCAACGCCAACAACAACCTCGCCGTCATCCTGCGCGCCCGCGGCGACTGGAACGAGGCCATCGACTGTTACCGCCGGGCGATTGCCCGCAACGCCACCGATCCCTTCGTCCACAGCAACCACGGCTGCCTGCTGCTCGACCTGGGCCGGGCGGCGGAGGCGGAGGAGGCGCTGCGCACCGCCATCCGGCTGAAGCCCGACTATGCGGAGGCCCATTTCAACCTGGCCAACATCCTGCGCAGCCGCGGCGACCGCGAGGCGGCCAAGGCCGCTTACGGCGAGGCGCTGCGCCTGAAGCCGGACATGGCGGCGGCCCTGTGCAATCTGGGCGACCTGCACAAGGGGGCGGTCGAACTGGCCCGCGCCGTGGAATGCTTCGTCGCCGCGCTGAAGGCCGATCCGAAATCGGCCGAGGCCTGGAACAATCTGGGCGAGACGCTGAAGGAGATGGGCCGCATCGAGGAGGCGATCGGCGTCTTCCAGAAGGGGCTGGAGGCACATCCGACCCATGCGCTGATGCATTCCAACCTGCTGCTGGCCCTGCACTACACCCCCGCCGTCCCGCCCGAGACCATCTTCAAGGCCCATGCGGTGTGGGCGCAGCGCCATGCCGACCCGCTGCTGCCCGCCGGCAAGCGCCACGCCAACCCGCGCGATCCCGAACGCCGCCTGCGCGTCGGCTATGTCTCGCCCGACTTCTGCGCCCATTCGGTCGCCTTCTTCGCCGAGCCGCTGATCCGCGAGCATGATCGCGGGCGCTTCGAGGTGTTCTGCTACCACGCGGCGACGCGCTCGGACGTGGTCACCGGACGGCTGAAGGGAGTGGCCGACGGCTGGCGCTCGCTGGTCGGGATCGACGACGCGCGGGCCGCGGCGCTGATCGAGCAGGACGGCATCGACATCCTGGTCGACCTGACCGGCCACACCGCCAACAACCGGCTGACCCTGTTCGCCCGCAAGCCGGCGCCGGTCCAGGCGACGTGGCTGGGCTATCCCGACACCACCGGCATGCGCGCCATCGACTGGCGCTTCAGCGACGCCGTCGCCGAGCCGCCGGGCGAGGCCGACCGGCTGAGCGCCGAGCGCATCGTCCGGCTGCCGCACGGCTTCCACAGCTACCGCCCCCCGGTGGACGTCGCCCCGCCGGCGGAGCCGCCGTTCCGCACCAACGGCCATGTCACCTTCGGCTCCTTCAACAACACCTCCAAGGTGACGGGGGAGGTGGTGCGCGTGTGGTCGGAAATCCTGAAGCGGGTGCCGAACTCCCGCCTGATCGTCAAGAGCGCCCAGATGGGCGACGAGGAGACCCGCCGGCGCTACCTGAACACCTTCGTCAAGTTCGGGATCGATGCCGGCCGCATCGAACTGCTGTCCCGCATCGATGCCGCCGACGGGCATCTGCGCGCCTACGACCGCATCGACATCGGACTGGACCCCTTCCCCTACAACGGCACCACCACCACCTGCGAAGCACTGTGGATGGGGGTGCCGGTGGTGACGGTGGCCGGCGCAAACCATGTCGCCCGGGTCGGCGCAAGCCTGCTGACCCATTGCGGGTTGAACGAGCTGGTGGCATCCGACGAGGCGGACTACATCGCCACCGCGGTGGCGCTTGCCGGCGATCCGGACCGGATGACGACGCTGCGCCGGACGATGCGCGACCGGCTGAATGCCGCCCCGCTGACCGACTACACGGGCTTCGCCCGCTCGGTCGAAGCGGCCTACCGCGCCATGTGGCGCGACTGGGTGGCAGCCGCTCCCCAGGCGTGAGATGTTTCACCCGAAAACCGCCGGTCCGGCAGCCGATGCAGACACAGTCGATCCTACAGGAAAGCCGCCATGTCCGTGATCACCATCAACCTGGAGCTTCCTGACAGGAAGTTGCAGGTCAAGCTCGACCTCGACGAGCAATACAGCAACGAAAAGACCATTTCATCCTACGTCCGCAGCGGCCGCTATTACGAGCCTGACGTGTCGATGGCCCTGATCCGTCTGGTCCGCGACGGCGACAGCGTCGTGGACGTGGGCGCGAATGCCGGGTTCTTCTCGGTCCTTCTGGGCGCCCTCACCGGAGCGGCCGGGCGGGTCCTCAGCATCGAGCCGGGAGCCCACAACCTGTCACGGCTGAAGAACAACCTGTCCCTGAACGGCTTCAGCCATGTGACCGTGTCGGACCGCCCGGTCACCGACAAGGAGGGCGAGGTCAGCTTCTTCATCAACAGCGACGACAGCGGCGGCAATGCCCTGTGGGATCCCGGCCAGTTCCCCGGCAACCGGAAGACTTCGGAAAATCCGATCGCCCATACGCTGTCGGCCACCACCCTGGAACAGGCGGTCGCAGCAGCCGGCCTCCCCGTGCCCAGGCTGATCAAGATCGACACCGAGGGAGCCGAGCAGCGGATCCTGGAGGGTGCCGGCTCCCTGATCGGGGATCGCAAGGTGCCTTACATCGTCGCGGAACTGCACGAATTCGGGCTGAGCAAGATGGGATGCTCGCAGGCCAGCCTGCGGTCCTTCATGGAAGGCCTCGGCTATTCGACCTTCCTGCTCTACCCGGACGGATCGCTTCCCAAGCTGATCCCCCCGGGCACCCGGCTCCAGTCTGACTATTTCCTGAACCTGCTGTTCAGCACCCAGCAGGATGTGGCCGCCGCCTGGCCCGTCGAAGCGTATGTGCCGCAGCTGTAATGCCAGCACCTTCTGCGGCACCTCTCGTGGGGGTCACAGCCCCCGCAAGGTGCCGCGGTCGACGTTTTCCAGGAACCAGCGGTAGGTGGTGGCGAAGCCTTCGCGCAAGGCCGTGGGGGCGGTCCAGCCCATCTCCGTCATCCGGCTGACGTCCATCAGCTTGCGCGGGCTGCCGTCCGGCTTGGAGGTGTCGAAGCGGAACTCGCCCTCATAGCCGACGACGTCGCGGATCAGTTCGGCCAGCTCGCGGATCGACACCTCGGTTCCGGTGCCGACATTGACGTGCGGCTCGTCCGAATAATGCCGGGCGAGGAAGAGCAGGCCGTCGGCCAGATCGTCGGCGAACAGGAACTCGCGCTTGGGCGCGCCCGTCCCCCACAGCTCGACGAAGGGCTGGCCTTCGACCTTGGCGCGGTGGATCTTGGCCAGCAGGGCAGCGGCGACATGGCCCCCCTGCAGGTCGAAATTGTCGTTCAGGCCGTAGAGGTTGGTCGGCATCGCCGAGATGAAGTCGCAGCCATACTGGCGCCGGTAGGCCTGGCACAGCTTGATGCCGGCGATCTTGGCGATGGCGTACCACTCGTTGGTCGGCTCCAGCGGGCCGGTCAGCAGGGAATCCTCGCGCATCGGCTGCTCGGCCAGCCGGGGATAGATGCAGGACGAGCCCAGGAAGACCAGCTTCTTCGCGCCCGTCCGGTGGGCGCCGTGGATGATGTTGGTCTCGATCGCCAGGTTGTCGTAGAGGAACTCGGCCGGCCGGGTGGAGTTGGCGAGGATGCCGCCGACGGTGGCGGCGGCGACGAAGACCAGATCCGGCTTCGCTTCGGCCATCCAGTCCTCGACCTCCGATTGGCGGCGCAGGTCGACGCGGTCGCGGCCGACGGTGATCAGCTCGCACGGCTCGCGCTCCAGCCGCCGGACGATGGCCGCCCCCGCCATGCCGCGATGACCTGCCACCCAGACCCGTTTACCCTCCAGGGAGAAAAGCGATTCCGTCCGCACCCTTGCGCCCCATGCCGCTATGAAAAGCCACCGCTGTCGTAGCATCGGGCCGCCGAGGAATCCAGTCCGCTCCGCTCGGCTTGACAAGCGCCGGCCCGGCGCGGGATCTTCCGGCCCCTTGGCGCCCGCTTGGACTGCCGACTTGCGCCCAGAATTGGGGTTTCCGTCATGATTCCGAACTTGGCTTTCACCTGGCAGCTCACGGAGGTCCACGGCTGGGGACTGGTGGGTGTGCACACCGCCCTCTACCTCGCCGACCAGGGCCGGCCGCCGCTGCTGCTCGAAAAGCCGCTGATGGGCACCCTGCGGCCGGAGAACCGCGCCAGGCTGCAGTCGCTGGAAGGCCCCTGCCAGCAGGTCGCCGCCATGGCCGACAATGCCAAGGGCCACATGCTGCTGCTGAAGGAGTTCGACGTCCTGCATGCGCTGGGCAACGGTTTCACCGCCGGCGGCCCGTCTGGACGCTTTCGCGGCCGGCGCAACGTCGGCGTCATCGCCTATGAGGACACCCGCTTCACGCCCGAGGTGATGGCCCGCGCCCGCCAGTACGACCGCATCGTCGTGCATTCCACCTACAACAAACAGCTTCTGGAGATCTGGGGCTTCGACAATGTCGGCCTCGCCTTCCAGGGCATCGACCCGACCGAGATGGTGGAGGCGGAGCCGAGCGGCCGGTTCGGCGACCGCTTCGTCGTCTTCTCCGGCGGCAAGCTGGAATTCCGCAAGGGGCAGGACATCGTGCTGGCCGCCTTCCGTGCCTTCCGTCAGCGCCATCCGGACGCGCTGCTGGTCACCGCCTGGCAGAACGCCTGGCCGGAGGTCGGCATGACCATGGCGGAATCGCCGCTGGCGCCGAAGCCGCCACGCATCCTGTCCAACAACATGGTCGACGTGAAGAGCTGGGCGATGGAGAACGGCGCCGACGAGGAGGGGTTCCTCGACCTCGGCTTCCTCGGCCGTCACCAGATCGCCGGCCTGCTGGCCGACTGCGACGCCGCCGTCTTCCCCAACCGCTGCGAAGGGGCGACCAACCTCGTCGCGATGGAGGCGATGGCCTGCGGCGTCCCGGTGGTGCTGTCCAACAACACCGGCCACCGCGACCTGCTGAAGAGCCGGACCCAGGGCGACGACCTGTGCCTGACGCTGGACCGGCAGGTCCCGGTCGCCGACCGCGACGGCAGCCGCTTCGGCTGGGGCGAGTCCTCGGTCGACGAGCTGGTGGAGGCGCTGGAGCGGCTGTATGCCGACCGCGCCGCCGCCAAGGCCCGCGCCGCCCGCGCCAAGGCCTTCATCCGCACCGAGCGGACCTGGCGCGCCTTCGCCGAGACGTTCGTCGACGCCACGCAGTAATTTCAGGAAGGATCAGCGCCCCATCCCGTCGAGGGCTTCCAGCAGCCGGTGCGCCGCGGCGTCCCAGGTAAAGCTCTCCCTCAGGTGACGGGCGGCGTCGCGGCGCTCGCCTTCGGGGTCGCGGATGACGCGGGACAGGATATCTGCCGCGGCATCCTCGTCCGGATGCCACCAGTCCAGCCCGTGGAAGGGCGGGTAATAGGCCTCGCTGTAGGGCATCCGCGCGGGGCCGGTGGTGCAGGGGATCAGGTGGGCGACCTCGTCGTTCAGATAGGCGGTGTAGGCGCTGTGCCGGGGGGCGATCAGGCCGGCGCCCAGGCAGCCGGCCCGGGTGATCGGCAGGTCCCAGCCCTCGCCATGCGACAGGCTGAAATAATGGGTCGCCATGGCGTAGAGGGCGGCGATGCCCTGTTCGTCGTAGCGGTCGGTCAGCAGAGCGATGGGAGCGGCATCCTCCAGCCGGCGGCCGGTGACGCGCATGCCCTGCTCGACCAGCCGGCGGACCTCGCCGGCCAGCGACGCCCCGCCCTTCCCCACCTTCAGGATCAGGATCGCGTCGTCATCGGCGCGGGTGGCGCGCAACCAGACCCGCAGCAGCCCGTCCAGATTCTTGCGCGCAACGAAGTCGGAGATGTTGAGGATGCGCACCCGGTAGTCCATGACCGCCCGTCCGCGCGGTCCCATAAGAGCCATCGGCCGGGCCGAGGCGTCCGCCGGATTGGGAGAGATGCCGGGCGGGCAGACGCGGATGCGGTCCTCCGGATGGCCGGCGGCGATCCAGGCCAGCCGCGAGGATTCGGTCGGGACGACCACCAGATCGTGCGCCCGGTTGCAGGCAGCCCAGCCGTCGGGGATCCGCGGTCCCTCGAACATGGTATAGTTGACGGTCGGCACGCCGGGGATCGGCTCGACCAGCGGCGGGGTCAGCATGCTGAGCGCCAGACGGGGCCGCAGCGGTTCGTCCAGCCGCCGTGCCGCCGCCTGCAGGATCGGGTCGGAGAAGGAGGGGCGCCAGCTCTCCTCGCCCTTCAGTCCGGCCAGCCGCAGGGTCTGCCCGCGTTCCATCAGGCTGCGCACGAAATGCTGGGCGAAATCGCCGTAGCCGGACAGCACCGAGAAGGGGGCGCGCACCAGCATCCCGTCCGGGACCTGCGGCCGGCGCGCCTCGTCGGCGATGCGGCGGTAAAGGCGGGCGCGGCCGAGGATTTCGGTCGCACCGCCGGCCATGGCTGCGTCATCCGCCCCCACTTCCGACAGGGCCTCCTCCGCCAGATCGGGGCGGCCGAGCGACAACCACGCCCCGGCCAGATGGCTGCGGGCGTCGCCATGGCCGGGATGCCGCGCCAGCACGCCGGACAGGATTTCGGCCGCTTCGGCATAGGCGCCGCTCGACATCAGCGACACCGACAGCAGCACCCGGCGGTTGGGATCCTCGGGCGCCAGCCGGACGGCGTGGCGGAGATGGCGGGTGGCACCCGCATGGTCGCCCAGCCCGTGCAGCAGGCTGCCCAGGCGCTCATGCGCCTCCATCTGGTCGGGAATCAGCGCCGCAACGATGCGGAACTGGGCGGCTGCCGCCATCCCGGCGCCTTTCGTCTGGAGGACGACCGCCAGATTGATGCGTGCCTGCACGAAAAGCGGGTCGAGCGCGACCAGCCGCGCCAGCATCCCCTCCGCCTCGTCCAGGCGGCCGAGTTCGTACAGGATGGCGCCGGCAAGATTGAGCGCCCCGGAGTCGGCAGGGTTCCCGCGCAACGCCTGCTCGGCCAGGGCCAGAGCGTCGTCGCGGCGGCCGGCCCGGTACTGCTCGATGGCGCGCGCGGTGTCTTGACCCATGGTGCTGATGTCCACTGACCTGCGGGGGCGGGATGAAGACGGGCGGTGCCGGCTTCCGGTTTGCGGCCATAGCACGGCGGGTTTTTTCGGGTCAACCGAAGGGCCGGCTTCCGGACCTGCAAGTCGCGGCGGGAGCGCGCCCCGCCCCGCTCAGCGCTTGCGCGCCGCGAAGATGATCGGCGTTTCCCAGTGCAGGCGCCGCGCCAGCCAGATCGCCGGTTCCAGCAGGCCGGAGCGGTGGACGAAGGTGACGATGCGCTTGGCGACCGACAGCGCCGCCCAGTCGCCGAAACCCAGCGTGCGCAGCCGCTGCTCGAACACGCTCCAGCCCCAGTCCAGCACCTCCAGCCGGCCGGGATGGCGGCCGAGCCAGCGGTCGAACCAGGGGCGGTCGATCAGGTTGAGGGTGTCGACATAGGACGGGTCGCGGCCGAACAGCCGGACATAGAGCTTCGCCAGCCCGGCCGGCATCCGCGGCAGCCACAGGATGCCGTAATGCCCCTCCCACCAGGAACCGTAGTTGGGCACGACGACCAGCAGCAGCCCGCCCGGCTTCAGCACGCGCAGCGCCTCGTCCAGCACCGCCGCCGGGTCACCGACATGCTCCAGCACGTTGGAGGAATAGACGATGTCGAAGCTGGCATCCGGGAAGGGGATCGCCTCGCCGGTGGCATCCTGCACCGCGTCGGCCGGCAGGCCGTAATGGTCGATCAGCCGGCGGCAGACGTCGAGCGTGGAACTGTATTCGCCCATGCTGGGCTCGATGCCGTGGATGTCGAGGCCGTGGGCGGTGCGCCCGCGAAGCACGGTCATGCCGCAGCCGGAGCCGACCTCCAGGATGCGGGCCTTGTCGGCATCGACGCCGGCGGCCGCGGCGGTTCGCCGCAGCTCCGCCACCTGCTCGTCGGCGCGCGCCTCCGACAGCATGTCGCGCACCACGTCCTCCACCGGCACGCGGGTGACGCCACCGATGAAGCCGCTGTCGATGTAGCCGCGGGACAGCAGCCGGCCCAGTTCCTCCCAGTCGGGCGTCTCCCGGTCGGGGGGAAGCGTCCGGCCCTCCTGCCCCGCCGCCGCCTCAGGCATTCTTCGTCGCCCGGATCACGAAGATCGTGGCGCTCTTCATCCGGCCCAGCCGGTCCTGGATGCATTCGGCCTTGAAGCCGTTGCGCTCGAACAGCGCCACGATCTCCTCGATCGAATAGAAGGTCTTGTAGGGCGGGTAGTACCAGTCCTCGACCTGGGCCTGGATCGACACGTTGTCGGCGCGGCGGTTGATCTCCTGCCCCTTCAGCGCGCAGGCGACCTTGGTCAGCCCGGTGAAGAATCCGCCGACCAGCTTGCGCCGGGCCGGCGTGTCCATGTAGGCGCGGCAGAAATGGCGCACGCCCTCATGCACCGGCGACAGCCAGGTCTTCAGGTAGAGGCCGAGATAGACGGTGCCGCCCGGCTTGGTGACGGCCATCAGGTTGCGCATCACCTTCATCGGGTCGGGCGCCATCATCGCCACGCCCCAGCACCAGACCAGATCGAACGGGCCGAGGTTCGTGTCCAGTTCCTGGAGGTCCTGGTGGTGGAACTCGATGTTGTCGCGGCCGAAGCGCTGGGCCTGCTGGCGCGCGGTGGCGAGGCTGTCCGACGAGACGTCGACCGACACCACCTGTTCCGCCATTTCCGACAGGATGACGGAGCAGATGCCGTGGCCGCAGCCGGCATCCAGCGCCCGGCCGATCTGCCGCTCGGTCAGCGTCTCCAGCATGTACTTCTTGGTCTCGTCGTAGATCGGCACGAAACGGGGCCAGAAGTCGTCGTAGAATTCCTTGGTCGCGAGATCCATGGGGCTGCCCTCCCGCCCTTCCGAGGGCGTCCTTTGGTCGTGATGGTGGTGGTCTTAAGGGGTCTTGGACGAACTCGTCCAGGGGGAATAGGGCCTGATCCGCCGCGCCGCCGCATCCGGTTCGACGAACAGGCGGGCATTGCGGTTCAGAAGGGCCGCCAGCTGGCTGTAGCCGCTCTGGGCGCTGACGCCCAGCACGTCGGCATTCATCAGCACGTGGAAGTCCTGCAGGAACTCCAGCCCCTGCCAGGGCTGCGCCACATCCGTCAGCGAGACCGGCGCGAATTCCGCGAAGTCGGCGATGGTCGCCGGATCGTCGGTGGCGATGTAGAGCACCGGCCGGTCCAGCGTCGGCCACAGCGCCTTCAGCCAGTCGACGTACCAGGAGGTCTCGGTGATGGTGTAGCGGAACCAGACGAAGTCGCCGCGGCGGATGTGCAGCGCCACCACCGTGTTGCCGCGGGCCTTCAGCGCCTGCATCACCGGATCGACATGGGGCAGCCATTCCGGCCGCGGCCGCAGCCAGGACTGCACCCGCTCGCGCCATTCCTCGCGATGCTCGAACAGGAACAGCGGCGACAGGATGTCGACATCCGGACGCGGGTCGTCGCGCCGGCCGGTCACCAGATCGTTCAGCATGTGCCGGCCGAAGGACAGCGGCTTCAGCCCGCCCGACGGCTTCGGATCGTCGAGGTCGAAATAACAGCCGCCGACCCAGTCCGGCGTTTCCAGCCGATAGCCGAACGTCTCGGCGTAGAGCCGCAGCAGCACATATTCCAGCACATTGTGGGCGAAGCGCCCATGGGTGGCGAGCGTCGACGAGCAGATGCGCGGCTGCGACGGATCGGGGTTCTCCCGCCGCTCCAGGCGCCGGCCCTGTCGGGCAAGGGTCCGGCCCAGGCAGGCGATCGACTTGACGGTGAAGAAGCGGCTGCCGTGCCACTGCACGTCGTCCAGCATCGCCGCCGCGCGCTCGCAATCGCCGGCGGCCACCCAGCTTTCGGCGATGGCGGTCAGGCAGTCGATGCGGAAGGCATCGGGGGTGGTCGCATGCGGGTAGCGGTATTCGGCAAAGAAGCGCCGCGCTTCCTCCAGCCGGCCCTGACGGATCAGGAGGGTCGACAGCAGGTCGATGGCGCCGGGCACGTCGCCGCCGGGACTGAGCAGAGCCACGCGCAGGACCTGCTCAGCCTCCGCCGGCCGGCCCAGCTCCATCAGCGCGTGGCCCAGCCGGGGCAGCGCCAGCGTGATGCCGGCCCGGGCCGCCCGCGCATAGCTTTCGACCGCCGCCTCGACCAGTCCGGCGGCATGCTGGGCATTGCCCTGGTTGTAGAGCACCCCGCCCTGCTCCGGCTCCAGCAGAAGGGAGCGGTGGAAGCAGGCCATGGCCCCGTCCGGATCGCCCATTTCGATCCGGATATTCCCGAGATTCGCATAGGCACCGCCAAAGTCCGGCTGCAGGGAAAGCGCAAGACGCTGACTGGTTTGCGCTTCCTCGAGCGCACCAGTCTGGCGCAATGCGATTCCGAGGTCATGATAGGCGGCGACGCGGTGCGGATTGAGCCTCAGCACGCGGCGGAAGGTCAGGATGGCCATCCCCCAGTCGCGGGGACCGCCACGGTCGCACAGCAGCGCGGCGAGCGCGTTGTAGGCGTCCTCCAGTTCCGGCGCCAGGACCAGGGCACGGCGGTGAGCCGCCACCGCTTCGTCGATCCGCCCGAGTTCGGCCAGAACGCTGCCGAGATTGTAGCAGGCGTCGGCCATCCCAGGCAGGATGTCCAGGGCGCTGCGGATCATCTCCAGCGCCTTGTCCGGGCGGCCCAGCCGGCGTTCGGCCAGCCCCAACAGATGCATGGCGTGGGCATTGCGCGGATCGACCGCCAGAATGCGCAGATACAGCGCGCGGGCTTCGTCGAAGTGGTCGGCGCGATGGTATCCGACGGCAATCTGCAATGCTTCGGCGACGGTGGTCATGAGGATCCGTGCAGTGCGGCCCCGCCCCGATCCCGCGGCCGCACCCCGGCCGGGGCCGCCGGGGACGGCCGGCCCGTTCGGCGCGCACCCTATCGTTCCGCGATAGGCGCTTCAACTCCGTTCATGCCGCGGGCTGCTCCCGGCTCCACTCCCGATCCCGGTGCCCGGTCCCGTTCCTGCGCCGTGCCTTCTCGACCGGAACGCAAGCCCCCTTGCCTTGCCCGGACCCTTTGGGGATAGTGCCCGATCATCAACGCCGTACAGATCAAGGGTCGGTCCTTTGCGCAAAGTTGCCCTCATCACCGGCGCCACCGGCCAGGATGGCGCGTATCTTGCCGAGCTTCTGCTGGGGAAGGGCTATGTCGTCCACGGCGTCAAGCGCCGCTCCTCGTCCTTCAACACGGGCCGCGTGGAGCATCTCTACCGCGATCCGCATGAGGAGGACGTGCGCTTCTTCATGCATTACGGCGACCTGACCGACAGCACCAACCTGATCCGTCTGGTCCAGCAGATCCAGCCGACCGAGATCTACAATCTGGCGGCCCAGAGCCACGTCCATGTGAGCTTCGAGACGCC
>NC_016586.1:0-10000 GCF_000283655.1 Azospirillum lipoferum 4B | reverse complement strand
CCGTTACGGGAGGAAGACCGGCTTGCCGCCCTTCAGCGCTACGAGTTGCTCGATACTCCCGAGGAGCCGGCCTTCGACCAGATCACCCGACTGGCCGCAAAGTTGCTGAATGTGCCGATCGCGCTGATTTCGCTGGTCGACCGTGATCGGCAATGGTTCAAATCGCGGGTCGGCCTGCCGGCGCGGGAAACGCCGCGTGAGCAGTCATTTTGCGCCCATGCGCTTCAGTCCGAGTCTCTCCTCGTGATCGGCGACGCCCGCCAGGACCACAGATTCGCCGCCAACCCGCTGGTGACAGGCGATCCGCACATTCGCTTCTATGCCGGCGCCCCTCTGCGGACGGCCGACGGCCTGACGCTGGGCACCATCTGCGTGATCGATGACCAGCCCCGCCCCGCCCTGTCGCCCGAGGAAGAGGAGACCCTGCGCGACCTGTCGGCGATGGTGATGGCCCATATCGAGGCGCGGCGCGCCGTCGGTTACCTGCATCCGGTCACCTCGCTGTCGAACCGCTTCCGCCTTCTTGCCGACATCGACGCTCTGCTGGCGGCCTCAGCCGGCGAGGATCGCACCCGTTTGACCTTGGTGGTGATCGACACCGCCGCTTCCCAGCAATACGCCGAGTTGACCCGCGTGCTGGGCCAGGTCAGCGCCGACGCGTTCGAGGTCGATTGCGCCCGCCGCATCGCCGCCTGCCTACCGGACCGCACCCGACTTTACCACCTGTCGCCAGCCCGCTTCGCCTGCATCCTCATCGACCGGCATGAGGATGAGTTGACGGCCACGCTCGACCGCATCGGCGACGCCATCCGCAGCCCCTTCCATTACCAGGGGGTGCCCATCGCGGTCTCCACCGGCATCGGATTCGTCCATCATCCGGACCGGCCGGGCGGAAGCGTGGAACTGCTGCGTGCAGCCGCCAGTGCCGCCCACCAGTCGCTGGAAACGCAGAAACCCTGGTGCGCCTATGACGAGGAGCAGGACCGCGCCTCCCACCGCGCCTTCCTGCTGCTGAGAAACCTGACGGAAGCGATCGGCGGCTCCCAAGCGGAAGCCACCGGTACCGCCACGGGGCGCGGCGGGCAGCTGCACATCGCCTACCAGCCCAAGATCGACCTACGCACCGACACCTGCATGGGGGCCGAGGCGCTGCTGCGCTGGACCCATCCGGAGCTGGGGCCGATCTCTCCGGCGGAGTTCGTGCCGCTGGCCGAGCGGACGGCGCTGGTGCGCCCTTTGACCGAGTGGGTGATCGGGGCAGTGCTGGTCCAGATCGCACGGTGGCGCCGACGCGGGATCGCGCTGCCGGTCTCGATCAACATCTCGATGCTGGATCTCGGGGCCAACGACTTCGCCGACCGGGTGGCCGCCATGCTGGACCGGCACGGGGTGCAGGCGGACTGGATCGATTTCGAGGTGACGGAAAGCGCGCTGATGACCGACCGGGCGGTGGTCGACCGGCAGCTCGACCAACTGCGCCGGCTGGGGATCGAGGTCGAGATCGACGATTTCGGAACCGGCCAGAGCGCGCTGTCCTACCTGAAGGACATCCCGGCGACGGCGGTGAAGATCGATCAGCGCTTCATCCGCTCCATCGCCACCGAGCGCAGCGACCAGATCATGGTCCGCTCCACCATCGAGCTTGCCCACGATCTCGGCTATCGGGTGGTGGCGGAGGGGGTGGAGACCGTCGAAGCCTATGAGTGGCTGCGCCTGCACAGCTGCGACCTCGGACAGGGTTACCTGTTCTCCCGCCCGCTCGCGCCGGCGGCCTTCGAAGACTGGCTGGCGGCGGGCGCCTTCCGGCCCGCCACCGCGGTTGCAGTATGACCTACGCCGTCGCCGGGCTCATCGCCGACAGGCAGGCATCGATGGAGGCCCGTTCGATCTCCGCATAGAGGTCGAACGGGTTCAGGACGGGAGTGCCGAGATCGGCTTCGAAGCGCTGCTGGTTCGGGCTGGCGGAGAAATCCTGCTGTGCATCGTCGCCCAGGTTGGACTGAAAGATACCGGCGGCGCTGACCGGCAGGAAATCCTCATAGACCACCGGATCGAACCGGACGAGACCGGCCGCGATCAGCGCCTCCAGATCGGCATCCGGTGCCGGCGGGTTGCGCCGTCCGGCCTCGGTCAGGGAATAGCTGAAATAGCCGAGCTGCTGGCGGCGGATTTCCTCCCAGCTGTCTGGGAACGGAGCGAAGACCTCCTGCAGGGCCGCCATATACTCGGCGGCATTGGATCCGTCGGCCGCAGGGGCGACGAGTCGACGAGAATCCTGCAGCAAGGCGTCGTACAGCGCACGGCCCTTCGGCGTCAGCGCGATGCCGCGCTGTTCGATTTCACCGAAACGCGCGGTGTGGACGCCCGAACGCCAGCCGTTGCCATCGCGGAAATCGACCGGCTCGCTCAGCGCCTTGAAGGAGGTCTGGCGCAGCAGGATGGGGCAGCGCCGGGTCGGCGGACCTTCCACCACCGCCTTGGGCGCGATGCCCTTCTCCGGCATCATCCGCTGCACTGCGTCGATGTCCAGCGTGCGCGGGGTCAGATGGTTGATGTGCGGTCCCTTGAAGGAAACGACATCGGCGATCAGCCGATGGGCGTCATGCAGCCGCTTGTAGAGCTCCAGCGGCACATTGGCCCGGCTGTGCCAGCGGAAGGTTTCCAGCGCCTCCGCGACGAAGCGGGTGGCCTCCTCCTCCGTCAGCCCGCCGGCCGCCTCGGCCTTTTCGATCAGGGCGAGGCAACCGGCGGTGAAGATGCTGCGCGCGGCCAGCACCTGTTCCGCCTCCTGCCGCAGTCCCGCGTCGGCGATCAGGTCGAGCCTCAGCAGCGAGGTGAAGACACGGAACGGATTGCGGCTCAGCGCCTCGTCGGTCACCGGACGGAAGGCGGTGGAATGGACGGGAACACCGGCTTCCGACAGGTCGTAATAGCCGACCGGCTGCATGCCCATCACCGCGAACAGGCGGCGCATGGTGGACAGCTCATTCGCGGTGCCGAGCCGGATCGCGCCGTGACGCTCCTCCGTGATGCGGGCGAGACCGCCCGCGGCCTCCAGCCGGTGGCGCTCCGCCGGGTCGGCGGCCAGCACCGCCTCGTTTACTTCGCAAACCAGTTCGACGAGCGTCTGATAGGCGGGCACCTCCGTCCGGTACATCTCCGACATGGCGGTGGAGAACAAGGTACGGATCGCATCGGGGCCGATGAAGCCGGGGTCGATGAAACTCTGGGCACTCATTGCAAATCTCGCTCGCGTTGCCTGCGTCGGACCGGTCCGGTCGCTCTCCCGGCCCCTCCCATGGCCCAGCTATAGCAACGAAGCGCCGCATTGGATTGCGATTGTTTTTACCGACTTGATGAGGAAAGCTCATGATGTTGCGTGCGACGGCACTCCATGGGTTTCCTCCCGGCTTTCCGTCAGGATCCAATCGCGGAAGGCTGCGAGCGGCGGATAGCTCGCCCGTTCCGACGGCCACACGACATAATAGGCGTCCTCGCTTTCCATCGGCAGGTCGAGAGCCGGCACCAGCTGCCCCGACCGCAACTCCTCCCCGATCAGGAAAAGCGGCAGCAGCGCCACCCCCAGCCCGGCGACCGCCGCCTGGATGGTGGTGCCGAACTGGTCGAACAGCATGCCGTGCACGCCATCGGCCGGCGTATCGTGCAGGGTCAGCCAGCGTTCCCAGGCATCGGGGCGGCTGGTCAGGTGCAGCAGCGGGGCAAGGCGCAGGTCGCCGGGTTGCCGAAAAGCGAAACGGTCGCGCAGATCGCGGCTGCAGGCGGGGATGACGGTTTCCCGGCGCAGCAGCGCCATCTCCCCGCCAGGCCAGTCCGGCCGGCCGAAATGGATCGCCACGTCGACGGGATCCAGCCGGAAATCGAAGGGCGCCATGCGCGTCACCAGATTGATGGTCACACCCGGATTCTGCGTCAGAAAGTCAGGCAGCCGCGGCGCCAGCCAGCGGACCCCGAAGGTCGGCAGGATCGCGACGCTCAGCGTGCCGCCATAGGGGTTGGCGCGCAGGTTGAGCGACGCCGTGCTGATCTTGCGCAGTGCATCGCGCACTTCCCGCACATAATACTCCCCGCCTGCGGTCAGGCGGATGGTCTGCCGTTCGCGGTGGAACAGCTCGACGTCCAGCAACTCCTCCAGCGCCTTGATCTGGCGGCTGACGGCGCTCTGGGTCAGGGACAGCTCCTTCGCCGCCGCGGTGATGCTGCCGGTCCGCGCCGCCGCCTCGAACGCAGTCAGAAGGGACAGAGAGGGGAGGAAGCGGCGGGGGCTCTGCATCTCATTCTCATGGGGAATGACTGGTTGAGCAAACATCACTTTGTCGAAGGGGGTAGGCAAGCGAATCTTCCCAGCTGTCCGTTGAGACGGCGACCCGCTGCGCTCACGGAACCGGTCCGGGCGGTGTTTCCGGCCGGGAATGACAGGCGGGCAAGAACACGGGAAAAGGACCACAGGGAATGCTGAACGATCCGCGGTCGCATGGGCTTTGGGAACGGACGGCACCGCCGGCGCCACCGACCACGCCGCTGAGCGGCGCGGTCAGGGCAGACGTGGTGATCGTCGGGGCCGGCTACACCGGCCTGTCGGCCGCCCTGCATCTGGCGGAAAGCGGCGTCGACGCGGTGGTCGTCGAGGCGGTGGAGATCGGCTTCGGCGGCGCCGGGCGGAATGTCGGGCTGGTCAACGCCGGCATGTGGGTGATGCCCGACCAACTCGTCAACACGCTGGGGCCGGTCTATGGCGAGCGGTTGATCGAGCTGCTCGGGAATGCTCCGCGCGCCGTGTTCGATCTGATCAAGAAGCACGCCATCTCCTGCGAGGACGAGCGCAGCGGCACCCTCCACTGCGGCGTCGGTCCCGCGGGCTTGCGCGAACTGGAGCAGCGGGCGGCGATCTGGCAGAAGCGCGGGGCGCCCGTGCGCCTGCTCGACGCCGCGGAAACGGCGGAGAAGGTCGGCACCAGGGCCTATACCGGCTCGCTTCTCGACCTGCGGGCCGGCACCATCCAGCCGCTGGCCTATGCCCGCGGGCTGGCCGCCGCCGCCGTGAAGGCGGGTGCCCGCATCTTCACCCGCAGCCCCGTCCAGTCGGCAAGCGAAACCGGCGGCAAATGGGAGGTGAAGACCGCCACCGGCAGTGTGTTGGCCGATTGGGTGATCGTCGCCACCGACGCCTACAGCATCGGCCCCTGGGTGCAGCTTCGCACCGAGCAGGTCCACCTGCCCTACTTCAATCTGGCGACGGAGCCGCTGTCCGACGCGATGCGGAAAGCCATATTGCCGGAGCGGCAGGGGGTGTGGGACACCAAATCGGTGCTCAGCTCCTACCGGTTCGACCGTCAGGGACGGTTGGTGTTCGGCAGCGTCGGCGCATTGCGGGGAACGGGCATCGCGGTGCACCGGGCTTGGGCGCAGCGCTCGCTTGCCGCTCTGTTCCCGCAGCTCGGTCCGGTGCGGTTCGAGTCCGAATGGTACGGGCAGATCGGGATGACCAAGGACAACCTGCCCCGTTTCCACCGGCTGGGCCGCAACGTGATCGGCTTCAGCGGCTACAACGGCCGCGGCATCGCGCCCGGCACGGTTCTCGGCCGCTGCCTTGCCGACCGCATCACCGGCAAACTCACCGACGCGGAGATGCCGCTTCCCGACACGGCCCCGGATACGGTCGCCGGCCGTGCGGTGCGTGAAGCCGCCTACGAATATGGGGCGCAGGCGACCCACCTCGTCGGCGCGCGGCTGCCGGGTCGGATCTGACCCGTTCGGGATGGCGGGCATGGCCGGAGTAGACCGGCCATGCCCAACCAAACCACCGGCTCCGTTACAGACCCCAGGCCCCGCTTTCCGCCGGATCGACGACCTGGATGTTGTTCTCCACCGCCTTCACGCCGGGAACGCCTTCCGCCGCAACGCGTATGGCATCGCGCTGGGACGCGCTGCTGATGAAGCCCCAGAGATGAACGACGCCGTTGCGGACGACGATGGCGTCATGCGACCGCGAATCCCAGGACAGTTCCTTCACCGCCGCAGAGACACGCTCCTTCAGCACACGGTCGTCAGGGGCCGCCGCCGGGGTCTCCGGCGAGACGCTGGCCAAGGCACGCAGCAGGTTCGCCCGGCTGATGATGCCGATCAAGGTGCCCTGGCGGACCACCGGCACGCGCTTGATTCGCCGCGTTTCCATCAACCGCACCACCTCCTCGGGCGAGGCATTCTCGTCGACGGTGGTGACATGGGCGGTCATGACGTCCGCGACCTTGCGGGCATGGGATTTGACGAAGTCCTCCGCCGGCAGAGTGCCGCCGGATACCAGTCCCAGCCACCAGGAGCGGTGGCGCTCGGTCCCGAGTTCCACCCGGCGCAGCAGGTCGCCCTCGCTGATGATGCCGACCACCTTGCCGGCAGCATCCAGCACGGGCATGCCGCTGATATTGTTCTCCAGCATCTTCCTGGCCGCATCGGCGACAGTCGCGTCCGTGCCGATGGTGATGACCCGCGGCGTCATCAGATCGATTGCCTTCATGGTTTCGCTCCCCCTTGATGTTGTGCGGTGAAGAAAGAGTAGGGAGCAGAAAACCGGGAACGATTGATCTGCCGCAAATCGGCGGCAGGCTTTCCGCATGGTGAAAAAGATCGCTCACGCAACACGAAAAACGCCCCGGCTCGTGAGAACCGGGGCGTTTCGGATATGTGCGAAGATGCCAGCGTTTGTGCTTCGGGTTTGGCGTCTCTTGAGGCTGAGTGACCTGGCGGCGACCTACTCTCCCACGTCTTAAGACGCAGTACCATTGGCGCGGAGGCTTTTCACGGCCGAGTTCGGGATGGGATCGGGTGTTTGACACCTCGCCATGACCACCAGGTCACCAAGGCTCAAGACCGACGCTTTCCGAAGCGCATTCGCTGTCGTGCAAGTGAGTGAGGAGTATCGAACTGGCGGTGTTGCGTCAAGCAGGGCCTTCAAGCAGGCTTGCTGCTGCGCATGGCGCGGTTTGTGGTGTCGAGATCAAGCCGATCGAGCGATTAGTAAGGCTTAGCTTCAGGCATTGCTGCCCGTCCACATGCCTCCTATCGACGTGATGGTCTGTCACGGCTCTCAAGGGAGCTCTGGTTTAGAGGTGGGTTTCCCGCTTAGATGCTTTCAGCGGTTATCCCGTCCATACTTAGCTACCCGGCCATGCCACTGGCGTGACAACCGGTGCACCAGAGGTATGTCCATCCCGGTCCTCTCGTACTAGGGACAGATCCTCGCAAAACTCCGACACCCACGGCAGATAGGGACCGAACTGTCTCACGACGTTCTAAACCCAGCTCACGTACCACTTTAATCGGCGAACAGCCGAACCCTTGGGACCTGCTCCAGCCCCAGGATGTGATGAGCCGACATCGAGGTGCCAAACGACTCCGTCGATATGGACTCTTGGGAGTCATCAGCCTGTTATCCCCGGCGTACCTTTTATCCGTTGAGCGATGGCCCGTCCACGTGGAGCCACCGGATCACTATGGCCGACTTTCGTCTCTGCTCGACTTGTCAGTCTTGCAGTCAGGCGGGCTTATGCCATTGCACTCGACGAGCGATTTCCGACCGCTCTGAGCCCACCATCGCGCGCCTCCGTTACACTTTGGGAGGCGACCGCCCCAGTCAAACTACCCGCCATGCAGGGTCCCGGACCCGGGTAACGGGCCACGGTTAGATGCCAGAGACTTCAAGGGTGGTATTTCAAGGTTGGCTCCACCCGGGCTGGCGCCCAGGCTTCCAAGCCTCCCACCTATCCTACACATGAAGTCCCTAGCACCACTGCAAAGCTGTAGTAAAGGTGCACGGGGTCTTTCCGTCTGACCGCGGGAACTCCGCATCTTCACGGAGAGTTCAATTTCGCTGAGTTGGTGTTGGAGACAGCGGGGAAGTCGTTACGCCATTCGTGCAGGTCGGAACTTACCCGACAAGGAATTTCGCTACCTTAGGACCGTTATAGTTACGGCCGCCGTTTACCGGGGCTTCAATTCAAGGCTTGCACCTCTCCTCTTAACCTTCCGGCACCGGGCAGGCGTCAGACCCTATACGTCGCCTTGTGTGGCTTCGCAGAGCCCTGTGTTTTTAGTAAACAGTCGCTACCCCCTGGTCTGTGCCCCCCGCCATGGCTTGCGCCACAACGGGGCCCTCTTCTTCCGAAGTTACGAGGGCAATTTGCCGAGTTCCTTCAACACCATTCTCTCAAGCGCCTGGGTATACTCTACCAGTCCACCTGTGTCGGTTTGGGGTACGGTCTATACGGCGGGGCTATTTCCTGGAACAGGTCCACAGCATGTCCAATCCGATAAGGACATACACGCTTTCCCATCCGTCACCTCCGCCAGGCCCAGGACTATTAACCTGGTTCCCATCGACTACGCCTTTCGGCCTCGCCTTAGGGGCCGGCTCACCCTGCGTGGATTAACCTTGCGCAGGAACCCTTGGACTTTCGGCGACAGTGTTTCTCACACTGTTTGTCGCTACTCATGTCAGCATTCTCACTTCCGATACCTCCAGGCGGCCTCACGGACACCCTTCGCAGGCTTACGGAACGCTCCGCTACCGCGTGATCGAAGATCACACCCGCAGCTTCGGTACACGGCTTGAGCCCCGATACATTTTCGGCGCAGGCCGGCTTAACTAGACCAGTGAGCTATTACGCTTTCTTTAAAGGATGGCTGCTTCTAAGCCAACCTCCTGGTTGTCATGGCCTTCCCACATCCTTTCCCACTTAGCCGTGATTTGGGGACCTTAGCTGGCGGTCTGGGCTGTTTCCCTCTCGACGATGGACCTTAGCACCCACCGTCTGTCTGCCGCGCTCTGCTCACGGGTATTCGGAGTTTGGTTAGGTTTGGTAAGGCTCGCGCCCCCCTAGCCCATCCAGTGCTCTACCCCCCGCGGCAATACGCGACGCGCTACCTAAATAGCTTTCGCGGAGAACCAGCTATTTCCTGATTTGATTGGCCTTTCACCCCTAGCCACAGGTCATCTCCGACTTTTTCAACAGGCGTGAGTTCGGTCCTCCAGTGCGTGTTACCGCACCTTCAACCTGCCCATGGCTAGATCATCAGGTTTCGGGTCTAAAGCATGCAACTCGGTCGCCCTATTCAGACTCGCTTTCGCTGCGCCTCCACCTACCGGCTTAAGCTCGCTGCATACTCTAAGTCGCTGACCCATTATACAAAAGGTACGCCGTCACCCCATGAAGAGGCTCCGACTGCTTGTAGGCATCCGGTTTCAGGAACTGTTTCACTCCCCTTGTCGGGGTGCTTTTCACCTTTCCCTCACGGTACTGGTGCACTATCGGTCACTGAGGAGTACTTAGGCTTGGAGGGTGGTCCCCCCATGTTCAGACAGGGTTTCACGTGCCCCGCCCTACTCGAGCATTCGATCCGGTTTATCCGTACGGGGCTATCACCCGCTATGGCCCGACTTTCCAGACGGTTCCGGTTATGTAGATCGAATGACTGGCCTGGTCCGCGTTCGCTCGCCACTACTAGCGGAGTCTCGGTTGATGTCCTTTCCTCCGGCTACTTAGATGTTTCAGTTCGCCGGGTTCGCTTCCCACACCTATGGATTCAGTGTGGGATACCGCTTGACGCGGTGGGTTTCCCCATTCGGAAATTCACGGATCAATGCCTGCTCGCGGCTCCCCGTGACTTATCGCAACGTGCTACGTCCTTCATCGCCTCTCAGTGCCAAGGCATCCACCAGATGCCCTTCAGACGCTTGATCTCAACTCCAACGAAAACGCTTGCGCCACGCGCAGGAACAAGCCTGCTCGCGAGCTGACCGACAGGGCCAACTGTTTCCGCCGTTCGATGCTACTCCCAGCCAGCGCGCCTTGTGAGCTTGCCGGCCGAGGAGCGTCCTCGGTCACTTGCACTTCATCTTCACTTGTCCATGATCCCGTCCCGTTAGGGACACAGCAACGAGCGCTGCGCGCTCGTTGCTGTTCACGTTGCCGTGTTGTGGTTCCTT